>NZ_AJXN01000090.1 GCF_000286355.1 Kocuria atrinae C3-8 | reverse complement strand
CAGGCGACGTCGTGGTCCCCGGCCTGCCCCCAGGCGCCGTGCCGCTACTGGACAACGCGGTGGGCAGTAGCATCGGCAAGCTCCCCGTGGACGAGGACTGTATGCGGTTGTCGATCACCGTGCCCGCGGACGCCGAACCGGACGCCAAGCTTCCCGTCATGGTCTGGATCCACGGCGGTTCGTACGTGTCCGGCGCAGGTGACGCACCGTTCTACGACCCCAGCACGTTGGTTGCCGAGCAGAACGTGGTGGTCGTCAACGTGACTACCGCCTGGGCCTGTTCGGCTACCTGGGCGACGGGAAGACGAGCCCCGCCAACCTGGGTTTGCTCGATCAGATCGAAGCGCTGCGCTGGGTGCATCGCAATATTGCGGCCTTCGGGGGCGACGCCGCGAACGTCACGATTTTCGGTCAATCCGCCGGGGGCGACGCCGCCGCCCACCTCATGATTGCCGAGGGCACCCGGGGCCTGTTCCGCCGTGCGATCGTGCAGAGCGCACCGTTCGGTCTCATGAAGAGCCGCAGCAAGATGAACAAGGTGATGTCCCGCACCGCGAGCGGGCTGGCGCCCGACGCGCATTGGGAGGACGTGACGGCCGCGCAGTCGACGGTGGAGAAGGCGGCGTCGCGCTTCGGCCTGAAGGGGCAGATGCCCTTCGGCGTGCAGTACGGCCACGCGCCACTGCCTGCCGAGAAAGATCTGGATGCGGCCTGGCGCGAGGTGGCACCTAAGGTGGACGTGCTCGTGGGATACACAACCCGCGAGGTCGCCTGTTTGCGGCCGCCGTCCCGATGCTCCTCAAGCGGCTCGAGAAACCGAAACGTGACCCTGCCCTGGAACAGTTGGTGGTCAAGCCGCTGACCAAGCGGATCTACGGAACCGGAGCGAAGGCCTTCGCCTCGAGGCACGCGGCAGCCGGTGGCAAGGTGACGGGCTACGTGTTGTCGTACGGCAACGAGGAGCACCCGTTGAATGCGGCCCACATTGCCGAGCTGCCGTTGCTCTTTCCGTCAAGCGCGTGGGAGGCGCGCCAGTGCCTGGGGCTGAGCCTCAACGACATGCACGAACGCGGGCGGCTGTTGCGAACCCAGTGGGCGGAATTCGCCCGGGGCGGTTCGGTGGACAGCCTGCCCGAGATCGGGTTCCGGGTCATCGACTGAGTCGGTTGACCGGTGCTTGTCTTTGCGATGGACAACTTCTGCTTAGGACAACACCAACTTGGGCCCCGCTCCGTCGTGACTGGGCCCGGGTAGTGGGGGTTGTGTCGGATACCGCTCCGCCGCGTGGCCCTCACGCTCCAAGAATTCGGTCAACTCGTTGGTCGTGCTCATGAGCGGCGCGGGGAACACCACCGTGGAGTTCTTGTCCACGCCAAGCTCCACCAAGGTCTGCAAGTTGCGCAATTGCAGGGCCAATGGGTGAGCCATCATGACGTCCGAGGCCTCGCCCAAAGCGGCCGCGGCCCTTGCCTCGCCTTCGGCGTTGATGATCTTGGACCTCTTCTCCCGTTCCGCCTCTGCCTGACGGGCCATGGCGCGCTTCATGCTCTCGGGCAGTTGGATGTCCTTGAGTTCGACCAGGGCCACTTCGACTCCCCATTCGACGGTTGCGCGATCGAGGATGATCTTGATGCCCAAATTGATCTGATCGGTCTCGGACAAGATGTCATCCAGCGAATGCTGGCCAACCACCTTGCGCAGGGTTGTTTGGGCGATCTGATTGATGGCCGCACCGATGTTCTCAATGGCGATCACGGATTTGACCGGTTCAACGACCCGGAAATACGCCACCGCCGAGACATCCACGCTCACGTTGTCCCGGGTGATGATCCCCTGGGACTGGATCGGCATGGTCACGATGCGCGTGGACACTCTGTGGAGCACGTCGACTGCGGGGACGATGAGCCGAATCCCCGGCTCCCGCACGCCGTTCAGTCGTCCGAAGCGGAGGATGACACCTTTCTCGTACTGCTTGATGACTCGTATCGACATGATGGCGAGCAAGGCCACCACCACCAGAAGAACGAGCAGGATGATGATGAGTGTGCTCATGACGGCACCCCTCTAGCACTAGACATGCTGGCGGTGTGACCGAGTGTTCATCGTGGACGATCTTCGCCGCCCTGTACCGTCAAGCGTACGCTCGCCCAGTCGCCCCGGAGCGGCTCCCGGTCAGCTCTTTTCGGGATCAGAGACAGGTGTGGCCTGAGGTGTGAACAAGTCCTCGATCCGACAGCCGAACACCTCAGCGATTCGGAACGCCAGCGGGAGGCTCGGGTCGAAACGGCCTCGCTCGATGGAGATCACGGTCTGCCGGGACACCCCCAACAACGCGGCCAAGTGGGCCTGCGACCAGGACCGCTCCCCGCGTTGTTCGGCAATGATGTTCTCCACTAGGAGTCCCGCCTTCTGGCCACCCAGAAACGAACCGCGAAACTGACCACCGCCAACACCAGGATCAGGGTCAGAACAACCAACCCGCTGACTTCAAGCCGGGTGATCGCCAGGATGAACAGCGCAATACCCGCCGTGGTGATGATGTCGTGGAATGCCCCCGAGGTGGCCTTGTCATACCACCGGTGTTCGATGTTGTCCTCCGCGTGCTCATCCGGCTCCACCGTGTACTTGGAGACGAACAACACCCAGCCCAAGGCGAAGAACGTTCCCGCGGTACAGGCCGCAAAGATCACGAATCCGAGCAATCTGTTCTCGTCGTAGAACAACGACGCAATGGCCCCCACGATGGAGGCGAGCACAAGGGCCGTAAGAACGCTCAGCACATAGGCCGAGAGCGGGGCCTTTCCCGAGGTGCGAGTTGTTGTTGCCATGATGACTCCCATGATCCGGGTCTCTGCAACCCTTTCAACTATGTAAAGTGCACTTGACTGAGTCAAGCAAGCTTTACCACCTGACGTCAAGGGTGTTTGACAACAATTCCTGCCGCTTCCGCGATCTCCCGATAGGCGGCCGCCAGGTCATCGACACTTGCGTGGGCATTGAGTCCGCTGGGGTTGGGAGCGACCCACAACTGCACACCGGGCCACGGGGAGTCCTGCTGACCGAGCTGGGCTTTCGGGAGCTTGAACGCGGAGCGGTACGCCGTGATCCCCAGAACGGCAACGACCCGTGGTCGCCGCTCGGTCACGAGTCGATTCAGTCGATCTGCCCCGGCCAACAATTCTGCTCGGGACAGCTCATCTGCCCGAGCGGTGGCCCGGGGGCAGATGTTGCTGTTACCAATGCCTTTGCTTGTCAGTTCAGCCAGATCTGATTCCGTGTAGCCGCCCCTCGCATCAATGAGAGTGTCGGTGATGCCCGCTCGGTACAGGGCCGGATAGAACCGGTTGCCGGGCCGCGCGAAGTGAGCGCCCGTAGCCGCCGTCCACAAACTGGGATTGATGCCCACGAACAGGAGATTCAGCGGATCGGGTAGCAGGTCCGGCACCGTGCGATCACGGAACGTCTCAAGTTCTGCACGTGAAAATCCCATGGAATCAGGCTATCGCCGGTCGACTACGCCCCATGGCAGCATGGTGCTCATGGGTTGGTTGAAGGGTAAGTTCGCCGCATCTCGTACGCCGTCCTATTTGGAACAGAAGATCACCAGTCTTGGACTCCTTCTCCCCTATCGCGAGCCGGACATCCCGAGAGTTCTCGTGACACTGCGGAGAATCAGTTGGCGGGTCGCTCTGGCGGCTTTGCTCACCGTTTTCGTCACGGGCTTCTTCCTCCGGGATTATGCGCGCTACGGACTACGCGCGGGCGATACCCCTCCCGACGTCGCCTGGCTCTGGATAGCTGCCCTGGGTGCGGGAATCCTGTTCGCGGGCCTCCACGTGGTAGCGGCAGGTTTGATTCAACGGCGTTGGCGCATGGTCGCGGATCAACTTCTCCAAGAAGTACCCCGCGGCGACGACCCGACGGAGTATTTGGACCCGACGCTCCTCCGGAAATTCGTCAACTGGCCGGGCGCTACCGCCGCTGCGACCGCTGAGCTGATCTGACCGCGGCGGCGCTCGCCAGAATCACAAGCCCGATGCCCACAATTTCCGGTACGTCGAGAGCCTGCCCCAGCATGACCCACCCCACGAGTGCGGCAATCGCCGGTGCGAGACTCACCAGAATCGCGAACGTTTCCGCGGCGAGGAGCCGCAGCGACGCGAGTTCCAGCGCGTAGGGCACCGCCGAGGACATCACCGCGATCAGCGCGCCGATCAGCAGAACCCACGGGTCCAGAAGTTCGACGCCGCCGCTGGCCACCCCGAACGGCGCGGCCAGGAGCGCGCCCACCACCATGGCGAGCGCGAGTCCTTGTGTCCCCGGGAATTCCCGTCCGGCCTGGCGGGACATGAGGATGTACAACGCCCACATGGCTGCCGCAGCCAGGGCGAAGGCCACACCCACTGGATCCAGCCCCTCCGTGTTCGGGCCTACGCCGCTGAGCATGAGCACTCCGACGAGCGCCAGTCCGGCCCACAGGAGGCCGCTCATCTTGCGGGAGAGCACCACCGACAGGACCAGGGGTCCGAGCAGTTCAATGGTCACCGCAACACCGAGCGGCAAGCGGGCAATCGCCTGATAGATGAACATATTCATGGCACCGAGACTCACCCCGAAGCCAAGGATCACCGGCAGGTTCTTGAGGGTGATCGACCGGACCGAGGGGCGGAACACGATCCAGAGAAGCACGGACGAAATGATCAGTCGGAGGAAGACCGCACCCTGCGCCCCCACGCGATCGAAGATCTGATACGCGACGGCCGCGCCGGTCTGGGTCACCAGCGCCGCCGCAACGACCAAGGCGACACCGGCAGCCGAGGACCCGCGCCGTCGGCGAATGAGAACGAGTCGAGCGATTGATCACCACACCGACGGTACGCGATTCCGGACTTTGACCCCACCGATCGATAACCTGAGTAGTGGCTGAGCGCATGACCCCCATCACACCCAGGGAGAGGGTACCCATGAACGATCAACGCGTCCTAGGACAATTCGACACTCTGAAGAACACCGGCACGGTGGAATTATCGACAAGCCGCGGCAAGTTGATTTTCCTCTTCTTGCTGACCTTGGTCTTCACGATCTTCGGACTGGGCATGATGCTCGCCGCTTACGGGCAGGCCCCAACGGTTGGGGGCATGTTCATGTCCGGCTCGTTCTGGATCGGGCTGGTGGCATTCGTGTTCTTCGGTGTTTTCGGCATTCCGTCATTGCTTTCCCAGATCGTGCAGAAGCGGCAGCTCGTTCTGGACAAGAGAGGGTTCCGCTACGGCAAGCCGCACTCGGTGGGCACCGACCTGAGCTCGAGATCGCATGGGATGAGGTCGAAGGCATGGGGCTGGCCCGCGTGAGCCGATCGACCATGGTCGCCATGAAGCTGACTCCCGCCGGATACGAGCGCTACGAATCTCGCCTGACGGGCAACACCCGCCGCTTGGCCAAGGCCAACGAGCGGATGATGGGCGAGGGCATGATTGCACTCCCCGCCACCATCGGTAACGGGCCCCAGGAACTCGTGACTCTGCTGGGGCTGGCTCACGGCCAGTACGGTCCTCCGGAGGTCCGTGAACAATACGCCCAGAGACAGGCGGAGGCGCAGGCCGCGGCAGATGCACAAGCTTCGGCTCGCGACCCGCGTGCCCAGCAGTCTCGCTCTTCCGAGCCTCAGGAGTAGGCGGGTTCCCGTTCCGGACCGCGCTTCGCAGGAGCAGATTTATTGAGCCGTACACGGCCCACCGCCCAGATGATCAGCACCGCAGCGGAAAGAACGGCCGCTGCAATGCCCACGAGCTGCGAGGCGGGTTCGTCCGTAAGTCGGCCAACGCTGATCCAGGCAAGGGCCCAGGCGATACCGGCGGCCACCGCGAACCGGGGACCCAGCACAGCGACATAGACCGCCGACAGCACCACGGCCACGGTCATCACGGTCACGGCGATCCACTCGTCCGTGGACCCACCGGAGCCCCATCCCGTCGCGGATCCTGCCGCGGCAATATTGGCGCACGTGGCCGCCGTGACCCAACCCAGGTACAGACCAAAGGTGCCGTCCACGATGAGCTTGCCGAGCGGCGTCGTCCCCGGGTTTTCGCGCAAGCGCTTGACCAGAATGCCCAGGGTTACCGCGAGCGCCAGGATGACCAGGACACTGACCCAGATCCAGCCGACCTGGGTGACCAATAGCCACACGGCGTTGAGGATCATGGTGATGCCTGCGAGCCATCCGATCCGGCGCTCACGCGACGTGGACGCAACGCGCGGGAGCCACTGCCAGATGGTGTAGGCGAAGAGTCCGAGGTAGATCACGGACCAGATGGAGAACGCCGTTCCGAGCGGGGCGATAAGAGTCGCGTCGGCGGAGAGCGCACCACCGGAGGACTCCGCAACCCGGGTGCCGATCACCCCCGTTCCCACGAGTGTGCCCACGACACAAAAGATTTCGGCGGCTGTGACGAATATTCGGCGGGTCAGGTCTGCCCTCATGACTCTCCTCAGGTAGCGTCCGGCCACCGTAGCGAAGAAACCATAAGACAACTGATTAACAGACCCGCGTGACGTGCGCCGATGCCCTCAACCGGGAATCACGCAGCGGCCTGATGCCCTACCGAGACCCTCAGCTTCACTCCCGCTCGGACAACAGGAACGTCCGCAGCGCGTTGATGACTTCCTGTGGGCGGTCCGAATGCACCCAGTGGCTTGCTCCGCGCACCTTCAAGCGAATGGTGCTGGGAAAGAGCGAGCGCATGACAGGCTCGTCCTCATCCTTGACGTAGTTGGACTTCTCGCCGGCGATCCACAGCACCGGCCGGGGAACTGGGCTTTGTCGAGTTCGGTCTCGATGTCCGGGAAACCCATGATGGTCTCGAGCTCGGAACGCAGCAGGGTGAGATTGGGCTGCCAACGCAGGCCATCGCCGTCATTCTTGAGGTTCTGCAGCAGGAAACCGCGCACCCCCGCCTCCGGGATGGGCTCCTTAAGGGCTGCGTCCACGTCGGAGCGGCGCTCGGCGGAGTCGATATCCACCGCGGCGAGCGCGTCCAGGAGATGGTGGAATTCGCTGCGACTCGACCCCGACCCCACGGGTGAAATGTCGATGATCACGAGTTTGCGGACCAACTCCGGGTGGCGCAGGGCGAGCACCATGGCCACCTTGCCGCCCATGGAGTGACCGACCACGTCCACGGGGCCGTCCGCGGCGAACCCCCTCTTCAGATGCTCGGCCACCTGATCCGCGAGCTGCAGGTAGTCGAGCTCCTCGGTCCAGTCCGACTGTCCGTGATTGGGCAGGTCCACCAGCAAGCTGCGGAACTCGGGCTGTAGCCCCTTGGCGATCATGCTGAAGTTCTTGCCCCGGCCGAACAGGCCATGGAGAAAGACGACGCGGTGATCGCCGTCGCCGGTTTCAACGGAATGAACAGTGGTTGAGCTCGTATCAGTCACCCGACCTAATCTACTGGGGCGCGGGGTTCAGCCCCAACGCGCGGCCTCAGCGCACGATCTCGCGCTTGGTCCCGTCCAGCGCCGCGTCCAGCCGCGCGCATCCAGGTGTTCGAGCAACGGGATGGCCACGCGCCGGGTGGTCCCCCACGCCTGCCGCGCCTGGCTCGTGGTGAAGGGCTGTTCCAGGCGCGCCAGCTCGCGCATGGCCAGTGCCGGAGCATTCGGCAGCACGACGACGCCGCCCTCCAGCCTCAGCAGCCGTCCCGCCCGTTCTGCCGCGGCCAGCTCGCGCGGACCCAGCCGGAGATCGTCCAATTCATAGGCTTCGGGGGCTGCGAAGGGATTCTTTGCCAGTTGCGCCTCAACCGTGGTGAGCGACTTTTCGGCGACGCCCAGCCCGGCAGCGCGGCCGGGCACGGTGATGAAGCCATCTCGTTCCTCGAGCTGTGCCTGTTTGATGACCGCGCTCAACAGCTCCGGTCCGGGCAGCGAGAGCTCTCCGATCGCGGCGCCCCGGGTCAGACCCGGACTCAACGCATCACGATCGTGCAACCCTTCAACTGCAGTCCTCAGCCGATCGGCCCATGAAGTCAACACGGTCGATGAAGCCACCAGTGACCGGCTCGCAGAATGTTCGCGTCTGCGGGAGGCTCAACACTGTCCGAATCCACCAGGCCCAGCGTGTGTAGCCATGCCACGCGGACGGCACCGCGACGCTTCGTCTCTGCGACAGCATCCCCCGTGTCCGGGAGTTCGGCCAGCCATGCGGCCTGGCGGGCGCTGTCACCACGCCGGGTGAGTTCGGCCGGGTCCACGTCCAAAACCCGCGCACCGCCCAACAGCACACGTGCCTCGGGATAGCGCATGACCAGCCGGTCCCCCGGGATCAGGGCCAACTCCCGGGACAGGTGCACGCGCGCGTGATCGTCGTCGAAGGGTCGCAAGCGCGCGGGTACCGGGGCGGAACCCGCGTGAACCATGATCTCCGCAGGGGCGTCCTCGAAGGCGATCCCGGAGATCCGGCGGACATCCAGTTCGTCCGTGGTGGGCCACTGATCCGTGGCCAGCAGCGCATCACCGCGATGAATGTCCTCCGCCGAGATGCCGCGCAGGTTCACGGCGACACGATGGGTTGGGCCGATGCTCTCGACCGAAGAGTTATGGCTCTGCAGCGACCGCACGGTCACGGACCGTTCTCCGCCCTGACCGAGCAACGTGAGTCGGTCGCCCACGCGAACCGTTCCGCCGGTCAGTGTCCCCGTGACCACGGTTCCGGCTCCGGACACCGAGAACGCCCGGTCCACCCACAATCGCAGCCGCTCGGCGGGATCCGGCAGGGGTAGCCCGTCCAGCACTCCGTTCAACGCCACACGGAACTCGTCCAGCCCCGTTTCGTCCTGGGCAGACACGGCCACCACTGGCGCATCACGCAGACCGGTTCCGGCGAGTTCGCCCCGGACCTGCTCCGTCACCGCTTCGACTCGTTCCGGTGCTCGATCCGTTTTCGTCAGCACGATCAGGCCGCGCTCAATACCGAGTGCGGCCAACGCGTCCCGATGGTCGCTGGATTGGGCCTGCCACCCCTCGTCGGCGGCCACCACGAAACACACGACGGGTGCCGGTCCAAGACCCGCCAGCATGTTGCCGAGGAATCGTTCGTGCCCGGGCACATCCACGAACGCCACGTTCTTCCCGGACGCAGATCCGCCCACGCGAAGCCCAGGTCGATGGTGAGTCCGCGTCGTTTCTCTTCGGCCCAGCGGTCCGGTTCCATGCCGGTCAGGGCGCGCACCAGCGTCGATTTTCCGTGGTCCACGTGCCTGCGGTTGCCACGACATACATCAGTCCAGGGCTCCCAACGCGGCGCGTGCCGCGGCGGTGACCCGAGCGTCGTCGTCCTCGGGAATGCAGCGCAGGTCGATCAGGCACGCGCCGTCGTGCACGCGCGGCAGTACTGCAGGTTCGCCCAGTCGCAATGCCGATGCCGCTCGCTCCGGTAGGCGCACGGCCCACCCCGGTAGCGGCACGCCGGGTGCTCCGCCACCGCCAACGCGACCGTCGTGGGGAACCACGGGCATGCCGAGGTCGTCGCCGAGCCGCTCGGCACGCACACGCAACCGTTCGGGATCCGCGTGGAGTGCTTGCTGCACCGGAGTATTGCCGGAGACCAACGTTGCTTCGAGCGCGGCCAGGGTCAGTTTGTCGGCACGAACAGCACGTGCCAGCGGGTGCTTGGCGAGCTTCTGGATCGTCTCCGCGCGGCCCAGCAGAAGTCCCGCCTGGGTGCCGCCGAGCAGTTTGTCTCCGCTGGCGATGACGACATCCGCGCCGGCCTCGAGTGCCTCGGACAGGCTGGGTTCATCGGGAAGGATCGGGTCCGGCGTGAGCAGTCCGCTGCCCACGTCCATGATCAGGGGCAGGCCGTGCTCGTCCGCGAGCGCGCGCAACTCTCGCAGCGGGACGTCCGAGGTGAAGCCGCTGACCCTGAAGTTACTGGGATGGACTTTCAGCAGCGCGGCGGTCTGGGGACTCACTGCGTCCGCGTAGTCGGCCAGATGAGTGCGATTGGTGGTGCCGACCTCCCGCAGGCGGCGCCCGTGGATTCCATGAGATCCGGCAATCGGAAACCCGCACCGATCTCCACGAGTTCCCCGCGGCTCACGATGATCTCGCGGTCTGCGGCCAGGGCGGTCGTGGCCAGGACGAGGGCGGCCGCACCGTTGTTGACGACCAGGGCGTCCTCGGCCGCCGGGCACACCGCAAGAAGTGCCTCGCGTGTCGCCACCCCTCGTTTGGACCGTTGCCCCGTGACCAAATCAAGCTCGACGTCCACGTAACCGCTCGCGGTCAGCAAGGCCTCTCGGGCTGCCGGTGACAGCGGTGCCCTACCGAGGTTTGTGTGGATGACCACGCCGGTCGCGTTCAGCACGGGAGTCAGGGAGGTGGCTCGTCGTTCGGCAAGGTCCGTGATCACCGTGTCCTGCACGTCTTCCGGTGCTATCTCCGACCGGCGGGCCCGATCCTGCGCCCGCGTAACGACAGCGCGAATCACCTGATCACTCAGCCTGTTGCGAGCGTCCTGCACCTCCGGTAGCGCCAGGAGCTGGTCCGTGCGGGGAATCCGTGAACGGGGGTCTGCACCGGTCACTGTGACTCCTTGTGCGTTTCGGGGCCTGGGTGTGCGGCCACCGCCCCAGGACAGGCCGAGGAGCGGCGGCCAAAGTTGGCGGAAGCGGACGGGAATCGAACCCGCCAAACCGAGATGCTCGGTTTCACCGGTTTTGAAGACCGGGGTGCCCACCAGGACACAGACGCCTCCGTGTCGAACGTACCACCGGAAAGGATGCAGACCAGTTGCACCGGCAGCCAGCCATTTCATCACGCCGTACTGCTGAGTAGGCCCCGAAAATCAGTCAGAACCCGTCACGGAATGGTGCGCGGGCGAGAACCATTCCCGCTGGGCCCGGCTCCTACACTGATCACATGGCCTCTTCACAGTCCTCGTCCACTGACCTTCGACTCACCGGGTACGCCCACGGCGGCGGTTGCGCGTGCAAGATCCCGCCGGGAGAACTCGAGGAGGCAGTGCGCGGCCTCACCGGCCAAACTGCACCCAACGTTTTGGTGGGCCTGGACGACGGCGACGACGCCGCTGCGGTCCTGGTCCGCGATGACCTCGCTGTGCTGTCCACGGCGGATTTCTTCACCCCCGTGGTGGACAACGCCTACGACTGGGGGCGCATCGCTGCCGCCAACGCGCTCTCCGACGTCTACGCGATGGGCGGTCACCCGGTGGTCGCGATTAATCTGGTCGGCTGGCCCCGCGACCTGCTCCCCATGGATCTGATGTCCGAGGTGTTGCAGGGCGGACTGGATATTGCCTCGGAGGCGGGTTGCCCGGTGATCGGCGGCCATTCCATCGATGACCCCGAACCCAAGTACGGCATGGCCGTGACCGGCACTGCGGACCCCACCAAGCTGCTGCGCAACGACACCGCGGAGGCAGGGCTGCTATCACCCTAACCAAGCCCCTGGCGTCGGACTGCTCAACAACCGCCACAAGCAGACCGGCGAGGTCTTCGATGAGGCCATCGCAACCATGACCCAGCTCAACCGGGATGCTTCCCAAGCCGCCGTGGCGGCAGGACTCAAGGCCGCCACGGATGTCACCGGTTTCGGACTGCTCGGCCATCTGTACAAGATGGCCCGCGCCTCCGGTGTGGGCGCGGTCATCGACCGCAGCGCGGTCCCCATGGTGTCCGGTGCGGCAGAAGCACTGCGGGACGGGTTCGTCTCCGGTGGCACCCGCCGCAACCTGGACTGGGTGCGCCCACACCTGACCGCTGACTCCGGCATCACCGAAGAGGATTTGCTGTTCCTCGCGGACGCTCAGACATCAGGCGGACTGCTCGTGATCGGTGAGCTGCCCGGTTACCCCGTGATCGGCGAAACCGTGGCGCTCCCCGAACGCGACGAAGAGCTGGTCCGCGTCCGCTGATGGCAGTGGTCCACCGGCCGCAGTCCATCCGACGCTGAGTTCACACGAGCCGTGGGTCGACACCCTGCGGTGTCGGCCCACGTCCATGTATCGGTCCAGCTAGGGAGGTCAGCCGGCCGTGGTGATCGAGTCGTCGGTGATGCCCGCGGCGCGGCGCTTGGCCAAGCGGTTTCGCTGCGGTTCCACGGTGTACTTGGGATCCTTCACGGAGTCCTTGCCCGCTTGGAACACGCCGAAGCGCGTGAGAGCCGAGGAGGCAACCAAAGCGGCGCCCGAGAGAGCGGCGACCCAGCGACGTCGTCCGCCGAGGATCGTGCCCGCGGCGCCGGCGAGAGCCAGACGTTCGCTCCACTTGAGCCACGTTCCGGGACGGCCCTGCTCGAGAGGTTCGGCTGCCACGGGATCCATGCGCTCCTTCATGAGGTGCATGGCCACGAGTTCGCCAGCCACGCCCGCGAGCGCGAAAGTGCGAGCCGGCGCGGTCTCCCGCACTGGGGTGGTCAGCATCGCGAGTCCGCCGGCGGCCAGGGAAGCCGAGCTCACGAACACGAACGGAAGATCCTTGTGCATCGCGTTCCACGTGGGAACCGCGGTGTCGCCGAGCAGCACTGCGGTGTAGGCAGCCAGCGGCGCGCCCAGTACCGCGGCACCAGCGGCAGCGGGGCGGTCGACGAATCGCAGGACAGGACGCAACGGCCCCAACGGCAGCTTCGAATGCGTCACCCGATCCATCTCTGCGGCAGCAGCGACACCCGCGTGAGTGGCGTAGTACGCGAGCAACCACGAACCCAGGCTCATAGGTGAGGTGGGCTTGATGGTGCGCATCATGTGCAGGAACCGCTCGGGGCGGCCAGGTCGCGACCAGCGCACTGTGCCCAGACCTGCGGCGGTGATGGCGGACAATCGCATGTTACGTCGCAGAAGCGGCCGGTCGTGAGCTCACCGCCGAAGGCCAAGATGGACGAGCCACCCGCCAGGCCACCCAGGAACAGGTACGCGCCGATCGGTGCTTCCCACGGCGGGGCCTTGACGATGGGTCGCCCATAGTAAGAGGTGAACTCCGGCTCCGGCACCATGGGCATTTCGCGCGAGCCGTCGCCTCCGCGGCGAAAGGCTGACCCGGGCGCACGACGGCGCCCCTTGCCCATGCGCTTACGGCGCGGCTCCTCCGGGGGCCGGTAGTTGTCGAACTCTGAGACACTCATCGGCGACCACCCGACGCAAAGGCGACGGCGCCAACGGCCAACATGCCCGCGACGGCCATACCAGCCCGCTTGAACATGTACGGAAGATCCGCCGTGGGAACTCGTGGATCCGGCGGCAGCCCATAGGTCTCGGGCTCGTCGAGCAGGAGGAACACGGAACCGGTGCCGCCCACGCCGTCCTTGGGGTTGGCGCCGTAGAGCCGGGCCTCGGTTTTGCCCTGCTCGTGCATCTGCGTGACCCGTTCGCGAGCGGTCGCGACCATGGAGTCACGGTCGCCGTACTTGATGGACGTGGTGGGGCACGCCTGAGCGCACGCCGGAGTCTGATCGTTCTTCATCCGGTCGTAGCAGAGCGTGCACTTCTGGGCCACGCCGTGTTCCGGGACCTTGACGGTGTCCGGCATGGGCGGTGAATCGCGCTGGTTCTTCGGCTCGAAGACACCATCGCTGCGACGTTCGATCACACCGAACGGGCAGCCGGCCACGCATGTGCCGCAACCGTTGCAGATGTCATCTTGGACCACCACGGTGCCGTACTCGGTACGGAACAGCGCACCCGTGGGACACACGTCCAAGCAGCCGGCGTTGGTGCAGTGCTTGCACACGTCCGATGACATGAGCCAACGGAAATCGGGGGTGTCCGGGTGCACGGCAGCGCCGGTGGCACCATCATCGGTACCCGTGGATACAGAATCCGGTGTTTCGGTGGCCGACGGACCACCGCAACCACACGCTCCCGACCCGCAACCAGTTGGGACGGCCTGCGTTACGGGAATGGTGCCCTGCGGAGTCGTCGTAGTGGACACTGAACCCTGCGGCGGGCCGACCTTGGGCATGCCCAGGTTGACCAGCGCGCGTCCGGATTCGCGAGCCCGTTCGATCTGGTCCGCGCCCTGCTCGATGAAGGCCACGTGCGCCAGGTGTTAGCGCCCAGAGCGCCCGTGTTGTCGTAGGAGGAACCCAGCAACTCGTAGTCCGAGTCGACCGGATTGCGGTTCCACTCCTTACACGCGACCTCACACGCCTTGCACCCGATGCAAATGGAGGTGTCCGTGAAGAACCCCTTGCGCGGATGCGGGTGGTCGTAGTGGGCGTCCGCTGTCGGATTGGCAGATGCTTCTCCGGTCATGGGGAACCGTCCTCTATCTGTTCGGCGGTGAGTTCGAGCTCGGGATCGGTGACCATCGTGTTACTCGTGGCCGGGGTGAGCCCCGCGCGTTCCTGATACTCCGCAATCAGCTTCAGAACCTCAGGGCCGCGCGGCCTACGACCTGGCCGGATGTCGCACGAACCCACCTTGCCATTCTGAATGTGCACGTTCGGATCCAGCGCGATGCCCAGCAGATCGTTGGCCGCGTCACCGGTGACCACCGCGTCCTGGCCGACGCCCCAGTGATAGGGCAAGCCGATCTGATGCACGGTGTGACCGCGGACGGTCAACGGTTTCATGCGGTCGGTAACCAGAACTCTGGCCTCGATCGCGGATCGGGGCGAAATGATGGTGGCCCAACCGTACGGCTCCAGCCCCTTTTCCTCCGCAAGCTCGGGTGAGACCTCACAGAACATCTCCGGCTGCAGCTCGGACAGATACGGCAGCCAGCGGCTCATACCGCCTGCAGTGTGCTGCTCCGTCAAGCGGTAAGTGGTGAATACGTAGGGGTATACATCCGTGCCCGGCTTGCCCGCACTCTGGGCGAACAGATTGTCCCAGCGCGGGAACGTCATGCGCGTGGGGTTCTGCTGCTGCGCGTAGAGCGGGTTGGCAATGGGCGATTCCTGTGGCTCGTAGTGGGCTGGCATCGGACCGTCCACCAGGCCCTTGGGCGCGAACAACCAGCCCTTGCCGTCTGCCTGCATGACGAACGGGTCGTCACCGGCCAGAGCGTCACCGCCTCGCTGATCCTTGCCGGGCCGGCTGCCCGGGGCACGATCGATCGGGAAATCAGGGTTGTCCTTACCGACCCAGCGCTGCTGGTCCTCGTCCCACCAGATCAACTTCTTCCGTTCACTCCATGGCTTACCCTGCGGGTCCGCGGAGGCACGGTTATAAATGATGCGGCGGTTGGCGGGCCAGGCCCAACCCCACTGCGAAGCAATCTCGTCCTGCTCGCTGCCGGGCACGCGATCGGAGGCGTGGTTGATGCCGTCCGCGTAGACACCCGTGTAGATCCAGCAACCACCGGATGTTGAGCCGTCCGAGCGCATCTCCGTGTAGGCGGACAACGGTTGACCCGCGTGCTCGCCGGTGAGGTGCCGTCCATTGATCTCGGCCAGCACTGCTTCCGCATCCGGATCGCCGTGCTCATCCGTGGGGTAGTCCCACGTGAGGTCCAGCAGCGGACGGTCGCGCGGATCGTCCGAATCAGCCAGTCGCTCTCGGATCCGCTGTCCCAGCTTGTAGAAGAATTCCAGTTCGCTCTGGCTGTCCCCCGGCGGGGCAACCGCCTGGTGACGCCACTGCAGCAACCGCTGCGTCTGGGTGAACGTGCCGGACTTCTCCACGTGGGTGGCCGCGGGCATGAAGAACACTTCGGTTTCAATGTCTTCGGTGCGCAGCTCACCCGACTGGATCTCCGGGCCGTCCTTCCACCATGTAGCGGACTCGATCATGTTCAGATCTCGCACGACCAGCCACTTCAGGTGAGACATGCCCATGCGCTGCAAGCGGCCGTGTGCGGATCCCACCGCGGGGTTCTGACCGAGCAGGAAGTAGCCCTCCACTTGATCGGCCAGCATGTTCATGAGTGTTTGATACGTGCCGTGCGGTCCGTTGAGCCTGGGGATGTAGTCGTAGGCCCAGTTGTTCTCGGCCTGAGCGGCGTCGCCCCACCAGGCCTTCAACAGGCTGACCGCGTACGCATCTGCGTAGGCCCAGTAGCCCTTCTGATCACGCGCGGAAATCGTGTCCAGATAATCGGTGAACGTTTCCGTTCGGACCGAGGGCATGGGCAGGTATCCGGGCAGCAGGTTGAACAGCGTGGGAATGTCCGTTGAGCCCTGGATGCTCGCGTGGCCTCGCAGTGCCATGATGCCGCCGCCGGGGCGACCCATGTTGCCGAGCAGCAGTTGCAAGATCGACGCCGTGCGGATGAACTGCGCGCCCAGCGTGTGCTGGGTCCACCCCACCGCGTAGGCGAAACACGTGTGCGTTCGCGCCCCGAGTTCTCGGTGATCGCCCGCGCCATGTACTCGAAGTCCTCGATCGAGATACCGCACGCGTCCTGCACCATGTCCGGCGTGTACCGGGCGTAGTGGCGCTTAAGAATCTGGAACACGGTCTGCGGGTCCTGGAGAGTGTCGTCCCGGAGCGGAACTCCGGGGCCCACGGGAGCGCCGCCGCTACCGTACTTGTCGCCGCCGGCCTGCTCGCGTTCGTCGTCACCCTCTTCGTGCTCCTCGGGTGCGGTCTCGTCCGAGCGGTCCTGGGGTTCCCCGTGGTGCTCGTCCCAGGAGGTGCCGTAGCCGTGGTAGGCGGAGTGAGTGGACAGGGCCGATTCGTCAGGCTCCGCGGCGTCGTCGGAATCCTGATCGTGCTGTTCGGTGGTCTGGTAGGACCACGACTCCATGTCGTACGCGTTGTCCTTGACGCTGTACCCGGAGAACAGTCCGTCCAGGTCTTCGGTGTCCTGGAAGTCCTCGTTCACCAGGTTCGCCGCGTTGGTGTAGGCGCGCACGTACTCGTCGAACCACAAGTCGTTGCTCAGCACATAGTTGATGAGTGCGCCGAGCAGCACGATGTCGGTACCCGTACGAATCGGAATGTGTTTGTCCGCCACCGCCGAGGTGCGCGTGAAACGCGGATCGACGTGAATGACCTTGGCGCCGCGCGCTTGGCCTCCGTCACCCATTGGAATCCCACGGGATGGCACTCGGCCATGTTGGATCCCTGAATGATGATGCAATCGGCGTTCGCCATGTCCTGCAGTGACTGAGTAGCGCCACCGCGGCCAAATGAGGTTCCCAAACTGGGAACCGTGGAGGAGTGTCAAATACGGGCTTGATTCTCGATCTGTACGGCCCCGGCAGCAGTGAAGAGCTTCTTGATCAGATAATTCTCTTCGTTGTCCAGGGTCGCACCGCCCAGTGAGGCGATGCCCATGGTGCGACGCAGCGGACGGCCTTGGTCGTCCGTGTCCTGCCACCCGCGGCGTCGGGCCTTGATGAATCGATCGGCGATCATGTCCGTCGCGGTATCGACGTCCAACTCTTGCCAATCGGTGGCGCGGGGTGCGCGGTACAGCACGCGGGTCTGTCGACCAGGAGAGTTGACGAGCTGTTCGCTCGCAGACCCCTTGGGGCACAAACGACCACGGGAGATCGGGGAATCCGGATCGCCCTCGATCTGGATGACCTTGTCGTCCTTGACGTACACCTTCTGCCCACAGCCCACGGCGCAGTACGGGCAGATGCTCTGCACCACCCGGTCGGCCGTTTCGGTGCGTGAGGTGATGTCCCGGGTGCGCTGAGACACCACGGCAGAACTACGGCCGGTGGAGTCCGCTGTGCGGAATTGCCGGAAGACGGGCCATTCCAAGGGGCTGAATCGCGACATGGTGTCAGGCTAGTCCAGGTCAGGATCGGTGGGCAGCTCTTGATCCGCCGTGTCGATCCGATTCTCTATCTGCAGTTCGTCCACGTCCTTGAGCGGGTCCTCATCGGCCCCCCACTGGGCATCGTCCTCTTCCCACGCGGAATCCTCATCACCGGTGGTGCCGATGAACTCGTCCTCGCGCAGGGGTTCACTGGCGGTGTCCGGGTTGTCGATGGGGTTGGGGTCGGGAATGGGTTGAGACATGATGGCTTCCTTTCTCGCTGCGTGGTCGGTTAACTCGACCGACCCGTAGGACGATCATTGTACTTACTATCACTCGTCAGCCGGTGCATCGAAGGACCACATCACACCGAAGCGATCGAAGACCGTGCCGTACCACCCGCCCCATGGCGCCTTTTCGAAAGGCATGCCCACCGAGCCACCACCGTTGGTCAGCTTCTGGATGAGGTCGCGAGCGTCGTCGGGGGTCTCGACCGTGTAGAGCAGCGAGTAGGCGGTTCCGCGCAGTGGATAGTCATTACCGTCCTCCATGGCGTCCCCACCGGCAACCCGGCCACCCGGAGTGGTCAGGACCGCGTGGGCCACGTGTTGAGGGTTCGGTTCGAAGGGCATCCCCTCCAGCTGCATGTCTCCGTAGCGCATGAGATCCAGGTCTCCGCCAAAGACTTCGTGCCAGTGTTCAAAGGCCTCGGCGGCGTTGCCGGGTAGAGCGATGTAGGTAGCGAGGGTGGTGCTCATGAGATGCTCCTGAGTTCAGAACGTCACGGCAGTTTTGTGTCGCGTGCTCGCCAGAATAGGCCTCCCCGGCTCGTGGAACCAGACCTCCCGAGGGGAACTTCGCGTTAACTCACGCGCGTCACCCGCTACCTAGGGGGAGCCCTTGTGCGTCGTCATAGACACCCGTTCAGATCAGCGGCCACGGGAACCTCATCCCCGTGGGATCCGCCGGGAGCCTGCCCAAGAGCCCCAGGACTCTCACGCGTTCCTGAATGGCCTGGACTTCCCCGGCAGTCAGCAGGTCCGCCACACCGGCCGGGACCTGATGTTCGAGCGGCGCGATGTCCTCCTGCAAGGACTCCGCGATGGGTTCCCGCGCAAAGTCCCAGATAACCGTTCGAAGTTTGTACGGCTCGGCGAAGCACAGGCCGTGGTCAATGCCCCAGATCCGGCCGTCCAGGCCTCGTAGAACGTGGCCGGCCTTGCGGTCGGTGTTGTTGGTGACCACGTCGAAAACCGCCATGCGTTTGAGGTCTTCGTGCGTCTCCGGGCAATCCGTGTAGAGAGTGAAATAGTGCTGTTCCAGGTCCGTCTCCACGAACCGCTGCAGGGACCCGATGCCGTACGGCCCGTCCTCCCGAATAATGGTCAGCGGCACGATGCCCCAGCCAGCGCCTCACTCAGCAGGTACGCTGCGCGCTCCCGTCGGTAGAGCCCCGGCTCGAAGTCGTACAGGGGCCGCTCCCCCAGTTCTGGTTTGTAAATGGCCCAACACTGACAGTCCCCGTGGGTCAGTTCGACCAGAAAGGTCTCGTTGCTGCTCTCCACGAGCTGCCCGAGGATCTCAATCTCGCCGAGTTCCAGGAGTTCACGCGTGCGCTGGTCGTCCACCATGGTTCCTCACTGCGCCGTGAGCGTGGCCAGGGAATCCTGTGTGGAATTGACCGTGAGCACCAAGGGGTCGTGGTCGCTCGGATAGGCAATCGCGGACACCGAGCACGGCCCCACACTGAGCCGCTGGAACTTGTCCAGCGGTGTCCCCATCTCGTGGGCCAGCACCGCCCGAATCGGGTCCGCATGGGAGAAACACACCACCGTGCCACCGGGGTGAGCGGTCCGGATGCGAGTCAGCGCGTCGACCATCCGCTCCAGCATCTCCCGGAAACTCTCGCCACCCGGGAACGTGAAGCTCGCGGGTTCGTGCTGCACGGTCTGCCATTCGGGCGAGCGCGCCAGGTCTGCCAATTTCTCGCCGGTCCAGTCACCGACCTCTAGTTCCAGTAGCCCAGGGTCCTCGATCACCGACAAACCGGTAGCGTCCGCGGTGGCCTGCGCGGTCTCCCGCGTGCGCTCGAGCGGAGACGAGTACAGCGCGGTCAGCCGCAATTCGCTCATCCGCTTGGCGACGCGAGCCGCCTGTTCCCGCCCGGCGTCGGACAGGTGCAATCCCGGGGTTCGGCCGGGCAGAAGTTGCCCTGTGGTGGGTGTCTGACCGTGTCTGACCAGAAGCAGCGTGGTGGTTTCGGGGCTCACACCGTCCAGCGTAGGCCCACGGTTCTGCCTCGTCACGGTTCTTGCGAGAGCCACGGGTCACGCGGCGTCATCACCCTTTGGAGGGGTCGACGCCGCTCACCCCCGCGCGTAGCGTGGCTTGCGTGAGCGTTCAGCCTGAGATTCGTACCGTGGGTGACCTGCGATCAGCCGGTCACGTCCAGAAAACCTGCGTGAAGAGATTCGCGACAACCTGCTGGCTGCCCTGGCAGCCGGGGATAATCCGTGGCCCGGCCTGCACGGCTTCGACCGCACGGTCATCCCCCAGCTCGAACGCGCCTTGATCGCCGGACACGACATCGTGTTGTTGGGTGAACGAGGCCAGGGTAAAACACGTCTGTTGCGGACCCTGTCCGGGTTGCTGGATGAATGGAGCCCGGTGATCGAGGGGTCCGAACTCAATGAGCACCCCTATGACCCCATCACCGCGGAATCCGTCGCCCGGGCAGCACTCGAAGGTGACGCTCTGCCCATCGCCTGGCGGCACCGCACGGATCGATACGTGGAAAAGCTGTCCACTCCGGACACCTCCGTGGCCGACCTTATTGGCGACGTGGACCCCATGCGCGTGGCCGAAGGTCGCCGGCTGGGGGACCCCGAAACCATCCACTTTGGGCTGGTCCCCCGCGCCAACCGGGGCATCGTGGCGCTCAACGAACTTCCCGATCTGGCCGAACGCATCCAGGTGGCACTGCTCAACGTCATGGAGGAGCGCGACATCCAGATCCGCGGTTACGTGCTGCGGCTGCCCCTGGACGTGCTCGTGGTCGCCTCCGCGAACCCTGAGGACTACACCAACCGCGGCCGGATCATTACGCCGCTCAAGGACCGCTTCGGCGCAGAAATCCGCACTCACTACCCGCTGGAACTCAGCGACGAGATCGCGGTCATTCGCCAGGAGGCCCATCTGACGGCCGAGGTTCCGGACGTGATCCTGGAGATCCTCGCCCGCTTCACGCGAGCGCTGCGCGAGTCCAACGCGGTCAACCAGGCGTCGGGCGTTTCTGCGCGGTTCGCGATTGCCGGCGCGGAAACCATTGCGGCCGCGGCTCGACATCGAGCGACCGTGCGCTCGGGCGAGGACGCCGTAGCTCGCCTCGTGGACGTGGACAGCGCCGTGGACGTCCTGGGCGGCAAGATCGAATTCGAATCCGGCGAAGAAGGCCGCGAGGACGAGATCTTGGAGCACCTCCTGCGCACCGCGACCGCCGACGCCGTGCGGTCCCATTTCCGGGGCTTGGATTTCGGGCCGCTCGTGGAGGCTTTCGATGGTCAACGCACCATCACCACCGGCGAACAGGTCACCGCCCAGGAGTTCCTGGACGCCCTGCCCGAGCTTGAGGACAACGAGTTGTACGACCAGATCGCCCAGCACGTGGAGGGGACAGCGCCGGTCATCGCGCCGCCGCGATCGAGCTGGCCCTGGAGGGTTTGTTCCTGGTGCGTCAGCTCTCCAAGGAAACGGGTGACGGGGAAACCGTCTACGGATAGAGGCCAGCATGCGTCATCATCATCGGTCATCGCGGTACGGCCGTTATTCCGGGGGTCCGGACCCGCTCGCGCCGCCCGTCGACCTCGCCGAGGCTCTGGACGCGATCGCCGAGGACGTCATGGCGGGGTACTCCCCCGAACAGGCCATGCGGGAGTTCTTGCGCCGCGGTGGACGGAACCAGCGCGGACTCGACGATCTGGCGCGCAAGGTGCACCAGCGGCGTCGTGATCTGCTGAGCAAACACCGCTTGGACGGCACAGTTCAGGAGGTCAAGGAACTGCTGGACAAGGCGCTGCGTGAGGAACGCAACCAGTTTTTGCGGGACGCGCGGATGGACCCCATGGACCGGCAGTTCCGCGAGATGCAGCTCGACAGCCTGCCCTCCTCCACCGCGGCCGCGGTCACCGAACTGTCCAATTACGACTGGCAGTCCGATACCGCGCGGCAGCATTACGAGCAGATCAAGGACCTACTGGGCCGGGAAATGCTCGACCAGCGTTTTGCCGGTATGAAACAAGCGCTGGAGAACGCCACGGACGAGGACCGGCAGGCCGTGGCGGAGATGCTGAGCGATCTCAATGACCTGCTCGACAAGCATGCCCGCGGCGAGGACACTCCCGAGGATTTCGACGAGTTCATGGCCAAGCACGGTGACCAGTTCCCCGAGAACCCGCAGGACGTGGACGAACTCATCGACGCGCTCGCTCAGAGAGCTGCGGCCGCTCAGCGCATGATGCGTTCCATGACGCAGGAGCAACGGGACGAGTTGATGTCGTTGTCCGCGCAGGCCTTCGGATCGCCCGAGCTGATGTCCCAGCTCGACCGGTTGGATGCCTCACTCCAAGCACTGCGACCGGGCGAGGACTGGACCGGATCCGAACAGTTCGACGGCGATCAGGGCCTCGGCCTGGGCGACGGCACCGGGGTGCTCCAAGACTTGGCGGACCTGGATTCGCTGGTCGAGCAGCTCTCGCAGTCCTACTCGGGATCCACGCTCTCGGACCTGGACATCGACGCGCTGACCCGGCAATTGGGCGACGACGCCGCGGTCTCGGCCCGCACGCTCGCCGAACTGGAAAAGGCGATGCAGGACAGCGGCTATCTCCGCCGCGGCACCGACGGGGACCTGAAACTTTCCCCGCGCGCGATGCGCAAACTGGGGCAATCCCTGCTGCGCGATGCCGCCGGGCGCATTTCCGGACGACAGGGCCGCAGGGACACCCGACTGGCCGGAGCTGCCGGGGAGCAAACCGGATCGAGCCGCGCGTGGGAGTTCGGGAACGTGGAACCGTGGGATGTCACTCGCACGGTGACCAATGCCATCGGTCGCACCGCGGCCGCCGGTAAGGATCCCATGCGGGGGCTGCGGATCGACGTGCAGGACATCGAGGTGCGCGAAACCGAGGCACGTACGCAGGCGGCAGTCGTGCTGCTCGTGGATACCTCGTTCTCCATGGCGCTCAACGGCCGCTGGGTGCCCATGAAGCGCACCGCGCTGGCCCTGCATCATTTGCTGTCCACTCGGTTCAGGGGTGACCGGCTGGAGTTGATCACCTTCGGCCGGTATGCCCAGCGCATGGATATCGGTGAGCTGACTGCTCTGCCCGCATGGCACGAACAGGGCACCAACCTGCACCACGGTCTGTTACTGGCAGGCCGGTTCTTCCGCCAGCACCCCAACATGCAGCCGGTACTGCTCGTGGTGACCGACGGCGAACCCACCGCCCACCTGATGACGCACGGGGAAGCATGGTTCTCCTATCCCCCGGACCACGAGACGCTGCTGAACACGGTGTCCGAGCTGGACAAGGTCACACGGCAGGGCGCGGAGGTGACGTTCTTCAGGCTGGGTGACGATCCTGGGTTGGTGCGCTTTGTTCAGGCCATGGCCAAACGGGCCGGCGGTCGCATGGTGGCACCCGATCCGGAGGACCTGGGAGCGGCCGTGGTCGGTGAGTTCCTGCGCAACCGTTACGCAGATCCCGTGTGGGACGTGGACTGGGACTGACCCACGCCCGCAACGTAGTGGAACCTCTAAGTTTTGGGCGCTCAAGCGTGTTGACCTGTCCCTTGTCACTGCTTCATTTGCATGGAACAGTGAGCTGGACCACGGCGCCACACTGTGGCGCTCTGTCGCCCGACAAGTAACCAGGAGGTCACCGTGAACCTGTCTTGGCTCATGCCCGTGCTCGAGACCGAAGGGCCGTTCCTGTCGATCTACATCGACTCCACGCGAACTGATCCCAGCTCTGCCTCGGGCCTGTCCACCCGGTGGGGACACTTCCGTTCCAAACTCGCGGCCGACGGCGCTCCGGAGGAAATTCTCGAGGAGATCGAGGAAACCTTGCTGGAACCGTCTCCCATCGGTGGTCGACACGGCCGAGCCATCCTGGCCACCGGATCGGACATTCTGGTCGACCGAGTGCTGCCGGCACCCCCGCGGCAAGATTCCGCCCACTGGGGTGATGAGCCAGTTCTGGTGCCGTTGCTGCAGGTGATTCCGTATGCCGTGCGCCAATTGCTCGTTGAAGTGGACCGTTCCGGCGCAGACCTGCACCTGCGCGCTCCGGAGAACCCCAAGATCACCAAGAACGACAACGGTCTGGGCGAGGATGCCTCCGTGGACGGTGGCCACGACGAACTCCACAAGTCCAGCGTGGGCGGCGGTTCCCAGCACGGCTGGCGCTCAAGCAACTTGGAAGCCCGCGTCGAGGATTCCTGGGAACGCAATGCGGAGGCGGTTGCCTCCAAGGTCGATTCCATCGTGCGCGACCGTCAGTTGGACATGCTGCTTCTCACCGGCGACGTCCGAGCTCAGTCACTGCTCAAGGATGAACTGAGTAAGGAAGCCTTGGCCATCCTGAAGGAAGTTCCTGGTGGCACGCGCGGAGTGAGTCTGGACCGCGCCTCGTTCCGCGAAGAAATGGCCCGCGTCACCGAGGAGTTCATCAAGAGCCGACAGAAGTCACTCGCCGACCAGTTCACCGAAAACCAGAGCCGCGGTGGTGAATCCGTGGCCGGTGCGTCCGAGGTCGCGGAAGCATTGCAGCGCGGTCAGGTGTCCGAGCTCATCCTGACGATCGGTGCCGAACCGGACAACGCGGAAGAGTTGGCCCGACAAGCCCTTGCGACCGACGCGGGGATCTCCACGCTCGGCGCCGAGTACGCAAACCTGCCCGAAGGTGTTGGGGCTCTGCTGAGGTGGCGAGACGACGCCACACCGTCCAACAGTTTGTCCAGCATGTCCAGTGATCACGGCCGTGAGGTTGCAGCTGACTGATCATTCGGCGCAGAGGAGGCCCATGGCTTCGACCCGTGCGTTGGTGAGCTTGGCCGCCGGGTTCTACGCGGCGAACTGTTCGCTGGGAATTTCGGTGGCCAAGCGCTGGGTCGACACGTCCAACGTCCGTTGGGTCCATCACGGCTTGTACATCCTGACCACGGCCACGACCTGTACGGCCTTTCTGGCGTGCGCCGTCCGACGGTCCCCGGCCGCGCTCGCGTTGGCTCCCGCAGCCCTTCCGCTGTTCATGCTGCAACATCACGGTGCGCGCCCACTGGGGCGACATACCAGGGATGCGCTGTCAGCGGCCCCTTGCTACGTGGCCGGCCTCGTGCTGGCCTGGAGGTGATTCATGGAGTTCCTCGACGTCGTGTTCAATCGACGGACCACCAATGGCCCGTTCCGCCCGGACCCGGTCAGCCCGGAACATCAACAGTTGCTGATCCGCGCTGCGGCCGCCGCACCCTCGCAGTTCAACAGTCAGCCGTGGCGATTCGTGATCATCGAGGATCGGGACACCATCAACACGGTCGCCTCCATCAGCGGCGAGAGCATGACCGAGGTGATGAGTTCCGGCACGTTCTTCAATCGCTACAAGAAGTATTTCCGGTTCAGTCAGAAAGAGATGGACACGCTGCGCAGCGGCATGCTCTTCGACAAGCTGCCCGCGTTGCTGAGGCCGTTCACATCCCGCGCATTTACGCCGTCCGGTCAGAACCTGATGAACAAACTCAGGGTGCCGCAGACACTCGGCGAGGAGAACCGCAAGCTGGTGGCCGGGTCACCGTTGCTCCTGGGCGTGATGCTCGAACGTGGTGAATACCGGCCCGAAGAACTGTCCGGGTTCTACTCGGTCTTCAGCATGGGCGCTGCCATGGAGAACCTGTGGTTGACCACCGTGGAACTGGGCATGGGGATTCAGTTCGTCTCCTTCCCCATGGAGGCGCCCCACAACTGGCAGCGGATCGTGGAGATGCTCCGAGTCCCGGAGGACCTAGAACTCATGGCGGTCTACCGGCTGGGTTACCTTCCGGAACGTACTCACCGGCCGGCCATCGACTGGTCCAGCCGCGAGCGCAAACGCCCGTCCCAGTTCGTATTCCGGGAGACGTGTGACGTCCCTCAGGAGGGCTGGGACAACGACGTTCGGCCCGGTTCCGGCTGAGACAAAACCGTCAGTAATCGAAAGAACCGTTGCCGTGTCACGCACCAACCTGCGGGCACCGCCCTGGTCAACTCGTCGGGACGATAGCTGCGCCGGATCGACAACAGCCCGTCGAACCGCGCGAACGTCCGTGTTCGAACCAGCGGGAGCGTGGCCACCCAGTACAGCAACCACGCCACGCGGCTGCGCCGCAGGTCGTTGTGCACGCACAAGGATCGGGCGAGGGCTGCGCTGTCCGTGAGGAGTTCCGCGAGTTCGGTGGAGGACAAATGGTGGAGCACATGATTGGACACCACCACGTCGAACCGCTCCCCTGCCACTACTAACTCCGTGCTGGACTGGGCACGGTAGTCGATCCCGGCTCCGTGATCGTGGGCCTCAGCCCACGCGTGGGCTCTGCGGTCCGGATCGATGGCCGTGACGGTCAGATCGATTCCGTCGCGTTTCGCCCACCGCGCCAGGCAGCGAGCGACGTCGCCGCCCCCGCACCCCACGTCCAGGAGTGTTGCCACACGCCCTTCGAGCGCGGCGGCCCGCAGGACGGGACGGATCCGGCTCCGGTAGATGGGACGCCAGGAAGCCACCAACGGATTGATCACACCGAACAAGCGATACGTGGCGCCCAAGGCAACGGGATCGCAGTCCGGGTCATCCATGAGTTCGGCCTCGCCCGTACTTCGACGGCGCAGCAGCAGGTCCTTCTTCATGCGCGCCCTTGATCCGGTGCCACACGCAACAGCGCGCTCTCGATGCTCAGCCCGGGACCGAACGCGAGCGCCGCCGTGACGCCGGCGCGGTCCGAGGTGCGGAGCCTGTCCAGGACGAAGAGGATGGTTGCGCTGCTCATGTTTCCCGCATCGGCGAGCACGGCTCGGGACGGTTCCATTTGCTCGTCGGTCAGGGCCAACCGGGATTGCACCTTGTCCAGGATGCTTCGGCCGCCGGGGTGAACGGCCCACAACGGGATCTCGGCCACGTCGTGTCCCGTTCTGGCCAGCAGCGGGGCGAGAGCATCGGTGACATGGTCATCAATGATGCGTGGGACATAGGTACCCAGGATCATCTCGAACCCCTCGTCGCCCACGCTCCAGGCGAGCTCGTCCTCACCCACGGGAGCCAGCGTGGTCTCGAAGTCCAGCAGTTCCAGCACGGGCTCAGATTCCGACACTTCGGTGTCTCGTGCCGTGATCACGGTGGCCGCGGCGCCGTCCGCGAACAATGCGTTCCCCATGATGGTGTCCGGGTCATTGCGAACGTGCAGGTGCAGGGTGCACAGTTCCACGCACACGACCAGCACCACGGCCTGAGGATCGGATCGGCACGCTGTATCCGCCGCGCGCAGGCCGGGAACGCTGCGTTGCATCCCATGAATCCCAGGTGCATGCGCGTCACGTCCGCAGGAAGGCCGAGGTCCTTCACCACGCGGACGTCCGGACCCGGCGCGAAGAACCCGGTACAGGACACGGTGATCACGTGCGTGACATCCTCCGGTGCGACTGCGGGTGCTGCCTGATGGAGCGCGGTGCGCGCGGCACGCACAAACAGCCGCTTCGCGTGGTCGGTGTACAACCGATTGCGCGTGTGCGTCCCCGGTGAGAGCAGATGTCCCGAGGCGGGATCTACGAAGGGCGACGGCGCGACGTCGTCGTTCTCGTTGCGTGCCGGCGAGGCTGCGTCCCAAGTTCCGGGAGCACCGTGTGCCGGGTTGCCACGCCGGAACCCGCGAAAGCGGAACCGACCAATCGGGAACCCAACCGGGTCATGTCCGGCTGGTCAGCGAACAGCCGCGCCACGTTCGGTTGGTGTATCTGGGTGTCCGGGAGGACGGTCGCGATCGTCAGCATGCGTACGGTCATACCCCATGGTAGGCACCCGGAATGGTTGGAACCCTGGTCATCGCGGTAGCCGAACGATCGTCCTCGGGTGCGACCGCCGTTACCGGCCACAATCACCAGCCTCTCGTGGGACAGCGTTCGGTCAAGCCGCTGGCCGACGGAATTCCTCGGGCAGTTCCTCGAGTAACCGCAACCACAGTTCCGACGCCGTGGGATAACTGGGCACCGCGTGCCGGAGCACGTGCACCGGGACCTGCCCCGTCATCGCGATGGTGGCCGCGTGCAATTGCTCGCCCGCTTCCGGCCCCACGAACGTGGCACCGACCAAGCACCTGCTGGCGCGGTCCACCACGATTTTCGCTTGGCCCTGAACATCGTTGCGGAGCAGCGCCGAACCGGCCACGGAGCTGTACGGCACCTGTGCGACCACCGCATCGATCCCCCGCTCCTTCGCGGCGGCCTCGGTCAGCCCCACCTGCGCGACCTGGGGTTCGGTGAAGATCACCTGGGGTACCGGCGGGTTTTCAATCTGAAACGGTTCCGGACCGCCCGTGGCCGCGACACGAATCTGGGCACCCACCACCCGGGCCCGGTACTTGCCCCAGTGCGTCAGGGGCGCGTCACCGCTGGCATCTCCCACGACATGGAGCCACTCGGGGAGGTCATGATGCAGCACGTCATTCGCGGTCAGGCCACCCGAGTCCAGGCCCACATCCCCCAGCCGCGGGGCGCGTCCGGTGGCCAACAACACCTCGTCCACCTCGAAGTCACCGGCAGTGGTTTCCACGTGCACCGTTCCGCCGTGGATCCTGCCCAGCCCCGTGGACTCCGGGTTGTCTCGGCGGCACGCGGTCACGGACGCATTCAGGACGGGCTCCACGCCGTGAATCTTCATGCCGTCCAGGACGCCGACCCCGACGAACGGTTCATTGGCTGACAACAGTTGCGAGCCACGTACCAGCACCGTGACCTGGGAACCAGCGCCGCCAGCCACGTGGCTGCCTCACAGGCGACCACGCCACCGCCCACGATCGCCAGACGTTCAGGCACCTCGATCACGCCGGTCGCGTCCGCAGAGGTCCACGCCTCGATTCCTTCGAATTCGGCGGGAACCGTCGGCTCACTACCGGTCGCGATGATCACCGCGTGCCGAGCCGTAATCGTGTGCGAAGCGGCGCCGTCGTCGACCTGAACCGTGCGCTCCCCGGCAAGGCGAGCGTGGCCCCGAACCACCTGGAGCCCGGCGGATTCTGCCCACTCGATCTGGGAAGTGTCGTCGTAATGGGAGACGAACGAATCTCGTCGAGCGAGCATCCCGGGGCGATCGAGCTGAGCCTCGATGACCCCCTCGATATCGGCGGACGTACCCACCACATCGACCGGCCGCAGCATGGCTTTACTGGGCATGCAGGCGTAGTAAGAACACTCGCCGCCCAGCAGATGGCCTTCCACGATGATCGCGGTGAGGTCGGCGCCTTCGATCGCGTACTGGGCCGCGTTCTCGCCCACGGGTCCACCCCCGATGACGACGACGTCCGCGCTGAGTTCTTGAGTTTCCGGCTGTTGCGTTGTCGTCACGAACGATCCTTTCGAAAATGGCAGAAGTGTTGGGGCCGATGGACTCGACCCCAACACTCAAATAGTTAGCCTGCTGACGATTAGTTGCATCGTAGAAGCCAGATAACCCCAGCGAAAGTGGTCCTAGTGGTGACCGCCACCGTGTGCGTCATGGAACGACATGATGCCCTTGGGCAGCACCGTGAACGGGCGCATCATCGTGTGGTCCTCGTGATCCAGAATGTGGCAGTGGTACATGAAACTGCCCGTGGCGCCGGTGAAGTCACCGAGCACCTGGACCCACTCCCCCGGTTGAACAACCCACGTATCCTTCATGCCTGCGGTCATGGGACTGATCGGGCGTCCCGGTCCGGGAATGGGCAGTGGGTTGGGTGTCGACGCCGTCGCGGGGTCAAAGCCGGGCAGTGCACCGCCCGGCCCAGCGGCCATTGCCAACGATTGAGCATTTGGAACTCGGTCATGTGGATGTGCATCGGATGCGGAGGCCCGCCCAAGTGCACGATGTTCACACGGCCAGTCACCCTC
>NZ_AJXN01000089.1 GCF_000286355.1 Kocuria atrinae C3-8 | reverse complement strand
CGCGGGACTCCACGATGTCCGAGACCACGTCCAGAGTCTCCGCGGTGTGCGGCGAGCACGTCGCGTAAAGCACCACACCACCGGGGCGGGTCGAGTCCAACGCTGCGGTCAGGAGCTCGCGCTGCAGCGATCCGAGCTCGGCAACGTCCGCGGGGGTACGGCGCCACCGCGCTTCCGGACGACGCCGCAGCGCGCCCAGTCCCGTGCACGGCACGTCCACGAGCACGCGGTCGAAGCCGCCGGGCATCTCCCCGGGGATGTCGCGACCGTCGCCCACGCGCAGGGCCCAGGCACGCTCCGGAACTGCAGCAAGAGCTTGTTCGACAAGGTCAGCGCGGTGATCGCTGACTTCGTTGGCGTACAGCCGGGCGTGCTGCTGATCGGCCAGAGCCGCCAGCAGGGATGCCTTGCCTCCGGGACCGCGCAGAAATCGGCCCATTTGCCGTGGTCGTCCTCGACCGGCACTTCCGCCAGCACACGGGCCACCAGCTGGGATCCGGCGTCCTGGACGCGCACGGTGCCGTCACGTGTTCCGGGAATCCGGTGCACGTCTCCCCCGGCGCTCTCGGCGCTGTCCGCCACGAGAGTTCCGGGTGTTGCGCCCTCGTCCAGGGCAGCGTCCAGGCTGCCCAGATCGGGGAGGGCAACCAGGTGCACCCGAGGGGGTGCGTTGTTGGCTTCCAAGAGTTCTTCGATCTCTTCCGGGGATCGTCCGCTCATGCGCAGCGCACGACGCAGCGCACGAACCTCCCACGCCGGGTGGGAATAGCGGACGCCCAGTTTGCGCAGATCATCCGACTGCTCCGATTCAAGCTGATCGAGCCACTCCTCGGTGCTCTGGCGCGCGACCTTGCGAAGCACCGCATTGACCAAGCCCGCCGGGCCCTGTCCGATCTCACCGCGCACCAGGCCTACCGTGGCGTCAAGGGCCGCGTGATCCGGAACGCGCATGGCGAGGAGCTGGTGCACTCCCAACCGCAAGGCATCCAGGACCTGGGGATCCAGTTCCTTGAGGGGGCGGTCCACGCAGTGTTCGAGGACGGCATCCCAGGTTCCCTGCCTGCGCATCGCACCGTAGGCCAGTTCGGTGGCGAAGGCGGCGTCTCGCTTGTCCAACCGGTTCTTCCGCACCAGTTGGGGCAGCACCAGATTGCCGTAGGCGTCCTCGCCATTGACGGCGCGTAACGCCTGATAGGCGGTGAGCCGCGCGGGGTCCGACGAGCGACGTCGTTGGCCCGGGGCCTGCGCCGAGAACGAGCGATCTTTTTGTGCGCGTCGGTTGCGTTCGTGTCCCTTGGCGTTGCGGTAACCGCGCTCGCTCATCCGAAGACCACCTGTTCACTGCGTTGCTGGCCGCGGGCCCAATCCAGGGCGGCCATGAGTTTCTTGCCGGACGGTTGCACGCGGGTCAATTCCACGGCGTACGAACCGGTGCCCGCGTAGACCGCACCGTCCTTCAGTTCCACGTGGCCGGGTGCCAGTCCCGTGACCTCGGGCGTGGGGATCACGCGGTCGATTTTCATGCGCTGTCCGTTGTACTCGGTCCACGCCCCCGGTTCCGGTATCACACCGCGCACGTGATGGGAGATGGCCACGGCAGGGTGGTTCCAGTCGATCCGTGCCTGGGCCCCGGTGAGTTTGGGGGCCGTGCTGGCCTCTCCCTCTTGGGGAACGGGCTTTGCTTGCCCCGTGGCCACGGCCACCAGGGAATCCGCCAACAAGGATGATCCGTTGTGGGACAACCGCTCCAGCACGGAACCGGCGGTGTCATCGTTGCGGACGGGATCAGTGAGAGTTCCCACGACGGCGCCGTGTCCATGCCCTCGTCCAGGACGAACGTGGTGGCGCCCATCATGGTGTCTCCGGCCATCAAGGCCCGCTGCACCGGGGCGGCGCCGCGCCACTGCGGCAAGAGCGAAAAGTGCAGATTGATCCATCCATGTTCGAAGGCATCCAGCACCGGACGCGGCAGCAACGCGCCGTATGCCACCACGGCCGCAATCTCCGCACCGGTGGCCCGCAACTGGTCGACCAGCTCTGCCGTGGCTCGGTTGGCCTTGAGGGTAGGAATGTTCAGCTCTTCGGCTCGCTGCGCAACCGGCGACGGCGTGAGGACTTTCTTCCGGCCCACGGGTGCGTCCTCGCGGGTCAGGACGGCAACGACGTCCAAGTCATCGCGTTCAACCAGGGCGTCGAGCGGGATGACCGCGGTGGCCGGAGTACCCGCATAGAGAACTTTGAGACGCTCAGTCATGATCAGGAATCCTTTCCGCGGGTGAAGGAGGAACCTGTAAAGGATGAACCCGTGGGAGAACCTCTGAACGAGGAACCGGTGAAGGATGAACCGGCGGAATTTTCCGAGCCGCTCGTGGCCGACCCCGACCGCGCGTTAGATCTCTGGAAGGCATTGGACTGCGGGGATGTCGTAGTTCCCGAGGCCGTCTCGGCAGAGCACCCAGGCGCTGAGCTTCGCGTTCCCGAGTCACGGTGTCCACGATGTCCTGGTAATCGGGAGCTCTCATGGCGCGCATCGCTTCCTTGCGAACCTCACCTTCCAGCCGGTCCACGAACAACGTGCCGTGCAGGTGGTCCGTCTCGTGTTGGAAGCAGCGTGCGAGTAACCCGGTACCCTCTCGGCGTACCGGATCTCCGTTCATGTCCACGCCCGTGATGATCGCGTGATTGCGGCGTGGTGTGTCATAGCCGGGCCCGGGTACCGAGAGACAACCCTCGCCGCCTTCCTGGGGCTCGTCCCCCACTTCAATGCTGGGGTTGATCACGTGGCCGGAATCATCGGCGATATCCCAGGTGAAGATCTGTAGTCCCACACCCACCTGAGGTGCGGCCAGCCCCACGCCTTTGACCGCGTACATGGTTTCGAACATGTCGCTGATCAGCGTGCGAAGCGATTCGTCGAAATCCGTGACGGTGAGTGCCGGTGTTCTGAGGACTGGGTCGCCCTGGGTTCGAATGCGCAGGATTGTCACTGCGAATTGCTCTCCTCGGTTGCCTGAATCTGGGTTTCCTTCAAGTCTACGGTCACGGACATGGCACCCCTGCCCACCGGGTTGTGTTCGAGCGGGGGCGGGACAATCGCCCGTAGTTGTTGGCCTGCGGCCTCGATCTCCGCTGATCGTGCCCACACCTTGGCCAGGGCACAGAACTTGAACCAATGGGCCGGCAGCTGATCCGGGACCGCCTGGACGGACAGGGCCTCCGTGTCACCAATGGCCACCGCCATCAGGACATCCGCGTTGGCGTATTCCCACGGCTGCCATTCACCGGCTGCGGCATCCACCAAAGACTCTTCCGCCTTCAAACCGGCCACGAGTTGGGTGACCACCTTGGCATCAGGGGCTTTGACCCGTCCATTGCGGTCCGTGCCGCGCGTCTTGTAGTCGATCAGGCAGACCTTGCCGCCAATGCGCGCGACCAGGTCAAGAGTTCCGGCGTAGCCCACCGTGGAGTTCCACACGGTGATTTCCGCGGCCAAGGGTTCGGGACGGTAGAGCTCCCACACTGGTCGGCACTGTCAGCGAAACGGGATTCCTGATTCTCAGCTAACGTCTCCCGCGCCTGCTCGACCCGGTGCTCCTGGCCCATGGCTCGCAGTGCCAACTGTTCGCAGTAGTCGTGCACTCGATCGCCACGCTCGGCAGCGCGATCCCTGTGGCGCTCGGCAGCTTTGGCCGCGTGATTGACCAGGGCGCGGCGGCGTCGTGAATCGCGCAGCGCGTCAGGAAGTTGCGGGTCCGCTGCCAAGGCCTGCGCGGCACTGTAGCCGTACCAGCCGCCCAGGTCATTGGACTCGCAGCCGATCACCGTGGTGATGGACGGAACCTGCGGATCCTGCCCCTCCGCACGCGCGTACATGCGTCCGTAGGGAGTTTGTTGGGCCAAGCGTGGTTGCGTCATGGGCATCAGACTACGACCCCGCACTGACAGGCATACGAGCGCCCGTCACATGTCCACCCTGGAATGCACAAGGCCCCGATTCCTACTGGAATCGGGGCCTTCATTGTGCGCGATACTGGGATCGAACCAGTGACCTCTTCGGTGTGAACGAAGCGCGCTACCGCTGCGCCAATCGCGCTTGCAACGTTGAAAACCATAGAACACTTTTTGGTCACATGCCAATCGGTTGCGGTTCACCCCCACCTCATTCACATCGGTTACCGGGTGGACCCGCTGGGGTCACCGTCGATTTGCTCGAACGAAATTGTGTGGGTAATGTTCTAGCTCGTTGGCACAGCCGAGAACGGCGAAGCGATCAACCCCCACCGGTTGAAAACTTCACGGAACAGGCGCTGACGGACTGTGATAGAGTTTCCGCTCGGAAGAACGGCAAACCGGTTCACGGAAAGTCATTCAACCAACAATGCGGACGTAGCTCAGCTGGTAGAGCATCACCTTGCCATGGTGAGGGTCGCGGGTTCGACTCCCGTCGTCCGCTCGCAGTAATCGACAACCATGTCGAGACCTGAGACCCTGTCCTACAAGGATCTGGTCCCGGTGGGGTGGCCGAGTGGTTAGGCAGCGGCCTGCAAAGCCGTCTACGCGGGTTCGAATCCCGTCTCCACCTCGGTGCTAACCACCCTCGCTCGACGAGATTGTTTGAGCGCGATTGGCGCAGCGGTAGCGCGCTTCCCTGACACGGAAGAGGTCACTGGTTCGATCCCAGTATCGCGCACCAAAGAAAAACCCCGGTACGAAAGTGCCGGGTTTTCGCATGCGCCCCGGAACTTCCACATCCCTGGCTGATCCGAACCTGCCACCGTAGACTCGGCACATGAGCAAACCAGTCAGTCGTCTTGACCGGATTGCGGTGAATCCGACGATCTGCCACGGATCCCCAACGATCCGAGGCATGCGTTTGCGAGTGCAAGACGTGCTTGAACTGCTCGCGTCCGGCATGAGTTACGACGAAATTCTGACTGACTACGACGAGCTCGAGCGCGATGATCTTCTCGCTGCGATTGAGTATGCAGCTCTTGATTCGTCAGCCCGTGTTCTTCGCGTCGTGGCATAGGCGAAAAAGGTGGCTGGTTTCCTTATCGACCAACAGCTGCCACGGGCCCTTGCCCAACACCTGACAAGCCTGGGGCACGATGCCAAGCACATCAAGGAATAGCCGGGTGGAGCGACTTTGCCCGATACCGCCGTTGCACAGATTGCGGACACCGAACAACGCTTCGTGGTGACCAAGGACGAAGATTTCCGTGCATCGCACCTACTGCGGAAGCAGCCGTCTCAACTACTTCACATCACCTGCGGGAACATCTCTACCCGCGATCTGCTCGCGCTCGTCGACGCAAACTATGCGGCGCTGAAAGTTGCCATTGCTACCTACAATTACATCGAAATCAGCCGCCCCGGAGTCATCATTCATGATGTGGACTAATGGCGATCAAGGCGCTTACCTCACGCACCAAAGAAAAACCCCGGTACGAAAGTGCCGGGGTTTTCACATGCCCGGACTCCCCCGCACTGCTCGCACTTCTCCATGATCCCCGGGCTCCCACCACACCGCTCACACTTGCCCATGGACCCCGGCTCCCGCCACACATGGGGAGCCGTTCGAGCCGCGCGCGACGCCTCATGTTCCGTTACAGCCCTTCCACGTTGCTGAAAAGGTTCTTACGGAACACCAGGTGTGTCAGGGGGTTCTAGTAACACCCGAGATGCGAGGCGAACGGCACAACGCTGGGTGAGCGAGCGGCGTCGGCGCGTGAGCTTGCAGTGCAGGGTGATGCAGCGGTATCGGCGGCTGGACGCATCTGGAGTCAGGCCGGGCGCGCGCCAAGCTGGCACGGACACGCGTGAGGCCCGGGCGAACCCGGGCCTCACACATTCTTTTTCAACCGAGCGGGAGATTTACTCTGGCTCGACCACGCCGATTGCCACAGCCAGGTCCTGCCAGCTCATGCCCACGCACTTGAACACGCGCGGGCGAGCGAGGTCAGGCTTGGTCCCACCGGTGACGATGTCCACCAAGTCGACCAGGGTGTCCTCGGCCAGGGAACCGTCGTTGACGGCCTGAATCACGTCGCCGGCCTCGCGCATTGCGGTGGCGCGATCCTCCACGACCACCTGGGCGCGGCCCATGAGGGTGGAATCCAGCTCGCGGAACTCGGGTTCGTGCGATCCCATGGCGACCACACAGGCCGTGTCCGGGACCAAAGCGCCGTCGAAGAGCGGTTCGGCCGCCGACGTCGTGCAGACCACCACGTCCGCGTCGCTCACCTCGGTCGCGTCGCCGGACCGGGCCGCGAGTCCCAGCGAACGCGCGTGCTCGACGGCGGCGTCGACCTTTTCGGGGGTGCGTCCGCACACGACCACGTCCGCGAAGGAACGGATCTTGGAGAACGCCTCAATGTGGGAGAGCGCCTGCGGGCCGGTGCCGAAGACCACGAGCTTGCTCGCGTCGGGCGTGGCCAGATAGTCGGCCGCCACCGCGGAGATCGCGGGGGTGCGCAGCGTGGTGAGCACATTGCCCTCCATGAGCGCCTGAACGGTCAGAGTCGCGGAATCCATCAGTACGTAGGTGGCCTGGATCCGCGGGAGGCCCTGCTCGGGGTTCTTCGGGGACACCGAGGCCACCTTGATGCCCGCCCAGTCACCGAGGACCGAGGGCATCAGCAAGAGGTGCCCCGTTCCGGCCGGGATATTGCTCCGCGCGGGGTCATCCTGCGGGCGGAATCCCGAAGCAAGCGTAGATTCCAGGAGCTTGCGAGCCCGGTCCACGGACACTGCATCCAGGATCTGCTCCGAGGTGTACCACGCGGGCGATCCTGCGGCTCCCATAGTGTGCTGGTTCTGGTTTGACGTGCTATCGGCGGTCATGAAGCGGCTCCTCCTACGGATGCGGGTGCGTCAGAAATCATGGGTTCCTTGGCGGCCTCGCGCTTGGCGATGGCCGGGGCGAAGAGCACGGCGATCAGCGAGATGGCCGCGGTCAACACGAGGTAGAGCGCGATGGGCAACCAGGCGCCGTCGAACTCGTGGAGCAACCAAGTGGCGATCAAAGGCGCGGTACCACCGGCCAGGGCGGCACCGATCTGGTAGCCGAGCGTGACACCGGTGTAGCGGACGCGGGCCGAGAAGATCTCGGAGCACAGGTGCCCAGGGTACCGGTGACCGGGGGCCAGACGACGCCCAGGCCGATGACTACCGCGGCGAACAGCGCCCAGTTCTCTTGCAGGTCCAAAAGCATGAAGAACGGGAAGGCGAAGATGGCAATGGCCACGGCGCCCGCGAAGTAGACCTTGAAACGGCCGACGCGGTCCGAGAAGGCACCCATGACCGGAATCAGCAGCGTGGACAGTGCCGCACCAAGGCTCACCGCGTTGAGTGCCGAGGACTGGTTGTAGTTCAGCGTGCCCGTGGCGTAGGAAACGACGAACGTGGCGAAGATGTAGAACGGTGCGGTCTCCACGACCTTCACGCCCACGGCAACCAGAACGGCGCGCCAGTGGTACTTGAGGGTCTCGGCCAGGGGCAGCTTGGGGATGCTGCCGGATTCCTTGGCGGCCTTGAAGTGCGGGGTCTCCCCCAGCCCACCGCGGATCCACAGCCCCACGGCCACCAGCACAATGGAAGCGATGAACGGTATGCGCCAGCCCCATGTGGTCAGGAACTCGGTGCCGAACGCTGCCATCGCGGCGAAGGCGGCAGAAGCGAGCAACATGCCGATGGTAATGCCCATCTGGGGAACGGAACCGAACAGGCCGCGCTTCTTGGGCGGGGCGTACTCGTAGGCGAGCAAGAGGGCGCCGCCCCACTCACCGCCGATGGCCAGACCCTGAATGATGCGGCACACGATCAACAGGATAGCGCGAGGACACCCACCTGGTCGTAGGTGGGCAACAGACCAATGGCCACGGTGGCGACACCCATCATGGTCAGCGTGGCCACGAGCGTGACCTTACGGCCGACGCGGTCGCCGAAGTGCGAGAACACAATGCCACCCAGCGGGCGGATGAAGAATGTCAGGGCGAGCGTGAGGTACGCCAGCATCTGCGAGATGTACGGATCGTCCGTGGGGAAGAACTGCTCATTGAAAATCAGGCGGATGCGGTGGCGTACAGGAAGAAGTCGTACCACTCGATGGTGCTGCCGGACAGGGAACCGGCCATCACGCGGAAATTGGTTTTCCGTGTTTCCGCGGCTTGTTGGTGTGCGTTGCTCATAGGACCTCCAGATGGGTGACCCGAGACACACTACAATGTTACATATTACGTTCCTAGTCGAGGTTGCTCGGCGACCGCACCGAAGGCCCTCCCCTGCAGTCCCGTGGTGGCTCGTTTCAGTCCTCTCCCGAGCCGCCCAGACGCCCGAAATGTGACCCAAATGCCTGGTCATCACGGCTTCCATGGCCTCAGGATCATTGTTCCGAATCGCGTCCACGATCTGCAGGTGTTCCTGGGCCGTGTGTGTCAATTGCCCCGTGGCCACGAGGTCCTTGAGCCCCGTGAGGCGGGACATGTAGCGCAGTGAGCGCACATGCCGAACCGCGATGTCGTTGCCCGTGGTCTCCAACAGACCCAGGTGCAGTTCCATGTCCAACCGGATGAACTCCACGAGCTCCCCGTACTGGGCCACATCGATACTGCGCTGGGCCACGTGTGCCGTGTGCTCGAGCACCTCGGAGGACACGCCGTTCCGGGCCACCTGGGCCATCAGCGGGATCTCGATGAGGGAACGCAACTGCAGGATGTTGGCTCGGGTTTCCGGGGAAATCTCGACCACCCGGTACCCCTTGTACCGGATCGGCGACACATGCCCTTCGGTGGCCAGATCCAACATGGCCTCGCGCACCGGGGTCGCCGAAACGCCGAACTCTGTGGCCAGCACCGGGGCCGTCAGAACCTGGCCGGGCTCCAGATCACCGGCGACCAAGGCATGGCGCAAGCTGTTGGCCACCTGCTCCCGCAGCGGAATCGAGTGACCCTTTTCCAATCGCAGAGGCCTCCGTGTGCCCTTGTCACCCGGGGTTTGACCGTTGAGAGAGACTGCCATGTTTTTATGATGCCCGTTTCAGGTGGGTTTCGGGTGAGAAGGAGCACTGCGTGCAGATTCTTACTCGACTATTAAGGAACCGCCCCGCTCGAACGAGTGGTCCGAGCGGGGCGGCAATTCTGCGTGATCGGTCAACCGGTGACGGCTGACCCATCACGTGTCAGAGCATGCAGGAGACGCAGCCTTCGATCTCGGTACCTTCCAGCGCGAGCTGTCGGATCCGCGAGTAGTACATGGTCTTGATGCCCTTGCGCCACGCGTAGATCTGGGCGCGGTTGATGTCACGGGTGGTGGCGGTGTCCTTGAAGAACAACGTGAGCGACAGGCCCTGGTCCACGTGCTGGGTGGCAGCGGCGTAAGTGTCGATGATCTTCTCGTAACCGACCTCGTACGCGTCCTGGAAGTACTCCAGGTTCTCGTTGTTCATGAACGGCGCCGGGTAGTACACGCGACCTAGCTTGCCTTCCTTACGGATCTCGATGCGCGAGGCGATCGGGTGGATGGAAGACGTGGAGTTGTTGATGTACGAGATGGAACCGGTGGGCGGCACGGCCTGCAGGTTCTGGTTGTACATGCCGTCCGCCATGACCTTGGCCTTGAGCTCACGCCAGTCCTCCTGGGTGGGCAGGGCAATGCCGGCCTGCTCGAACAGTTCACGCACGCGCGCTGTGGCGGGCTCCCATGCCTGGTCCGTGTACTTGTCGAAGTACTCGCCCGAGGCGTACTTGGAGTTCTCGAAGCCCTGGAAGGACTCACCGCGCTCCTTGGCGATCAGGTTGGACGCGCGAATGGCGTGGTAGGTGACCGCGTAGAAGTAGATGTTGGTGAAGTCGATGCCCTCTTCGGAGCCGTAGTAGATGTGCTCCTTGGCCAGGTAGCCGTGGAGGTTCATCTGGCCCAGACCCACCGCGTGCGACATGTTGTTGCCGCGACGGATAGAGGGTACGGAGTCGATGTTGGACATGTCCGACACAGCCGTCAGACCGCGAATGGCGGTCTCGATGGTCGAGCCGAAGTTCTCCGATTCCATGGCCATGGCAATGTTCATCGAGCCCAGGTTGCAGGAGATGTCCTTGCCCACCTCGGCGTAGGTCAGATCCTCGTTGTACACCGAGGGCTCGGAGACCTGCAGGATCTCGGAGCACAGGTTGGACATGATGATCTTGCCCGCCACCGGGTTGGCCTTGTTGACCGTGTCCTCGAACATCACGTACGGGTAACCGGACTCGAACTGCACCTCAGCCAGCGTCTGGAAGAACTCGCGAGCGTTGATTTTCTTCTTCTGGATCCGGGAGTCCGCGACCATCTCGTGGTACTTCTCGGACACGTTCACGTCCGAGAAGGGCACGCCGTAGATGCGCTCCACGTCGTACGGGGAGAACAGGTACATGTCCTGGTTCTTCTTGGCCAGCTCGAACGTGATGTCCGGAATGACCACGCCCAGGGACAGGGTCTTGATGCGGATCTTCTCGTCAGCGTTCTCGCGTTTGGTGTCCAAGAAGTTGTAGATGTCCGGGTGGTGGGCGTGCAGGTACACGGCACCGGCACCTGACGGGCGCCCAGCTGGTTGGCGTAGGAGAAGGAGTCTTCCAGCAGCTTCATCACGGGGATCACACCCGAGGACTGGTTCTCGATCTTCTTGATGGGTGCGCCGGATTCACGCAGGTTGGTCAGCGCGAATGCCACGCCGCCGCCGCGCTTGGACAGCTGCAATGCGGAGTTGATGTTGCGACCGATGGACTCCATGTTGTCCTCGAAGCGCAGCAGGAAGCACGAGACGAGCTCGCCGCGCTGCTTCTTACCTGCGTTGAGGAACGTGGGGGTCGCCGGCTGGAAACGGCCCGTGATGATTTCTTCCACGAGCTGCTCGGCCAGGGCCTCGTCACCGTCCGCCAGGTACAGCGAGACCATGACCACGCGGTCCTCGAAACGCTCCAGGTACCGCTGACCGTCAAAGGTCTTGAGCGTGTAGGAGGTGTAGAACTTGAACGCGCCCAGGAAGGTCTGGAAACGGAACTTGTGGGCGTAGGCGATCTTGGAGAGCTTCTTGACGAACTCGAAGCTGTACTTGTCCAGCACCTCGGCCTCGTAGTACTGGTGATCCACCAGGTACTTGAGCTTCTCCTCCAGGTCGTGGAAGAACACGGTGTTGTTGTTGACGTGCTGCAAGAAGTACTGACGCGCGGCCTGCTGATCAGCTTGGAACTGGATCTGGCCGTTGGCGTCGTACAAGTTCAGCAGAGCATTGAGCTCGTGGTAGCCCAAGCCGCGGTACTGCTCGGGGCAGGTGGGATCTTCGTGTCCCGGTTCAACGCTCAGTCCCGGGGCTGCATGGATGCTTGCCAAAACTTGTCCAATCCTAGAGTGACTTTTTCTACGTCTTCATCAGTGCCCATGAGTTCGAACTTGTAGAGCAGGGGCACCTGACACTTCACGGCCACTTTTTCCGCCGCTACGCAGAACAGTGATCCGAAATTAGTATTTCCCGCGCCTATGACACCCATAAGGTGCTGGCGGTTGACGGGCTGGTTCAGGAATTTCACAACTTGAGGGGGGACCGATCCGGCGCCGCCGGGCCTGCCGTAACTGGGTACGGCCAACACGAACGGCTCAGTGAGCTCGGGCGCGGGTTCGGAGGTTTTCAACGGTAACCGCAAGGACCTGACCGGGAGCTTCTGGATGAAGCGGTCGGTGTTGCGGGTGACCGAGGAGAAATACACCACCAGGGGGGACTCCTCCCCCGCGGTGACGTCGAGTCGATGGTTCTCGCGTTCTTGAGCCGCGGCCAACACGGTGGCCAAAGTGCTCATGGCGTGTCACTTCGATTCTGACTTGCGGGCTGCGGTGCGGGTTGAAAAATTCCGACGCCGCCGCGACGGAACGCGTACGGGCGTCGGCTTTTTCGACGACTGCGGTTTAACGCTACCGCTCTCAGGCGGAGAGCAGAACCGCCAGGGAGCTGATCTTGTCCGGACGGTAACCGGACCAGTGATCCTGGGTGGTTTCCACCACGGGGACCTGCTGGTAACCCAGGCCCACCACGTGCTGGTAGGCGTCCTGGTCCTCGGTCACGTCCACCACGTGGTAGTCGATACCCTTCTTGTCCAGGGCGCGGTAGGTGGCGTTGCACTGGACGCATGACGGCTTGGAGTACACGGTGACGGACATATCCCAATCCCCTCGAAAACTAGTGATGGGAGTACTGCGCTTCCACGGCGTTCGGACCACATCCGGTGTGTTGCCGCTGGTTGCGTCAAGTGCTCTGTATGACTGCGTCAATACTACATCTAGTGTCAGACAAAGTAAGCGGCCCCAAGATGATGTGGTGACCGTAATCCACAGGTGTCTCTCGGTTATCCCCTCACTGTCCACAGGGCGGCGCTGAAACAGGCGCGAGAACTCGCGGAAGTCGACCGTCCTGTGGACAACGAATCCCGTTTTAATCACACCCGAAAATTTAAAAACCGGCGTGTCGAGATCGCTCTCGGCACGCCGGTTCAAGTGTCGGGTGACACCTATATATGGGTCCTACAACAGGCCGGCTTCCTGCAGCTGGTAGGAGATGGAGGCGCCGTCGTTGCCTTCGATCCACAGGATGCCCTCGGGGATCGAAACCGAACGGTCCTCGGTCGCGCGAGCGCCGGCCGCGAGCACCGCCTCGGTGGGTGACAGATTGCGGATCACGATGGCCGCCACGGACTCCGGGTGACGCTGCGCGAAACCCGAGTAGATCTGCGGATCGTGCTGACCATCGTCGCCAATGAGGATCCAACGCACGTGCGGGAAGTTCTTGGCCAGTCGCTGCAGGTTCTGGACCTTGTGCTGGGCACCGGAGCGGAACCAGCGGTCCGTGGTGGGCCCCCAGTCGGTGAGCAGGAGCGTGCCGGCCGGGTAGGCGTTACGAGTCAGGAAGCGACGCAGCGTGGGCGCCACGTTCCACGCGCCGGTCGAGAGGTACAGGAACGGGGCTCTGGGGTGGTGGTTGCGCAGCCGTTCCATCAGCACCGCCATGCCCGGGGTGGGAGTGCGCGCGTGCTCATTGAGCACGAACGAGTTCCACGCCGCCAGCATGGGTCGCGGCAGGGCGGTGACCATCACGGTGTCGTCCACGTCGGAGACCACACCGATGGCCTGATCCTCCGAAACGATGGTGACCGTGGCCTCGGTGACCTCGGAGCCGTCGGTCTGCATATAGACGGTGTAAATACCCGGTTCCATGCTGACCTGCAGGTCCACGTCGATCACGCCGCCCTTGTCGGCCATGAGATGGAACTCGTGGTCGCCCAGCCACACGTTCACGTGCGCGAAGGCCAAGGGAATAGAGGTGAAGGAGCGCCAGCCGCGGATGTACTCGTTGGAATCATCGGTGTCCGCGATCAGCTGCCGCGTTTTGAGCAGTACGCGCCCCAACACGCGGACGTGCCGGGTGCTGCCGTAGCCGTCGAACGCGAGCATGGTGGGGACGTCCCGCGCTGCTCGGCGCGCGCCTGCCGCCACCGGTGCAGCCTTTGCTCCCACCGGTAGCCGATGTTGATGGCCTCTTCCGTGACCTGATCTACGGTCTGAAAAAGGTCCCCGCTACCGGTGTGTTTTGCCATGCTTCACAGTCTTCCACAGTGATCCCCCACAACGACGCCGCTGCCTACCGTGCCGTAGCTCGGTCCGGTCCGCGGCGGCGTCGAGGTGGGCCGCGTCGAAGTGGCCGACGACGCTCGAGGTTCGCGAGCGCCGTCGGCGTGCTCCCGGCCGTTAGGGTGGAGGAATGCGACGCGCAATCTGCCCCGGCTCCTTCGACCCGATTCACCTGGGCCATGTGGCCGTGATCCGTCGTGCCTGTCGGCTCTTCGACGAGGTGATCGTGGCGGTGTCCACGAACCCCAACAAGAAGCACCGGTTCGACGAGCAGACCCGACTGCGGCTCGTGCGTGAGGTCTTCGCGGATGAACCGTCGGTGATCGTGGAGCCGCTGGAGTCCGGTTTGATCGCCGATTACGCGGCCAGCCGCGAGGCCGTGGCGTTGGTCAAGGGGCTACGCAATGGCGCGGACTACGACTACGAACTGCCCATGGCCACCATGAACCGCACCCTGACCGGCGTGGAGACCGTGTTCATCCCGGGGGAGCCGTCGCTGCTGCATTTATCCTCTACGCTCGTCATGGAAGTCCACGGCCTGGACGGGGACGTCAGCGAGTTCGTCCCGCCCCAGGTCCTGGATGCCATCAAGGAACGCGACCGCACCGCATAGCCGCGTTCCGCCCCACCATTCATCGGCCCCTACGAACCTCGTCTGCCATTGCCTCACGGCAGGTACGACGTCGCTCGGCGGGCCCCGCGTGGCCCGTCACCTTGGGTGCGTGCTATCATGATCTGTCGGCCCATGTCGTCAGCCAGGAGTTTCGTGAATAACCGCAATAGTTCAGCCCTTACGCACAGCGTCCGGGATCTCGAACATCGTCCGGGGACCATGCGAAACCTGGAGATCGAGGTTCCCGCGCCCAAGGACTTCGGCACGGAGGTCATAGGCTCGCCAGAAGGCGCGCCCATGGATCTGCAGCTTCGACTCGAATCCGTGCACGAGGGTATTCTGGTTTCCGGAACCGTCGTAGTCAGTATTCACGGTGAGTGCAGCAGATGCCTCGATCCGATTGACTATGATTTACCGGTCGACGTACAAGAACTTTTCGTGTTTGATGCCTCCCCCGAAGGTGATGAGGACATCGAAGACGAGCAAGTGTATGAAGTGCGGGACGAGGAAATCGATCTCGAACCGATGCTTCGGGACGCAGTGATCATTCAGCTGCCGTTCCAACCGGTGTGCCGGGCCAACTGCCCGGGTCTGTGCGCCCAGTGCGGTGCACGACTCGAGGAAGACCCGGATCACCACCACGAAGTGCTTGACCCACGTTGGTCCGCTCTGGAAGGGCTGTTGAGCAGCACCGACCAGGGCTCTGACACTTCGGATCAGACAACCGAGACGAGAGAAGAGAGATAGCCGTGGCTGTTCCCAAGCGGAAACTTTCCCGTGCGAATACCCGGATGCGCCGGTCCCAGTGGAAGGCAAACGCCCCCAAGCTGGTCAAGACCGTCGAAAACGGCAAGGTGAGCTACAGCCTGCCGCACCAGGCGAAGGTCGTTTCCGATTCCGCCGGTACCCCCTTGTTCTACGAATACAAGGGACGCAAGGTCGCTGACGCGTAAGCGTGACTGACATGCCGGATCCCGGTGCATTGCTTGAGCGTCTCGGTGTCGATATCGACACCGAGACGCTTCGCATTGCGCTGACACATCGCTCCTACGCGTACGAACACGAGGGCGAGAAGCACAACGAACGTCTCGAGTTCCTGGGGGACGCGGTCCTTCAGCTGGCTGTGACGGACGAAATCTTTCACCGCTACGGCGACTGGAGTGAGAGCCAACTGGCCAAACTCCGTGCCTCCGTGGTTTCCTCACGCACTCTCGCGGACATTGCACGGTCCCTGGACCTCGGTCCGCACATTCGCCTGGGCAAGGGGGAGATCCGAACTCGGGGCAGCGAAAAGCCCTCGATCCTCGCGGACACCATGGAAGCCTGATCGGTGCCACTTACGAGTCCGCCGGTGACAAACCAGCCGGAACTTGGTGCTCCGCCTCATCATTCCGCTACTCGAAGACTCCACGTGCTCCATGAGGGCCGTGACTGGAAGACCGAGATCAGCGAGCTCGCCGCCCACCACGGGCTGGGCCCCGTCCGCTACGACGTCGCTGGCACCGGTCCCGATCACGCGCGCCACTTCGAGCGTCGGTGTCCCTGAACGGCAAGGTCATGGGCCACGGCGAAGGTACCTCTAAGAAGGCCTCCGAACGCTCGGCCGCTGCTGCGGCTTGCCAGGCCATCTACGACCGTTACGGACGCAAGGCCTAAGAACGTGCCCGAACTTCCCGAGGTCGAAGTAGTACGACGCGGCGTGGCCAACTGGGTGGTCGGCCGCATCATCGAACACGTCACCGTCAACGATGAGCGCTCCCTGCGCCGTCATGTGGCCGGGCCCCAGGACTTCATGGACCGGGTGACCGGTCTGACCGTCACGGACGCCCAGCGCCGCGGAAAATTCCTGTGGCTGCCAGTTAGAACTTCTGACGAAACCGAAGCGTCCCGAGCGCTGCTCGTGCATCTGGGGATGAGCGGTCAGCTCTTGGTGGCCTCCAACGGCCAGCCCGCACCCCGCCACGAGCGGTTGCGCTTCGAACTGTCTTCGGCTGTGTCCGACGAGACGGGGGAATCTCTGCCGGAGCAGCTACGCTTCGTGGATCAGCGTATCTTCGGCGGCATGCTCCTCGACCCGCTGGTGCCCAGCCCACAGGGCGGGGACCCAGTGCCCGAACATGCTGCCCACATCGCGCTGGACCCCTTGGACCCCGCCTTCGATCCAGCTGTCTTCCACGCTTCTCTGCGGCGCAAGAAGACCGGTATCAAGCGCGCCCTGCTGGACCAGGGACTGATCTCCGGGATCGGCAATATCTACGCGGACGAAACCCTGTGGGCGGCTCAGGTGCACTGGGCTACCCGCACGGAGACTATTAGCGCTGCCACAACCGAGCGGCTGGTCCAGGCGTGCAAGGACGTGATGCGTCGCGCCCTGGACGCGGGCGGGACGAGTTTTGATTCTCTCTACGTCAACGTGAACGGTGAGTCCGGGTACTTCGCTCGCTCACTGAATGCCTACGGGCGGGCGGGGGAACCGTGCGACAGGTGTGGCGCGCCCATCGAGCGGGTCAAGTTCATGAACAGGTCGAGTTACTTCTGCCCGGAGTGCCAGCGTCAACAATAGTTGAAGGTGCTATGAAAAAAGTGTGACGATAGTGCTCGCCATAACGTTTAGATAAGCCTGTTAGGCTCGCCATAGCGAAGGGGTGGCCACCATGAACGGATATCGGATCGAACGCGAGTTGACCGAGTTCGGACAGCATGTGCGTGGCTGGCGCATGGTGCTCGGTCTTACCGCGCAGCAGGTCGCCGAGCGCGCCGGAATAACACGGGACACCCTGCGGAAGATCGAGGCCGGAGACCCCGGTGTGGGATTCGGCAATGTTGCACAGGTGCTGCGCGCCCTCGGTGTTCTCGATCAGGTCGTCAATGCCATCGACCCGCTCGGCAGTGACATTGGTCGTCTGCGCGCCGGCAACCTATCGAAGAAGCGTGCACGATGACCACCGTCGAGGTTTTTATGGACCGAGACGGGGACCCGATCCTGGTGGGGCAGGCGCACTTCACTCGACACCGCAGTCAGATTTCCACAACGTTCCTCTATGATCCGACGTATTTGGTCCATGGCGGGACCAGTATCGACCCCGCGCTGCCCCTTGTCTCTGGGGCCCAACATCAGGTCGGTCTCGTGCGGGCCTTTGCCGATAGCGCACCCGATCGCTGGGGTAGGAATCTCATCGAGAAGGCGGAGCGCGTTCGTGCCCGCAGGGAGCACCGATCGCTGCGCAGGCTGGACGATTTGGACTTCCTCCTGGGGGTCAGCGACGACACCCGCCAGGGTGCCCTGCGGTACCGGATTGACGGCGACGGATCATTTGTCGGTGAGCCGTCGCGCGTTCCTCAACTGATCGCCCTCCCAGAGCTGCTGAGTGCCTCTGACCGGCTCTCATCGGAGGACGATCCCAGTGCGGCGGTGAAGCAACTGCTCGAGACCGGTACAACCGGCTTGGGAGGCGCACGGCCCAAGGCATCCGTGCGTCTCGAAGACGGTGCGCTGGCTATTGCCAAATTTCCTCACTCAAGTGACCGGTGGGATATGATGGCCTGGGAAATGACAGCGCTCGATTTGTTGGAAGCCGTCGGAATTCGAACGCCCGCTCGGCGTCTGACTGCGGTGGGGGATCGAAACGTGCTTATTCTGCGACGGTTCGACCGCACTGACCATGGGCACAGGATTGGGTACATCAGTGCCATGACGGCACTTGGTGCCAATGACGGCGATCATCGCGATTACGCAGAGATCGCCGAGGCCATCCGAGATCTTTCACTCTCCCCGAGGAGTGACCACCGAGAGCTCTTCGACCGCGTCGTTGCATCGGTTGTTCTGGGCAACACGGACGATCATCTCCGCAACCACGGTTTTCTTGCCGATCACGGGTCTTGGACGCTCAGCCCCGCCTTCGACGTGAACCCTAACCCTGACCCGTGGCGGCCACGCGCAACGTCGATCATGGGGGCCGAGGCGCTCACCGATGAAGCCGATGCATTGCTACCGCTGGCCGAAGAGTGTGGCATACGCGTTCACCAGGCCCGGGAGCGGATTAGAAGTATGTTGTTGGTGATGACCGACTGGCGCGATGTTGCACGTAGGCATGACATTCGCGAGCAGGAAATCGGAACAATGGAAGAGTCTATCGACTCGCGCATCGCCGCGGTGTCTGCGGCGATGCGCTGAGCCTGACTACAGGGCTGGATCCGGGGGTCCCGCCTGACGCTGGCCCTGGGGCCGCTCAACCAGCCCCGGTCTATTCCGAACGAACGTTTTGCAAATCGTTCATCGTATCGCTGCGACCGCTGCCGGCGGCGTCCGCGGCGCGCTCGGCCCTGACGCGCTGATCGTCGGCAACCTCCAGGACCGTTCCGCCGCCACCGAGCCGGTGTTGCGTTCCGGGCGCGGGTGGTCCTTGTAATGCTGGGACAGACGCTGCATGCCGTCGTCCAGGCTCACGGACGGCTTCCAATTGAGCAGCTCGTGAGTCTCCTTCTGATCGAACCAGTGCGCGGTAGACATCTGCTCGGCCAGGAATTCGGTCATGGGCGGCTCGGAATCGTGTCCGCGCAGCTTGGCCGGAATGTGGGGCCAGACCTTCTCGATGACCTTGCCCGCGACACGGGCGACCTTGCCGGGAACGGAGCGCGTGGGGGCATCCACTCCGGCGGCGGCGCACATGCGCGCGACCAGCTCACCCACGGGGCGGGGCTCACCGTTGGTCACTACAATGGCCTTGCCGTGGGTGAAGTCGATGCGCTCCAGGCAACGAGCAATCGCCTCGGAAGCGTTGTCGATGTAGGTCGTGTCGATCATGGCCGCACCGTGATCCAAGTTGGGCAGTCGACCAGCGGCTGCACGGTCCACGATCCGCTCCACGAGCTGGGTGTCACCCGGTCCCCACACGATGTGCGGGCGAATGGCTGCGACGCGCAGGCCGCGGCCATCGGTTTCAAGGGCGAGCAGCTCGGCGGCCGCCTTGGATCGGGCATAGTTGCCGCGGGCGGTGCGAGGGTTGGCGGGCTCCGCGCCCACACCCTCGATCGAGGTGCCGGCGTGCGCCACGGACGGCGAGGAGACGAACACGACGTTCTGCACGCCGAGTTCCTGCGCGACGGTCAGCAGCACGCGGGTGCCGTGATGTTCACGTGCACGAAGTCTTCCCAGTCACCGGCGAACGAGACCTTGGCGGCCAGGTGCACCACGTCGTCCACGCCTTCGAGGGCCTTGGCCACGGCGTCAGGGTCGGTCACGGAGCCAAGTACCTCGTCCACGCCCTCGCGATTGGCCACGGCGGCGTGTCCGCGCTGGAACACGCGCACGCGCCAGCCCTTTTCGAGCAGGGTGCGAGCAACCTCGCCGCCCAGCATGCCGGAAGCACCGGTCACCAGAACGGTGCGGCCCTTGCCGGTCAGTTCGCCTTCGGTCGCGGTGGAGCCGATCTCGTCGCGGCGGGACGTGTTCGTCGATCCCGGGCCCGACGACGTCGCTGTCGTCGCCTTGGTCTCGCGGTCGCCCGTGACGTCCGCGGGGGTGTCCGCGCGGTGGCGCCCGGTGCGGGACACGGGGTCGGGAGTGATATCTGGGGATTTGCTCACAGTGCGCTCATCTTTCCGCCGGAAAGTACGCGCTCAGCCCACTGGCTCAACGCGGCCCGATCAATCTTGGAATTGTGTCGGATATCGGTGGGGTGTTCGGGAATCACCATAACCGCGCTCGGGCGGATTCCGGTGGCGAATTCCACCGTGGACCGCACCTGATCTGCGAGATCGGACGGGGCGAGACCCGGTTTCTGGGGCGCGGGGTCGGTTTCGATCACAGCCACGGTGGTCTGCGAACCCTTCGGTCCCACCCCGACCAGAGCCGTGCGGCCCACACCCAGTACCGATTCGGCAGCGTGTTCGGCGGCCACGGGAGTGACCGGTCCTCGAGACGTATTGATCACGTGTGCCAGCCGGCCCTCGACCCACAGTCGTTCCTTGGCGTCGAAGTGTCCGACGTCCCCGGTGCGGTGCCAACCCGGCGTCTGGTCCGAAATGCGCTCGGTGATCCACAGCCGGTCGTAGTGATCCTTGGCGTGAGGTGCCCGGGCCACGATTTCGCCGGTTACACCCGGGTCGGTGGTGATCTCGTCGGTCACGTTGCCTGAACTATCGAGTGGTAGGACACCCAGCTGGGCACCGTGCACGGGAGTACCCACGCACACACCGTTGCCGGCGCCGGGGAAGCCCATCTGGGCGTCCTCTCGTGCGGCTCGGATGACGTCCAGGCTGACATCGGTGAGCGGTAGCGCCTCGGTCATGCCGTAGGGCGTGTGCAACTCGGCGGCGGGGAGCAATCTCTGAAGCCGCTCCAAGAGTGTCTCCGGAATCGGGGCGCCGGCCGAGAGCATCAAGTTCACGCGGGACAGCGCATCGCGCTGCGCCGGTGCGAGCTCATCTGCCGTGGCCAAAACGTTGGAGATGGCCGCGGGGGAGGCGAAGATCGCGGTGGCGTCGATGGCCATCACGGCTTCGGCCAGCGCGCGCGCCGTCAGCGTCTTGGGCTGGGTCACGTCCATGTCCGGGGTGACCGAGGCGGCTCCTAGCGCGGGGCCCAGAAGTGCGAACGGCGCGAAGCCGGCCACCAGGCCGGTTCCCGCGCGCAGTCCGTAGGTCACTCGAATGGCATCGCGCATACCCGCCATCTGACGGTGGGTATACACACGCCCTTGGCGGGGCCGGTGGAACCGGAAGTGAACAGCACGGCGGCCTCGGCATCCGGATCCACGAGCGGAAGTTCGCCGGTGTTCACGGTGGTGACCGAGTCCAGCAGTTCGGGAATGGTGTGCTCGACGCCGAGCGCCTTCTTGGTGACGGGATCCAGGCTCACCGCGGAAATCTTGCGTCCCGGCCAGCCGAGGGCCTTGGCTCCCACCAGTGCCTTGCGGATACCAATGAACCAGTCCGGGGAGGAACCTTTGAGCGCACGGGTCAGGCCCTTGCGACCCAGGCCCTGGTCCGCGACGACGATCACGGCACCGATGCGCAGGCACGAGTAGATCAGGGTGGTCAGCAGGGAGCCGGGGGGAACCATGAGGTTCACGCGATCCCCGGGACGCACGCCGGTGCGCAACAGAGCGGCACCCAGCCGGTCGACCTCCGAACTGAGCTGTGCCCAGGACACCGTGCGTTCCACGTTCAGCTCGGGAGCGGTGCCGTCCACGGTTCCCGCAACGGGTCCCATGTCCACCACGGCGGGGGAATCGTCGCTGCGCCGGGCCTCGAGTTCGGCGAAGAACGGGGAGAAGTTGTCGGAGGCGTTCGCGCGCTTCTCACGGTGCTGCTGGGTGATCGGGAGATCCTCGCCGAAGTGCTCGTTGAGCCACGTGATGATGGGCGTTGCGATGTCACGGGATTCACCGACCAGGTGCTTGGCACCCTCGAAACGGTGCACGTCCGCGTGTGGAGCGCGACGCAATAGATCGTCCAGGTAACGCTGCTGGAACACGGGGTCGTTGGTGCCCCACAACAGGAGCGTGGGAACCTCACGTGCGCTCATCCGACCGGCAATGCGCTCGTAGGCGGCGTTCGAGGGGTGATCTTCCGGTGCGGGGATGTCCGCCACGAAATTCGCGATGGCCTGGCGGCGCTCGCGGGAACGGTACGGGGCCTTGAAGGCCTTCTTGACGTCGCTGCTCGGGGCCGGATCGGCCAAGGCGAGCGTGGTGTCCAGGAACGCGGTGGTCCGCTGGGTGAGCGGCTGGTGCAGCGCCGAGTTCAGCGCCACCTGCAGAGCGGTGGGGATGGGCTCCGAGTTGTCGTGGTGAACCGCTGTGTTGGTCAGGATGGTGGCGGCGTGAATGCCAGGGTGTTCCTGCGCCATCCCTGGGAGATCAAACCGCCCCAGTCGTGAGCCAGCGTGACCACGGGGATATCTGCGGTATCGATACCGAGTTCAGCGGTGAGGTCGCTCAGATCCTGGACCCGGTCCTCCAAACGGCGGAACAGTCCGGTGCGCTCGGAGAAGCCCATGTCCAACTGGTCCACGGCGACCACGCGCCAGGCTGCTCAGCTTCGGTGGCGGCCTCAAGAACGCTGCGCCACAGGTAGGACCATGTGGGATTGCCGTGCACCGCCAGGATGATGCCGCGGGGGGACTTTCCGGCCTTCTCCAGGACGGGTCCGTTGTCCAACAGGTGCCAGCGGCGCTTGCGACCGGGCACGGGTTCCACGGTGGCGGTGGAGGCAACCGTGACGGTGGTGGACCACGCCGGATCGACTCCCGGAAGGGGGATGTCAGTCATCGGCAAACGAGAGCCGGTCTGGGGCGATCGAGAGGTTTTCTTGCTCACGGTTGAACTCCACTTTCTCTCAGGCGTTTACCAGGCCAATTCCATCAGGGTCGTGTTCAAACCGGATCCCACGCCCAGACACAGCACGCGGTCGCCGGGCTGAAGTTTCTCGGCTTCGAGCGCGAGGGTCATGGGAAGTGCCGCCGCAGCCACGTTGCCCCAGTACGGGAACGTGAGTGGCACGCGCTCGGGATCCAGCCCCATGTCGGCAATGAGCTTGTTGGTGTGCGAGTTGGACACCTGGTGGGTCACGTAGCTGTCCATGTTGAGCCAGTCCCAGCCGTCCCGTTCGGCTTCTTGCATGGCGGCGACCACGAGGCCCACGCCGTGGTTGAGCAGTCCGGTGGCGTTGGTGAACATGCCCTCGTCACCGCCGATGCACAGCTCGTGGAACTGGGTTCCGGCGCGAGTCACGGAACCGACGATGCGGTGGGCGTCCGGGTGCTTGTCGGCCGGTCCCACCACGCAGCGGCTGCACCGCAGCCCAGGTGAGGGTCGCGAATTCCTCCACGACCTGCTCGCGGGTGATGCCCGGCTTCTTGAGGCGTTCAATGGCAGCGCGGTGCCACGGGGAGGGATCCTCACCGTTGACGATCAGCGCGTACTCGATGGCCCCGGAATCGATCATGGACGACGCCACGGTCAGGGCATTGATGAAGCCCAGGCACGCGTTGGTGATGTCGAAGTTCAGCGCGGAGCTGGGCATGCCCAGCCGGTGGTGAATGCCCACGGCCACGGCAGGTTCAAAGTTGTCGCGGGTCACGGACGAGTTGATGAACAGCCCGATCTGCTCGGGCTTGATGCCTGCCTGCTCCAGCGCGGCCTGTCCCGCTTCCGTGGCGCCGTCCGAGAAGTGCCGTCCGGGGGCCCACATGCGACGTTCCTGGATGCCGGCGAGGCGTTCCAGAAGTCCACGCGGCAAACGCAGGCGCTTGAAGGTGTCGGCGAGCTCATCATCGAACCGCGTTGAGGGGACCACCTCATTTGCTTCCACCTTGGTAATGGACAGCACGGCTGCATTGCGGTTTCTAATGGTTGAGTTTCCGATCAACGTGGCGCTTTCGAGACAGGGCTCTCCCCGCGCCGTGACGAATCGAACGTTGATTCATCGCCTTGGGCGCTCGAGCGAGCAGGCGGACTGGACCGGTTTAGTCTATCGACCAGTTTCAACCTGACTGCCAGCGGCTCCCAGCCGTTTCTCTGCAGGCTGACTATTGATGAGTCCCGAGTGCGCAGGCCCGCACGGGTACAGTGGTGTGGTTGCGCGAGCCCGTTCACCCCCTGACGAGGGCCGCGCGGTGGTGAACATCTCACGCTAGGAGCCTCACACGTGCACTTGAAGACCCTCACCGTGCGCGGTTTCAAGTCTTTCGCTTCGGCCACCACCTTCAATTTCGAACCCGGCGTCACCGCAGTGGTGGGACCCAACGGTTCCGGTAAATCCAACGTGGTGGACGCCCTGGCCTGGGTCATGGGCGAGCAGGGAGCCAAATCCTTGCGCGGCGGCAAGATGGAAGACGTCATTTTCGCCGGCACGTCCGGTCGTTCAGCGCTCGGGCGCGCGCACGTTTCGCTGACCATCGACAACGCCGACGGCGCTCTGCCCATCGAATACAGCGAAGTCACCATTTCGCGCACGCTGTTCAGAACGGGCGGATCCGAATACGCGATCAACGGTCGTTCGTGCCGGTTGCTCGACATCCAGGAATTGCTCTCCGACTCCGGTCTGGGTCGCGAGATGCACGTGATCGTGGGACAAGGTCAGTTGGACCGGATCCTGCAGGCCACCCCCGAGGACCGCCGCGGCTTCATTGAAGAGGCCTCGGGCATCCTCAAACACCGCCGCCGGAAGGAGAAGACCCTCCGCAAACTGGACTCCCTGCAGTCGAACCTGGATCGGCTCGAGGATCTGGTGGGGGAGATCCAACGTCAGCTCACCCCGCTCGGCCGACAGGCGCGCACGGCACGCAAAGCCCAGCGCATCCAGTACGACGTGCGCGATGCCAAATCCCGACTGCTCGCGGACGACGTGGTGCAGGCCCGCGCCGCCCTGCAGACCGACAGCGCCAGTAGCGAGAAGACTCGCGCGGAGAAGCAGCAGCTGGAGCAACACCTCGAGCAGCTGACCGCCCGACTCCAGGACACCGAAGCCCAAGCCGCCCGCACCGCACCCGTGCTCAACGCCGCGCGCACGAGCTGGTACGAACTCAGCACGGTGCGCGATCGCTACCGTGCGCTGTCCTCATTGGCGGGGGAGCGGCGTCGGCTCCTGGGATCGGCCGAACCCGAACAGCACACGGGCAGGGATGCGAACCGACTCGAGGAACAGGCCGAGCGCAGCCGAGAGGAGGCCGCGGGGCTCGAAGAGCGGGTCGCCGAATCCCGGGACCACTTGACCTCGGTGGAGACCGAGCGCCACGAGGCGGAAGAAACCGCACGCGCCGCCGAACAACGCACCGCGCAGTTGCTGCGCGAGGCTGCCGATCGTCGTGCCGGTCAAGCCAAGTTGGCTGCCGCCGTGACCTCGGCACGGTCGGGCCTGACCTCCGCAGAAGCCGACATCGAGCGGCTGCGGGTGGAAATCAATGACGTGATCAGCCGTTCCGAAGGCGCTCGCGGGGAGCACACGCAACTCAGCGAACGCGCTGAAACTCTGCGGACAGCGGCCGCTCGCAGTACGGAACTCTCGGAACAGGCCCGCGAGAACGCCGATCAGGCGGAAACAGCGGCTCGCCAGGCCGAGGCCGAACGCCAGCGCGTGCTGCGCGAACACCATTCCGTGACCGTACGCCTGGACACCCTGCAGCAGTCGATGCCGCAACCCGACGGTTCGCAGGCCGTCTCGGCGAGCCACGGAGATTCCGTGCTGGGCGCGGTCTCGGACGCGGTGCGCGTGGCCGAGGGCTGGGAACGTGCGGTGGGGGCCGCGTTGGGGCCGTGGTCCGAGGCGCTCGCGGTCCGTTCCCACACCCGTGCTGCAGACATCTTTTCCTCCCTGCGCTCCGAGGACCTCGGTCGCGTCAATGTCCTGGTCGCCACCGGGGCCGACGGCGCTGGGGAGCCGACCGCGCTGAACCTGCCGACGGGGCGGTGCGGGCGGTCGAGGTGCTCTCCGGATCGCCTGACACCTCGACCGATTCTGCGGCGCAGGCCATTCTCACGGCGGTGCGCGGTTTGCTCGCCACCACGGTCCTGGTTCCCGACGCCGCC
>NZ_AJXN01000088.1 GCF_000286355.1 Kocuria atrinae C3-8 | reverse complement strand
TCATCTGTGAAGGGCCGGTAATACCTCTCAATGGGACCTCTCAAATCTATTCGATTGCTTTCCAGTAGATCTAATGCCTCGGGACCATACTTCACTGTTACGTGAGTTTTCAGATTATTAAGAATATTAGTGATTGTGGTCTCATTGTCGTGTGCTGAATTATCTGCGAACAGTGATCTAGAGACTTTTTGTTGACCGCTTTCATTTTGCCCTGCTCTACGTTCGATTATTAGACCGAGGATAAGAAGGGCTACGATTAGGAAAATTACGCCAAGAGCTCCAAATAATTTTCCAGCAATAAAGAGCAAGATGATGCAGTTGATCGTTCCGATGATTTTTCTACCGGTGCTTGGATTCTTGTTACTAGACATTGAATAGTCCTAGGAGATACGTTCGGTACCGGTGACAGCGGCGTCGTCGTCGGGAAGAACCGTGCGCTGGCGACCCTTGCCCTTGACGAACGTGAAGAACACGCCGGTCATGATGACTAGCCACGCGAGGCCCACGATCAGGGCGATGCGGGTGTCCGGGGTGAAGGCGAGCAGCACGATCACGAAGGCCATGAACGCCAGGGCGAGGTAGGTGCTGACGCGACCACCGGGCAGCGGGTATGAGCTGCGCGGGGCGCCGGCGCGGGCGCGTTCGCGGGACATGCCCAGGTGGGAGAGCAGGATCATGATCCAGACCCACACCGTGGCGAACGTGGCCAGGGACGCGATGATCAAGAAGACGTTCTCCGGGATCACGGCGTTGAGGATCACGCCGATCACCAGGACGCCCGCCATCAGCGCAACCGTGAGGGTCGGAACGCCGGTGCGGCCCACGTGGGTGAAGGCGCGGGGAGCGTGACCCTGCTGGGCCAGGCCGTAGACCATGCGACCGGAACCGAAGATGTCCGAGTTGATGGCGGAGATCGCCGCCGTGATGATCACCGCGTTGAGGATGTGTGCGGCGTAGGGGATGCCCAGGGAATCGAAGATCTGGACAAAGGGGCTGACCTCGCCGGTGACCTCGTTCCAGGGGAACAGGCACATCAGCACGAACAAGGTGAGCACGTAGAAGAGCAGGATGCGCACGGGAACCGTGTTGATCGCGGCGGGGATGGTCTTGGAGGGGATCTTGGCCTCGCCGGCGGTGATGCCGATGGTCTCGATGCCACCGAACGCGAACATCACCACGGAGAAGGACAGCAGCAGACCGATGAAGCCGTTGGGGAACAGGCCGCCGTGATCGACCAGGTTGTGGAGTCCGGGCGGCGTGCTGGAGGGGACCGAGAAGCCGAAGATGAGGATCGCGAAACCGCCCACGATCATCAGAATGATGGCCGTGACCTTCACGATGGTCAGCCAGAACTCGAGCTCGCCGAACACCTTGACGTTGAGCAGATTGAGGCCGGTGATGAGCAGAACGATGGCCAGCACCCAGATCCATTGCGGGGTGTCCGGGAACCAGAACTGCATGTATATGCCGAAGGCCGTGACGTCCGCGAGAGCCACGATGGCCATCTCGAACACGAACGTCCACCCCGTGATGAAGCCGGCGAGCGGGCCCAGGTAACGGCCGGCGTACTGACCGAACGAACCGGTCACCGGGTGCAGCACGGCCATCTCACCCAGGCGCGCATGACCAGGAACACCACCGCGCCACCGATCATGTACGCGAACAGCACGGCGGGGCCGGCGGCCTGGATCGCGGAGGCGGAACCGTAGAACAGGCCGGTTCCGATGGCCGAACCCAGGGCCATGAAGCGCACGTGGCGCACGGTCAGACCGCGCTTGAGGGCAGCGGGAAATTCGCTCACGGGAGTACCTTCAGTAGGTGATTCTGCTCAGGCTTTGCTCAGAAAATCGTGCGGTCCAGCACGAAAGCCTTTAGGAGATTACACCCGTTGCCCCGCACTCATTAATCCGTGCCGACCAGTGCTGGAGCGGGACGCACCGGCCGTAATGCTCGCGCGCACAAGTGCGCCACGGCTCGTCATCACTGGTGGGCGGCCGACCGCCGGGTAATTTAACCGTCATCCGATCGTGACCGCCTCAAGAAATGGGTCGAGCCATGTCTTCCTCATCACAGCCTGCAACTTCTGGAAAGAAGCAGAAAAACGGCGACGGCGCACTGCTCAGAGTGCTCAACTGGATCGAATGGGTGGGCAATAAACTGCCGGATCCGTTCTGGTTGTTCTTCATCCTCGCGGGTGTGGTTCTGGCCTTGAGCGGGATCTTCGGCGCCATGGGACTGAGCGCGGTCAACCCGGCCACCGATGAGACCATCCAGGTCACGAACCTGCTCTCGCCGGAGGGGCTGCGGCAGATCGTGACCGAGGCGGTGACGAACTTTGTGGAGTTCCCGCCGCTGGGCCTGGTGGTCGTGATCCTCTTGGGCGTCGCGGTGGCGGAGGAGTCCGGAATGCTTTCGGCGGCACTGCGCGGATCCGTCTCGCGTGTGGGCCCCAAGTGGCTGACCTTCGTGCTCGCGCTGACCGGCATCACCGGCTCGATCGCGGCGGACGCCATGTACGTGGTGCTCATCCCGCTCGGCGCGCTCGCCTTCAAGGCAGCCGGGCGCTCGCCGGTGGTCGGCCTGATCGTCGCTTTCTGCTCGGTCGCGGCGGGCTTCAACGCGTCGCTCTTGCCGACGGCGTCGGACGCGTTGCTCGCGGGCATTACGACGGCGGCCGCGGGCCTGATCGACCCAACGTGATCGTCACTCCCATCTCCAACTACTTCTTCAATATCGTCTCCTCCCTGGTCCTGGCCGGAATCATCACGGTGGTCACCGAAACCGTGATCGCCAAGCGGGGGCAGGCGGTCGAGGAGGATACGGACACCAAGGAGCAGGACATGGGGTCCTTCTCCGATATGAAGCTCAAGCCCGGCGAGAAGCGCGGACTGCGCAACTCAGGCATCGCCTTCGCCATCATGCTGGCGATCTACCTGGCCCTGCTCCTGACCCCCGGCTCTCCGCTGCGCGCGGAGGACGGAACCATCCTGATGTCCCCGCTGCTGCTCAACGTGGGCATTGTCATCGCGATCATGTTCGCGGTCATGGGCTGGGTCTACGGTCGAGCCGCAGGCACCATGACCCGTGCGCGCCAGATTCCCGAGGCCATGGCCAAGGGCATCGTGTCCGTGGCACCCGTTCTGGTGCTGTTCTTCGCCGCCGCGCAGTTCACCGCGTACTTCGAGTGGTCCGGTATTGGTCCGGTTCTGGCGGTGTACGGCGCGGACTTCATCGGTGGTCTGGGGCTGCACCCCGTGATCATGTTCGCGGGCGTGGTGGCCATCGTGGCGGTCATGAACCTGCTGATCACCTCCGGCTCCGCGCAGTGGACGCTGCTCGCGCCCGTGATGGTGCCCATGCTCATGCTGCTGGATGTCTCCCCGGAGACACTCAGGCGCTGTTCCGGATCGGTGATTCACCCACCAACGTGCTCAGCCCCGTGAGCCCCTACTTCGCACTGGTCCTGGGTTACCTGCGGCGCTACCAGAAGGACGCCGGCGTGGGCACCCTGATCTCGCTGGTGCTGCCGCTGTCGATCGCCATGTTGATCGGTTGGTTCCTGCTGTTCGTCGGCTGGTATCTGCTCGGACTGCCGCTCGGCCCGCAAGACCTGTAACCCTCGCGCGGGACGGTTATGCATTTGCCCTGGTCAGAACGGATACACGCGTCACAATGTGCCCTAAAGGGCCCACACGCTTATGGGTGTCGGAGGTCTCTGGCAATGTCTGGTATTCAGGAAACATTCAGCGAATGTGACAGAGCCAGCAAGGGGAGGGGCTATGCCCTCATCAGCGTACGGACCGGGCGACGAGACTCAACCGGTGCCTCGGGCACAGGACTCGGAGACGACCAAGGCCATGCCCGCGGTCGGTGGCCCGGGAGATGATGGGCCTGGGACGGGCCCCGAGAAGGCCGCGTCCCAGCTGCCCGCTCCACTGCGGGGGATGACCGGTAAGCACTGGCTCGTACCGGTGATCGCGGGAATCAGCGGCTATCTGGCCACGGTCCTCGCCACGGTGATCGCTCTTCTGATCACGTTGCTGGGATTCGCCCTGTCCGGGGACTCGTCCTCCAACGACATCGCCTCGGACGTGACCACTGGGATCGAGAGCAGCACGGACGCCAACCAGGTATGGGTGGCCATCTGTCTTCCCTTCCAGATGGCCGCGCTCGCGTTCCTGGCACCGCTCCGTCTGGTCGTGAGCGGAGGCGCGGAAGGCGTCTCGATGGGCCTGATCTTCCCGCTGTATCTCCCGTTGCTGTGCGGCGTTCTCACGGCGTGGTTGGTGGCGCGGAAGCTCAGTGGTCGCCTCAGTCTCGACAACCGCGTGGCCCAGTGGCTCATGGCTGCCATTGCAGGCCTCGCCTGGGCGCTCACGGCGTTCATCTTCACGGCCATCACCGTGGTGCGCACGGACGTCCCGCTGTTCCTCTCGACCCTTGAGATGCGGCTCACCGGTGTCAGCTTTGCCTTGGTCGCGGTGGCTTTCCTGGTGGGGTTGCTGGCCACCGCCTCGGCTCTCAACGTTCGAGTCGCTCAACCCGCGCCCGGTCGCGTGGTGACCACCACGGAGCGGCATGCTCCGGGGCTGCTCCAGGTGCTGCGACCCATTGCCATTCACCTGCTGGTGTTCTGTGTTCTCGCCGGCCTCGGAATGGTGATCTACGCGTTCATCGAAGGCGGTGCCGCCGCGGGATTCTCGGCGGTGTTGTGGGTGCCCATGGCCGCAGGAGTGCTGTTCGTGCTCTCGCACCTGTCCGCCGTCACCGTGACGGGCGCCGGCGGCTGGCTCGCGGAGGCATCTGGATCCTCGAACGTCGCCTACTTGTGGACGGACGGCGACCAACCCGTGTGGGCCATCGTCCTCCTGGTTCTGCTGGCCGTGATTTCGGCGGTGTGTGCCGCACTGAGCTGGGCACACGTGCGCCCGGTGGACCAGCGGGTCGCCCGCACGGTTCAGTCCTGGGCCGTGCTCCCCGGGGCCTACCTGCTGCTTGGTCTACTGGTCATGTGGTTGCTGCGCGCCTCGGGCCAGCTGGGCGGGTTTTTCGGTCTGGACGGCGTTCTGGCCGTGCGTCCCGTGGCGTGGACGTGCCTGGTCTTCCTCCTCTGGGGTGCCGCGATTGAAGCCCTCGCGCGCTTCGTGGCCCCTGCATTCATCGGGGTTCTTCCCGGCGGTGTGAACCGTGCGCTGCGCGGTTCGGACCGAGCCCGAGGTCGCGCAGCGGTGGTCGCCTCGCCGCGCGC
>NZ_AJXN01000087.1 GCF_000286355.1 Kocuria atrinae C3-8 | reverse complement strand
GTGGACGTAGCGCTGCGCGGTGCGGCGCCCGGGTAGTTGCCCAGCCTGGTGAGGCGCGAGCGCCAGTGCGTCTCGCGACCGGTGCGACCCGCCACGGCGGATCGGCTGGCTGCCACGGACGACGCCGATCGGCTGGCTTCCACGCGCAACGCTCGCCAGAGTCCGATCATGATCAGATACATCACCACGGAGAACGGTAGCCCCATGATCAGGGTCGCGTTCTGGAGCGTGGTCACACCGCCCACTAGGAGCATGGCCAGGGTGAGCACACCGGTGCCGACCGCCCAGAACACGCGCAGCCACTTGGGGCCGTCCTGGTTGGGATCGTCGATCTTGGAGGTGAAGTTACTCATCACCAGGCGCCGGAGTCGGCGGAGGTCACGTAGAAGAGCAGGCCGGTGAAAGTCGCGATGGACGCCGCGATGGTGGCGCCCGGGTACTCGGCGAGCAGGGAGTAGAAGGCCCGCTCGGGCGTGCTCATGGCCACCTCACCGAATACGGCGTCCCCGCCGACCACCAGGTCCAGCGCGGAGTTACCGAAGATCGAGATCCACAGCAGAATGAACGCGAACGGAACCGTCATGGTGCCGACCACGAACTGACGCAGGGTGCGGCCGCGGGAGATGCGCGCCAGGAACAATCCGACGAACGGCGCCCACGCGATCCACCAGGCCCAGAAGAACAGGGTCCAACCGCTCATCCATTCCTGGGGTGCTTCGAACGCGAAGGTGTTCAGGGTCATGTCCGGGAAGCGTGCCAGGAAGTCGCCGATGTTCATGACAATGGCGTCCAGCAGGAACGCCGTACGGCCCGCGATCAACACGTAGAGCATGAGTCCGATGGCCAGGATGATGTTCAGCTCGGACAACCGGCGAATGCCCTTGTCCACGCCGGACACGCACGAGGCGACCGCCATGAGCACGCCCAAGGCGATCAGGCTGCTTGCACCGCAAGGTTCTCGGGGACACCGAACAAGTACTGCAGGCCGAAGTTCAGCTGCACCACACCGATACCCAGTGACGTGGCCACGCCGAAAATCGTGCCCAGCAGCGCGGCGGTGTCCACGGCGTCCCCGGCGAGACCGTGGATGCGTTTGCCGATCAGCGGGTAGAGGGCCGAGCGGATGCTCAGCGGCATACCGAATCGGTAGGCGAAGTATCCGAAAGCCATGCCCATCAGCGCGTACATGGCCCAACCGGTGATGCCGTAGTGGAACAGGGTCCACACCACGGCCTGCCGAGCGGCCTCCAGGTTTTCACCGTCCCCCACCGGTGGGCGTAGTACTGGCTGACCGGTTCGGACACGGAGAAGAACATCAGGTCCACGCCAATACCCGCCGCGAACAGCATGGCGGTCCACGTGAACATGTTGAACTGCGGTTTTGCGTGGTCCGGGCCCATCTTGATGTTGCCCTGTTTACTCGCGGCTACGATCACCACGAACACGATGACCAGCGTGGCGGTGAGGATGTAGAACCAGCCAGGTGGGAGGCGACCCAGGCCACGACACCGCCGATCACGGTGTCCGCCTGTTCGGGGGCGATGATGGCCCACGCGGACAGCGCGATGATGAGCACGCCTGACGCGATCAGGACACGCCAGTTGACGGGAATCCTGTCTCTCGGGTGCGGCGGGCACCCGGTGGAGTATCGGTCCGCTCGGTCGCGGAGGAGCCGGAGTTTGCTGAGGACATGGTCGAGGAATCACTCATGGTTTTGTTCGCAAGTGTGGGCCGGACGTGGAACGACCCGGGTTCGAGGCGTCTGGTTACTACTTAGTATCAGGTGACAGCTGTTTCCACTGTAGGCGAACCCCACAGAAAGTGCCGCCCTGCTGAGCAGAGCGGCACTTTCACGGGATGGTTGAGACGCGATTACGCGAGCAGCTTGGCGACCAACGCACTCGCGAACTCGTCGGAGATGTCCCCGTAGTTCAGGGAGAAATCCTCGTCCACCTTGGTGGGCAGCAGCCCCGAGCACAGCACCGCGGCACGAGCGTAGAGCCCGGGAAGTTCGGCACCGATCGGCACCGACAACAGCTGCAACTCGGAGTCGTAACTGACCAGTGGTGTACCGCAGTCCCGAGCGGCCAGGTGCTTACCCAGGGCGGAGGACACCGGACGGGCGTGGCCCGATGCGACGTCGGCCTCGGTGCGGTAGGCGTACCGGGTGCGATGGTGGTGGTTGATGCGGAACAAGCCGGCCTGGTTGCGGTTCTCCGTGGCCTCCCACGTGGCGTCCTCGGGCACGAAGTGCTCGGCCACGCCGTTGTACTGCATTTCGATCAGCGGAAGCGATTCCACCACGGAGGACAAGGGCGGCAGTGTGTCTAGCATGATGGGCCCGGCCTCGTAGACCACGTCGCACATGCCTCCGGGAGCTCGTCCCGCAGCGCGTCCAGGTCCACGTCCTGCAGCAGAGTAGTTGCGTGGTCCTCAGGCGAAAGCACCACGACGTCCGCGCCGAGTGCCTCGGCGGCCGCCGTCACGGTTTCTTCCTGCTCGGCACGCCATCCGCCCGTGAGCAGCACGGAGCCGTCCACCAACTGGGTCAGCGCCGGAGAGCAGACCTGCCAGCGGCGGACGGTCCAGTTGCCGTCGCGAATGACCTCCAGGAACCCCAGGGCCAGCAAGTGGCCCACGAACCATTCCTCGAAGCGCTCCGAGTCCTCGGACTGGCGCGCAATGATCGACAGGCTGCCGCGCTTGCCACCGCCCAGGAACGTCAGCGCGTCCTTCAGGGCGCCCACGAATGCGGGTAATCGCTGTAGTCGGGCCCGATGAACTGCAAGGACTCCACGGTTCCGGTCTGCCCCACCGCGGAGAGCTTGGTGAGCCGCCCGGGATACCGCTTGGTGAGACCGCAGTGCCGGCAACGGCCGAAGATCACGGCGCTTGGCCTTGGGGTCCATGGGCGGCAGGATCACCTTGTGCTTGCCGGTGATCAGGCAGGATGCGCCCTCGGGTGCGGGTAGTTCATTGCTGCGCTCCGGGTACATGAGACCCTCGGCCGAGTGCCACCCCGCGACCTCGGGGACCTCGACGTCCAGTGACTCAGGCGCCATCTCCACCGAGTCCATGTTGTCGAAGGAACCCTGCACGTACTCGTCCGGCAGCTCGTCCAGCGTGGTGGACGTGACGGGCCACAGAGGTTCCTGCGCACGTGCACCATTTCACCCTCGTAGCCCAGCGAGCGCTGGGTGATGTAGAAGGAACTGTCGCGCACACGGAACTCCAGGCGCTGCTTCACGGTGCGCCCGGCCTTGAGCACCAGCGTGTAGTCGTTGGGCTTGAGGGTCTTGTTGTCCCGCATCAGATCCGAACCCTCCAGGCTCACCTGGAACGGTGGCACCCGGGGCGCGGAGAGCTTGGTGGACATCAGCTTGAACGAGTGCGGGTTCCGCCATTCGCATTCCAGCGACAGTGGGTCGTCCGCATCAGAGGTCACGGTGATCTGCGGCGGGCGCAGTGCCGAGAACCGGTCCACGTCACCGGGGATCCGCAGGCCACCGGACAGGGTCACGGCCGGAACCAAGCGCGGCACGAGCCCGGAGAAGTTGTCGTTGACGGTGAGCATCGGATCGCCGGCGCGCAGCACCTGAACGTCGTCGAACAGTACCCAGTCCTCGGGCAGACCGTTCTCGCCCGGACCGACCACGCGGTAGTCCGGCGAGGCGGAATCATCGAGGATGGCGCGGATCTGGTCCACCCACTCGGGTTTGTTCTGCACCATGATGCGGGAGGGCCACGCGGCAGGAATGTGGTCCACCGAGATGAACGTGTCCGAGTAGGCGTCCTTCGCGAAAACCACGACCGGCCGCGGGTTGCGGGTGATCGCGGTGTCTCCGTTGGTCAGTTTGAGCTCACCGGACAGCAGCGTTTCGCTGGACATGCGCGAGTTGTACGCGGAGATCCCCAGGTACGCGTCGCCGATGTAGGACAGGTACATGGTGCGCGGGCCGGCCTCGGTGGCCAACTCCACTTCACGCCCGGAAATCATGCGCTTGGGCACCACGAAACCGAGTTCGAAAATCGGATTGCCCACGTAGTCCGTGCCGTCGGTCATCGACAGGCTCACGCTGCGCGGACCCAGGTGACGCGAAGCCCGCCGCTCCGTGGCACTCGCGATCGTGGCGTCGTCGTCGCGGGAGGATTCCCACGCTCCCAACTGGGCGAGCGCGACCTGCAGGCCGGCGTCGCGGGTGAGCGGATTGGACCAGATGCGGCGCATGCCCTTGGACACGTCCGTATCCGCGATGTCGAGCCAGAAGTCCACGTAGATGCCAGCTCCTGGGCACTCATGCCCTGGGCCGTGGTGAGTTCGAGGTCCTCGAACATCCGGTGCAGCTGACGCAGTTCGGCCTCGCCGAACATCGTCTGGGAGAGCGCCAGACCCACGGGGCGGTGGTTCACGGCGTACGCGGACGGCAGCCCGACCTGGCCGTCGAACAGTTCCAGCCAGTAGCGCAGGGCATCCCAGTACATCTCGGAGTCCTTGCGCACCGCCGTTTCCAGGGCCTTGGCGTTGTCCTGGCCGGCCTGCAGCAGCACGGCCAACGGAAGGTAGAACGCGGACACGGACTTGTTGCCCGTGCGCGCGGCGAGCGCGGACATGTGCCGTCCGGCCAGCGAGAACAGAGCCAGCAACGTCACCACGGGCGGCGGACCGATCCTGTTGAGGTCGTTGAGCTGACGCCTGGAGGCGCGGTACCAGGCTTCCGTCAGCTTGTTGAACGCGTCGAACATGGAGCGGCGGGAACCGTCAGTCACCAACAGTGGTGTGACGGAATCGGCCATGGCGCGCAACGCGGAAGGCCCGTCAAGCCCGAATTCTGCGCCGATCTTCTCGAGGGTTTTGTCGTCCAGGTCCAGGTGGACCAGTTCGCCAGTTGCCTGTGTACCAAAGAAAGCCCTGGCCACAGCGTCGTTCCAGCGTAGATACTCAACTTCTTGGGGTCCCGATGCGATGGCGTGGTCTCCCGTGTGGAGCCCGGCGGCGTCTGCCACAAATCCTCCGTCTGCGCCCTGCGGCGCTGTGAAAATAAATCAGGTTCGTCTTGATTATAGGTTTCCGACGCCGCCGCGAGACTCCGTGCGACAGTCGCCCTCACCACACGTGGACTTTGCGTGTCCCCGGAGGGCGGTACGGTAATTGGCATGGATGGTGACGTACATTTCGCGAGCGCTCGGCCCACTGGGCTCACAACCGACTGGCGTAGCGAACTGTCCCGCATTGTCCCGGGATCCGGTCATGACCGGGTGGTCACGGATCCGGAGAACGGACCGTCGGTCGCGTTGGAACTGAACCTGTCCCGTGTCCAACATCGCGGCCCCCGGGCGTGGCAACAGGACCAGAATGCCGTGCCGGTCACGCTGACCGCTCGGCCGGTGCTCCGGGGTCAACGCTCCGGGTGATCCACACCGGGATCGATTGGGGCAACCTGGCCAGTCACACCAGGTCCGGGCGGCTCAGTGAAGACCAGCTGGACTGGTTCGAGGAGCTGCGAGCGCTGTCCGAATCCCACCGGGGTTCCTACGCCGTGGACCGCCACCAGCTGCACATGGAGCGCTACACGTCTCCCCTGTTGTGGCCCATCCTGAGCCGGGCCGAATCACTCAACATTCCCCTGGTCTCCCTGGCACTGGCCAACCCGTTCAGGTGGGTCCGGCCGGGCGTTTCGAGGTCAGCGTGACCTCGGACGAGAACGGTGCCCTCAAGCTGTACCCGCACCTGGTGATGGGTGAGAACGAAATCCCCCTCCATTGGACCCGCATCATCGGGCAACCGGGACACGGCCTGTTCTTCCCGGAGGCGCAGCCCCGCGAACTTGAGCTCGCCGATGACCTCAACCAGTTCCCGCTGCACCTGGTACCGCTGGCCACGCGACTGAATCAGCAGCAGCGGTCCTTCCTGGATCGCGCCGAGGAGTTGACCATCCCCCGTGATGGAGTGGATGAGTTCTTCGAACGCTACTTCCCGCGTCTGCACCAGAGCATGGACATCACCGCCACGGACGGTTCCCTGGAGTTACCTCAGGTGGCAGACCCGGAAATGGTGTTGACCGTCCACCACGACGACCTCACCGAACGCGTGGAGTGGGAGTGGGAGTACCAGAAGGGCCGCGAACGTATCCGGTTGCCCTTCCGCCCACTGAATCCGCTCGCGGACGAGCCCGTGAACCGGGAATCGCGGTGGGAGTCCTCCGTGGTGCAGGCCGTGCACCGCAGGATTCCGGAGCTGGACTTCAAACGCAGCTCCTACGCCGCCACGGATGCCCTCCGGTTCATCCGGGTCTGGCTCCCCCTCCTCCGCAAGGTTCCGGACCTGCGCATCGAGGAGAGCGGTGGCATCCCGGCGTATCAAGAGGTCACCCGGGCCCCCGAAATCACCGTGTCCACCGCACCCACCGAACACCGGGACTGGTTCGGGTTGGGCGTCACCATCAAGGTAGGTGAGCACTACGTTCCGTTCTCGGACATCTTCCAGGCCCTGGACGTGGGCCAGGACGTCATGCTCATGCCGGACGGCTCCTACTTCCCCCTGGACCGGCCAGAGTTCGTTCGTCTGAAACAGCTGATCTCCGAGGCGCGCTCGCTCCAGGAGGACAAGAACGCCCCGTTGTCCCTCAACCGGTATCAGGCCGGATTGTGGGAGCAGTTCGAGGACATCGCCACCGACACCCACCAGGCCGAGCAGTGGCGCAACGGTGTACGCGCGCTGGCCAACCTGCAGGAAATTCCCGCTCCCACCGAGCCCGAATCGCTTCAGGCCAATCTTCGCCCGTACCAGTACGAGGGCTACCGCTGGCTGAGTTTCCTGTGGGACCACTCGCTGGGTGGCATCCTGGCGGATGACATGGGCCTGGGTAAGACCGTCCAGACGATCGCCGCGATCCTCCGGGCGCGCGAGTTGGAGCCGGACCTTCCCCCGTTCCTCGTAGTGCACCCACGTCCGTGGTGGCCAACTGGACGGCCGAGCTGAAGCGCTTCGCGCCGTCGTTGACCATCGAAACCATGAATTCCACGCGGCAACATCTGCCCGCCACCGCCAGTGGCGCGCACGTGGTGCTCACGTCCTACACGCTGCTCCGGTTGGAAGCGGACCTCTACCAGTCCCTCCCGTGGGCCGGGGTGATCATGGACGAGGCGCAGTTCGTCAAGAACCCCCGCACCAAGGCCTACCGTGCGGTGAAGGACCTTTCCGCCCGGTTCAAGCTGGCCATCACCGGTACACCCATGGAGAACAATCTGTCCGAGCTGTGGTCGTTGTTCTCCCTCACGGCGCCGGGGCTGTTCCCGTCCAAGAAGAAGTTCACGGAGCACTACCAGACACCCATTGAGCGCGCTCAGGATCCAGAGGTCCTGACACGACTGCGCTCGCGGATTCGCCCGTTCATGCTGCGTCGCACCAAGGACGACGTTGATCTGCAGCTGCCGCCCAAGCTGGAGCACACCCAACAGGTGGGTCTGAATCAGGAGCACCGCACCGCTTACGACCGCAGGCTGCAACGCGAGCGAGCCAAGATCCTGGGCCTGCTGCAGAACTTCGACCGCAACCGCTTCACGATCTTCCAATCATTGACCACTCTGCGGATGCTGGCCTTGGACCCGGCACTCGTGGACCCGGAGTCCACGGCGTCGTCCTCGAAGCTGGATGCGCTGTTCGAACAGCTCCCCCAGATCGTGGCCGAAGGTCACCGCCCATTGGTGTTCAGCCAGTTCACGAGCTTCCTGAAGCTGGTGGCCGCGCGGTTGGACGAGGCGAAGATCCCGTACAGCTATTTGGATGGTTCCACCCGGGACCGCGCCGGTGCACTCGATAAGTTCCGCAGCGGCAAGGCCCCCGTCTTCCTGGTGAGCCTCAAGGCCGGTGGTTTCGGCATCAACCTTACCGAGGCCGACTACTGCTACCTCCTGGACCCGTGGTGGAACCCCGCCACGGAGAATCAGGCTGTGGACCGCACCCACCGCATCGGGCAGTCCAAGAAGGTCATGGTGTACCGCATGGTCGCGGAGAACACCATTGAAGAAAAGGTCATGGAGCTCAAACAGCGCAAGGCGGATTTGTTCTCCGCGGTGCTCGATGACGATCGCGCGTTCTCCTCCGCCATCACCGCCAACGACATTCGCTCACTTCTGTCCCCCTGACCGGTCGGGCGGCCCCGGAGTCATAATCGCGCGGGGTATCGACCGAGTCCGTACGGATAGTTACCGTAAACATCAGCGGCACACCTTGCTGCGAACAGTCCGCAAAGACCGTTCCCTCTGATCAGCCGCCGTTTTATTGCGTTACGGAGTGAAATTCATGTCCCCCACCGTCAACCCGGAGACACCAGTCCCCGGGGGCCGTCACAGACTCGAGCGGGCCGGTATCGGGGTGGTCGATGTCACGGAGTCGTGCCAGTCGGTCGCCGAGTGGGAGAAGCTCGAGGCACTGTTCGCCGGAGCCATCGAAGAACTCCTGTGGAACGATTTCCTGGTCCTCGAATACGACGGCGCTCCCACGGATTCCGACACCCCCGCAGCCTGGGTACGTACCGGCCGGGCGGGGCCGAATGCGCCGTCAGCTCGGCCCACCAATTGCCACCCGAAGCATGGCCGCACCGCACCGAGTTCTTCGAGAACGCTCAGTGGAACCACCCTCTGGCCACCGACCAGCCGTGGACCTCCGGACCGCACGAACCGGCGGAAGCAGCCCACCGGGTCCTGGCCGCCCTGCGTCACGGCCGCGCCTGTGACGACCCCTATGCATTCCACTGGGGCACGGGCAGCTTCCCCGTCCCCGAAGGTCGCACCGGCACGCTGACCGTGATCGACCCGGATCAGTGCCCCACCGACACTGATATGTAATTCAGATAAAGTCACGCAGCATTCATATTTCCCTCACTGTGATTTACCCCATATGGTGAGCTGAGCCCAGCACACCACCTCACCAGCGGGAGAACCGTGAGCACCTCAACCCGACCGTCACAGAACGCCCCGAAGTATTCCCTCGGGAAGGACTGGTCCCTGTCCGCAACCCTCGCGGGATTCGTGGCCGTGGTCGTCTCCTACGCGGGTCCGCTCCTCGTGGTGTTGGAGGCCGCTCGAGCGGCGGGACTGAGCACCGAGCAGACCGCGTCATGGGTGTGGGCCATTTCCGTGGGATCCGGAATCGTGTGCGTCCTGTGCAGCTGGTGGTTCCGACAGCCTGTCATGGTCGCGTGGTCGATCCCCGGTGCTGCCCTCCTGATCACTTCCCTGGGCAACTTCTCGTTCTCGGATGCCATCGGCGCCTACATCGTCACCGCCGTATTGGGCCTAATTCTGGGCGTCACCGGGTGGTTCGGCAAGATTCTGGACGCCATCCCCAAGCCCATCACGGCCGCCGTACTCGCCGGCGTACTCCTGCCTTTCTCCATTCAGGTTGCACCGTCCGTCGTCGAGAACCCCGCCCCCGCAGGCGCACTGGTGATCGGCTACCTGCTGGGCAAGCGCTTCATCCCCCGCTACGCCGTGTTCGTCGCCATGGGCCTGGGCGTCCTGGTGGCCTGGCTGACAGGTGCCATCAACGCCGTCTCCCCCGATTTCGGGTTGACGGTGCCGGAGTTCACCATGCCCACGTTCTCGTGGGCTGCGATCGCCGGAATTTCCATCCCCTTGCTCATCGTGACCGCGGCCGGTCAGAACGCCCCCGGCCTGGCCATGATGAAGACCGCGGATTTCCCGCCCAATGACCGTGCACTCCTGGGTGCGAGCGGCATCGCCTCCATCCTGTTCGCTCCGTTCGGATCGCACGCTCTGAACCTCGCTGCGGTCACCGCGGGCATTGCCACGAGCCCCGAGGCCCACCCCGAACACCGACGCCGCTACGTCGCCGGTATCGCCTGCGGCGCCTTCTACATCTTGTTCGGCGCCTTTGCCTCAACGATCGTCACCCTGTTTTCTGCGATTCCGCCCGGACTTATTTCCGCCCTGGCCGGCGTGGCGCTGCTCGGTGCGCTTCAGGGCTCCATGTTCGACTCCATGCACCAGGCAACCACCAGCCCGCGGTGATCGAGGCCGCCTGATTACGTTGGTCGTCACGGTGTCCGGCATCCAGCCGTTCGGTATCGTGTCCGCCTTCTGGGGCATCCTGGTGGGCGTGGCCGCCTTCGCGATCCTGCGGCGTCGTCCGCGCTGATCAAGCAGCCCATTTGACCCGAGTGAGGCCCACGAGCGAACCGCGACCCGGTCTTCGGTCGCGGTTCGCTCGCTTTTCGGATTCCCGAAACCCCAGATTCGGGCAGCGGCGTAAGATCTGGCTCCATGGGATTTTCAGAATCACCCCATTCCGATCACACGCCCACCACTGAACCCACCTCCGCACAGATCCGCCGTTGGCGCCGTTACCTGGCCGATGAATTGGCGGAAGCGGCGATCTACCAGCACCTTGCGGACCGCGCACCCGGCCAGCAGGGTGAGATTCTGCACCAGGTCGCCGTGGCGGAAGACCGTCACGCTGAACACTGGCGCAGGCTCTTGGGCTCACATGCAGGAAAGCCCGCCCGACCGTCCCTGCGCTCCAGGGCCCTCATGTTCCTCGCCAAGCACTTCGGCACAGTGTTCGTCCTGGCCTTGTTGCAGCGAGCGGAATCCCGCTCCCCCTACCGCGAGGACCCGGACGCGTCGGAAGCAATGGCAGCGGATGAGGCCGTCCACGAGGAGATCATCCGCGCACTGGCCACCGATGGCCGCACCCGACTGTCCGGCAACTTCCGCGCAGCCGTGTTCGGAGCGAACGACGGCTTGGTCTCCAACCTGGCGCTCATCATGGGTATCGGTGCCACAGGTGTGTCCAGCTCCATCGTCATGGTCTCGGGCATCGCGGGTCTGCTGGCCGGCGCATTGTCCATGGGTGCCGGAGAGTTCGTGTCCGTCCGCTCCCAGCGTGAACTACTCGATGCTTCGCGTCCTACTCAGGTCACCCTGGAGGTCGCCCCAGAGCTCGATCTCAACGCCAACGAGCTGACATTGATCTACCGGGCCCGTGGAATGTCCGAGGAGGCAGCGGAGCATCGCGCCGCGGAACGCCTGGGCCACTTCGATTGCGACTGCGACCCGTCCCTGTCATTCCAGGACGCCAAGGCACGAGCCGCTCTCAATCGTGACCAGACCGGCAAGGACGAATCCTCAAGCGCCTCGGATGACAACCAGGCACTCGGAACCGACCTGGCGCCGCAGCTTCCAGCTTCTGCTTCTTTGCCTCCGGCGCCATTATCCCCATCCTCCCGTACTTCTTTGGACTCGGCGGGGGCACGGCACTGCTCGTGGGCATGTTCCTCGTGGGTCTCGCACTGTTGTTCACCGGTGGCTGCGTGGGCCTGCTCTCCGGCGCATCTCCGCTCAAGCGAGGGCTGCGACAGCTGGCCATCGGCTATGGTGCCGCGATAGCAACCTACCTCTTGGGCATGGCTTTTAATACCACTGTTGCATAATGAGGTTTGGTCGAAAATGGGCCTCCGGCGGTCGTTTACGAAACGGACGGTTCCGAACTGACAAGTTGCATTAAACGTCCCAACATGACTTGTCCCCACTTCGGCCCACAAATTACGCTCATGTAATATGCATATTCATGCTCTGGTCTGCGGCAACTCCCCCGGTTCCGCGCCATGACTGACATTGAGCCTAGCCCGCGAACGGTTACGACTTGGTAACAAGTTCATTCCAAACTATTCACCGGTGGGGTGGTGCGTACGCGCTGACTCCACAGATGGATCGGCAGGTTACTGGGGACCGCATATTTCCGATATTCTTTGACCTGTGGTTCTCGAAACCACCACAACGGGAGACTTCGCACGGGATAAATCACCACACTTGCACTGGGGGGTGCTTTGTGGCTGATGCCCTGCGTTGATAGCCGCTCAGCCCACGGCTTCATCCCGTTGAGGCGTTTACGCCTGCCGGTGGCTGCTGGTTCTCTAACAGAGGCGCACCTCTCCCCGCGCCGGACGGCTCCTACCGTCCGCTCCGGTGGCCACCGGTTGTAAACACCCCCCGTTCTCCGCACCGCATCGTCACAATTGCCATCGCGCGGTGCCACCCGTGTGGCTGTCACACGCGAGATATCCCTCTCATACGCGGCCCGCGCATCGCCCGGGGACTCACTACACGGATAGGATCGTCTACGGCCCTCACACGTGCCGTTGTCGCTGTTGTCCTAGGAGATCCCCACTGATGTTCGCGCCGCTGTCCACACCCGATGAGCACATTCTCACCGTCCACTGCCCCGAGGCCTACGGTCTGGTCAGTGCGGTGGCTTCGAACCTCACGAATCAGGGATGCGACATCTTTGACGTCAAGCATTTCTCAGACCGCCACAACAGCGAGTTCTTCATCCGGTGCCACACCATGAGTGACCCGGGAACGGTCACCACGGAATCTCTCATCGAGGGGTTCCAGCCGGTCGCCGATCAACACCGCATGCGTTTCCGCCTGGTCAACGCCCGAAAGAAGACCCGCGTCCTGATCATGGTTTCCAAGGTCTCGCACTGCCTCACGGACTTGTTGCACCGTCAGCGGGTCAACTCACTGCCCATCGAGATCGTGGCGGTCGTCTCCAACCACACCGACCTTCAACCCCTCGTGGACTTCTACGGCATCCCGTTCCACCACGTCCCGGTCACCAAGGACACCAAACCGCAGGCGGAGGCCGAGCTACTGGAGCTCGTGGATCACTACGACACCGAGCTGGTCGTCCTGGCCCGGTACATGCAGATCCTCTCGGACGATCTGACTCGCGCGCTGTCCGGCAAATGCATCAACATCCACCACTCGTTCCTGCCCTCGTTCAAGGGCGCCAAGCCCTACCACCAGGCCTACGACCGCGGTGTGAAGATGGTGGGTGCCACAGCGCACTACGTCACCTCTGATTTGGACGAGGGTCCCATCATCGCCCAGCGTGTGATCCCCGTGGACCACGCGCACACCCCCAGCGACCTGGTGGCCGTCGGTTCCGACGCTGAGACCCAGGCGCTGTCCCGCGCCGTCAAATGGCACGCGGAAGGTCGCGTGGTGATCTCAGGCAACCGCACCATCGTGCTCGCCTGACGATCCACTCCCAAGCCCTTAACGCGCCGACGCCGCTCCCCCACCAAGGTGGGCGAGCGGCGTCGTAGTCTGCGGACCGGATCAACCGGCCGCGCGCGGCTTACTTGCCTTCGAAGATCTCGCGCATGAGCTGGGCGGTCTCGGAGGGAGTCTTGCCCACCTTCACGCCGGCAGCCTCGAGAGCTTCCTTCTTGGCCTGAGCGGTTCCGGATGAGCCGGAGACAATGGCACCTGCGTGGCCCATGGTCTTGCCCTCGGGAGCCGTGAAGCCCGCGACGTAGCCGACGACCGGCTTGGTCACGTTGGCCTTGATGAAGTCAGCGGCGCGCTCCTCAGCGTCGCCACCGATCTCACCGATCATCACGATGGCCTCGGTCTCCGGGTCAGCCTCGAAGGCTTCCAGGCGTCGATGTGCGTGGTGCCGATGACCGGGTCGCCGCCGATACCGATGGCGGTGGTGAAGCCCAGGTCACGCAGCTCGTACATCATCTGGTAGGTCAGGGTGCCGGACTTGGAGACCAGGCCCAGCTTGCCCTTACCGGTGATGTTGGCCGGGGTGATGCCCAGCAGGGACTCCTCGGGGGAGATGATGCCGGGGCAGTTGGGGCCGATGATGCGGGACTTGGGCTTGCCGTCCGCGCCGGTGTTCGCCTTGGCGTGCGCCCAGAACTCTGCGGAGTCCTGAACGGGGATGCCCTCGGTGATCACCACGATGAGCGGGACCTCGGCGTCAATGGCCTCGATCACGGCGTCCTTGCAGAAGGCCGGCGGCACGAACACGATGGACGCGTTCGCACCGGTCTCGGACACTGCTTCTGACACGGAACCGAAGACGGGCAGTTCTACGTCCTGGCCGTCCTTGTCCTTGTGCTGCACCGTGGTGCCGGCCTTGCGGGCGTTCACACCGCCGAGCACCTGGGTGCCGGCTGCGAGCATACGGGCGGTGTGCTTGGTGCCTTCGCCGCCGGTGATGCCCTGAACGATGACCTTGGAGTCTTTGTTCAAAAAGATCGACATGTCTTCTTCCTGATAGATCTACGCGTGGGCGATTACTTGGCGGAGTGGGCCAGCTCGGCGGCCTTGTCGGCGCCGGAGTCCATGGTTTCCGCGGAGGTGACCAACGGGTGGTTGGCGTCTGCGAGGATCTGACGACCCTCCTCCACGTTGTTGCCGTCCAAACGAACCACGATGGGCTTGGTTGCGGAGTCACCCAGGATTTCCAGGGCCTTCACGATGCCGTTGGCCACTGCGTCACACGCGGTGATGCCACCGAACACGTTCACGAACACGGACTTGACCTGGGGGTCATTGAGGATGACGTCCAGACCGGCGGCCATGACCTCTGCGGAGGCGCCACCGCCGATGTCCAGGAAGTTGGCGGGCTTCACGTTGCCGTGCTTCTCGCCGGCGTAGGCCACGACGTCCAGGGTGGACATCACGAGACCGGCACCGTTGCCGATGATGCCTACTTCGCCGTCGAGCTTGACGTAGTTGAGGTCGTTCTCCTTGGCCTTCTCCTCGAGGGGGTCGGCGGAGGACTTGTCAGCCAGGGCTGCGTGATCCTCGTGGCGGAACTCGGCGTTGTCGTCCAGGGAGACCTTGCCGTCCAGGGCCAGGATGTCACCGTTGCCGGTCTTGACCAGCGGGTTGACCTCCACCAGGGTGGTGTCTTCCTTGGTGTAGACCTCGCCCAGCTTCACGAGAACGGGGATGACCTTCTCCGCGGTCTCGGCATCGAACTTGGCCTGCTCCACGATCTCGCGGGCCTTGGCCTCGGTGATGCCCTCTGCCGGGTTCACGTCCACCTTGGCCAGGGCTTCCGGGCGCTCCACGGCGAGCTGCTCGATCTCCATGCCGCCTTCGACAGAGCACATGGCCAGGTAGGAACGGTTGGCGCGGTCCAACAGCACGGAGAAGTAGTACTCCTCGGCGATGTCCGCACCCTCAGCGATCATGACGCGGTGAACGGTGTGGCCCTTGATGTCCATGCCGAGGATGTCCTTGGCGTACTGGTAGGCCTCATCGGCAGTCTTGGCGACCTTCACACCGCCGGCCTTGCCACGACCGCCGACCTTCACCTGTGCCTTGACGACGGTCACGCCGCCGATCTTCTCTGCTGCTGCCTTGGCTTCTTCGGGGGTGGTGGCGACAATGCCGGCCAGCACGGGAACACCGTGCTTTTCGAACAGGTCGCGTGCCTGGTACTCAAACAGGTCCACGGATAAGTGTCCTTTGCGTCGAGGTGTTGTGTCGGTCCGCCCAAGCTCTGAGCTTCAACAGAACGACCTGATAGATCGGGGTAGGCCGCAAATTTCGCACGGCAATACTGCCCTCACTGCGATTTTAGTCCATGGAGGGGATAACTCGCGTCACACTCCAGTAGATGCCAAGCTCTTCACCCGCCGCAATTCGTCGATTGCCCCGCGTTTGCTGATTGACTGGTGGCCATGCGTAGCGTGGAACGTGCCGATGTGTGGGATGCCCGGCCAGCCGACCGGGGGTTCATGACCGCTCTGGCCACCATGTCCTTCGTTGGTCTGGGCCTTGAGTTGGTGGTCGATGGTTCCGTACTCACGGTCACCGGCGACATTGCCACGTATTACCCCCTGGCGCTGCAGATCCTTTTCTGGGTCGGATTGGGCCTGGCCTGGCTCGCCCTGGCGCGTCTGCTGGTCGGCTGGTCCCGCCGCCGCGGTCTGGACCCGGTCCCCTCAGAGTTCGCCACTCCCCTGAGCCATCGAACGTGGTCCAAGACGTTCGTGTGTTTCATTGCCGCCGTCCTTGCCGCGATCGTGCTGCCCGTGTTCTTCGCGGATTCGTGGAGCATCGCACCGGTCCGCATCTACTTCGAGCTCTACGGTATGTACGGCCCCATTGCGTGGCTGCCCATGGTCGCTTGGCTGATCTACCAAGTGGGTCGGGCGTGCCTGATCGCGAGTTTCCTGGCCTACTCCCACCGCGCCCTGCGATTGCGGTTCACGTTTCCGGCAACTCGCTACGTCCCCTGGGGCGGCATAGTGGCCGGGCTGGTGCTCGGAGCCATCATGTTCCTGGCCGCGGGAAGTGCCGTGGCCCTTGCCACAGTCATCAGCACGCTACTGCTGGGCATCATCACGTGCTCACGGGAGAATCGCTGCGCACCACCGCGGTGTTCACCGCACTGGTGTTCTTGTTCCTTTAGTGCTCGTCCTTGGGACCGGTCGCCCGGGTTTCTGCCACACACATTGTCCCGCGCGGTTCAGGACACCTTGCTGATGGGCGCGTAGCGCAGCAACAGCCGCTTCTCCTCCGCGCCGAAACGCACCTTGGCCACCGTCTTGTCACCGCTTCCTTCGAGCGAGATCACCGAGCCCTGCCGAAGGCCGTGTGCTCCACGGCGTCCCCCACGGACAGCGCGGGGATTTCCTTGCGCGGTTGCACGCGCCCCGCCGACGCCGCTCCAAGCCTCGAGAAGGACGCTCCCGATCCGGCTCCGGCCGCCCAGGACGAACCACGCATGGTGTCCCGACGATCTCCGCCGGCGTGGATGGGTGACCCCCAGCCCATGCCGGAGGATGCTGAACCTTCCCGCTTCCAGTCCAGCAGGTCTCCCGGAATTTCTTCCAGGAACGGGCTGGGCGGGTTGAACTGCGATTGGCCCCACATGGAGCGGGATTCGGCGCGCGTAAGATACAGGCGCTGCCTGGCACGGGTAATGCCCACGTAGGCCAAACGCCGCTCTTCCTCCATGCTGGAGGGGTCCAGGAAGCTGCGCTGGTGCGGGAAGATACCGTGCTCCATGCCGGTCAGGAACACGACCGGGAATTCCAGCCCCTTGGCGGTGTGCAGGGTCATGAGAGTCACCACGCCCTGCGAGCGAGCCTCTTCGACTTCCTTGGCGATCTGCTGCGCGCTGACCGTGCCGTCCGTGGGTTCGGGCTGTTGCGGGATCTGATCCGCGTCCGCCACGAGCGCCACGTGCTCCAGGAACTCCCCCAGCCCTGATTCCGGATTGTCCTTCTCGAATTCGCGAACCACGGCAACGAGCTCGGCCAGGTTCTCCACGCGGGATTCGTCCTGAGGGTCGTTGGACGAGCGCAGAGCCTCCAGATAACCCGACTGTTCAAGCACTGCCTCGAGCACGGTGGTGACCGACGACGTCCGGGAAAGCTCTTCCAGATCGTCCATCAATTGCACGAACTTCTCCACTGCATTGGCGGATCGCTTGGCCAGCCCGGGGGCTTCGTCCAACCGATGCATGGCCTGGCTGAAGCTGATGTTCTCCCGATCCGCCAGGGCCGCGATAGCTCCCTGCGCGCGGTCGCCAATACCCCGCTTGGGCTCGTTGATCACGCGCCGCACGTTGATGTCGTCCGCGGGGTTCGCGATGGCGCGCAAATAGGAGATGACGTCCTTGATTTCCTTGCGCTCGTAGAAGCGCGTACCGCCCACCACTTTGTAGGGCAGTCCGACCCGCATGAGGATTTCTTCCAGGGAGCGTGACTGCGCATTGGTGCGGTAGAAGACCGCAACGTCTCCGGGGCGCACACCGTGTTCGTCCTGCAGCCGGTCGATCTCTTCGGAGATGAACCGGGCTTCTTCGTGCTCGTTCTCCGCGGCGTACCCGATGATGGGTGCGCCGCTACCCTCGGCCGTCCAGAGTTTCTTGTCCCGGCGGCCCGAGTTCTGCGAGATCACGGAATTGGCCGCGGACAGGATGTTCTGGGTGGAACGGTAGTTCTGTTCCAGCAGGATGGTCCGGGCGGACGGAAAGTCCCGTTCGAAGTCCGTGATGTTGCGGATGTCCGCACCACGGAACGCGTAAATGGACTGATCGGAGTCACCCACGACCGTGAGTTCGGCAGGGGGCAAGCCGGTCTCGTCCTGGTAGTTCTCGGAAGTGCCGCCCACCAGTTCACGCACCAGGGCGTACTGGGCGTGGTTGGTGTCCTGGTACTCGTCCACCAGGATGTGCTTGAAGCGGCGGCGGTAGTAGTCAAGAACCTGGGGGAAGGCGCGGAACATGTGCACCGTTTCCCCGATCAGGTCGTCGAAGTCCAGGGCGTTGGCCGCCCGTAGCCGCTGTATGTACCCCCGGTACACCTCGGCCACGGCCATTTCGAACGGGTCGGTGGAGTTGGCTCGGGACAGGAACGTCTCGTCGTCCACGAGCTCGTTCTTGAGCGCGGAAATCTTGTGCTGAATGGCCTTGGGGGCGAACCGCTTGGGATCCAGTTCGTGCTGCTTGGCGACCTGCGTGATCAAACGTAAGGAATCGGCGGCGTCGTAGATCGAGAAATTGGAGGTGAGACCCAGGATCTTGGCCTCGCGGCGCAGGATGCGCACGCACAGCGAGTGGAACGTGGAGATCCACATGGACCGGGCGGAGTCCCCCACGAGGTCTTCGATGCGTTCGCGCATCTCCGCGGCAGCCTTGTTGGTGAACGTGATGGCGAGGATCTCACCGCGGTTGGCGCGCCCGGAGGCCAAGAGATAGGCAATCCGATGCGTGAGCACCCGGGTCTTCCCGGAACCCGCACCCGCCACGATCAACAGCGGTGACCCGGAATGCTCCACCGCGGCACTCTGCGGTTCGTTGAGCCCGTCCACCAATTGCTCGGTGGAGGCACCCTGGTGCGCGGGAGTTGCGGGCGCGGAGGATGAACGCACCGAAGCGGCAGAGAGCAAGGGGTTGTCTGCGAGGTAATCCATGGTCTGCCCAGTGTATCCAGGCCGTCAGACACCCATTACCTGCGGGCTGGGCTCACACGTACTTGGGTTCGAGCATGTGCCGCCCGTTGGCGTCATCGACCCACAATTGCGAGTCGGCCACGGTCACTCGAATCGGAGCCTCGAGTTTGAAATCCTCGTCATCGAACTCGTTGGGGTCCTGGTCCGGCCCACCGTAGGTCGTGAAAACTTCCATTTCATTGACGTCCAGGTGCCGGATGGCGTGGTTGCCGGTGTCTGCCACCACGATGGAACCGTCGTAGAGAACTTGCAGATCTTCGGGATGGTTCAATTGCGCCTCGTCCGCGGGGCCGTCCTTATACCCCGCGCCGTGCCGTCCGATCACGGTGACCACGTGGGGTCCGCCGTCGGGGCGGTCGGTGTCGATTTCCATGTAGCGCAACGAGGACGAGTCCTTGTCCACGAACCACAATCGCCCGTCACCCGACTCGGTGATGGACACGGTCGAGGCGAACTTGGCCTGCGCGATGCGACCGTCCCTGCGGCCCTTCTCTCCGGTTCCCGCGTACTCCTGGAGAGTGTCGGTATAGGCATCCCACCGGAACAGTTGGTGCCGTGAAGGAACGGCCACAATCACGGCGGAAAGCTTGTGGGACCACACAATGTCCATGATCTCCGCGCCGTCCAGGCACGAGCAGTCGATACGCCGCCGTACGGTGGTGTGATCGGTCTCGTACAACGTGAGTGCAGACCCTTGATCGACACGCATGAGGAACCCGTCTGGCAGGCCAATGGAAAGTTCCACAACCGTCACCATCCTTCCGCGGTGCCCGCGGGGCACCTAGTGTCACCGGTGAATTTCCGGTGTGTACCCGTAGTCACAAAGACTACTCCCACGCGACCCACCTGTCCCCGAACTCTCCGCAACACCCGTGGACAGTGGAACCGGGGATAATGGCTGTCATGGGCATGACCAATTCGCAAAAGGCCAAGAAGTACGGCAAGTCGGCGGGCACGACAAAACGCACGGGCGCCACCTCAGCCGCAGCTCCGCGTCGCGGTCAGCACGTTCACGAGATGCCCAACGGTGCGCTCAAGGCAGAGCCGGCCAAGCGTCGTCCGCGTCGATCGTGGTGGGCGCAGCACTCGTGATCGGCCTCGCGATCTGGGCGTACTACCACGCCGTTGTTCTGCCGGGTTTCAGTGAGCGAGCCGCGGGCGGCATGAGCGTTCCGGAGCTCCAGTTCGGCGGCTTCGATCAGTCGTACATCGCGCAGTTCTCGCAAGCCATCGGCGACACCGGGCTGGGCGACTACACCGGGGTCCACGCGACCACCGGCCTGTTCGCGCCCTTGTTGTTCGCGCTGGGAATGCTTTTGTTCTTCGGATTGAACACCGCCAAGCGGGCCGTGAAATGGCTCTTCTGGTTGGTTGCTCTCGCTTACGCGCTGGTTTTCGTGCTCGGCAACCGGGCTCTCGAAGCGGCCGTGGCCTCCCCCGACGACGCCGCTCTGGTTTCCTCGGCCTCGGGCCTCGTGATCGCGCGCTGGGCCTTGCTCGCTGCAGTGATCGTGGTGGCCTTGATCGTGAACATCATGGTGGTGCGTCGCAAGCTCAACGACTTCGCTCAGGGCAAGCTCCCCGGTCAACATCCCCGCGACTGAGTCAGACATGGAAAAGTCCCACCGGCAACGGTGGGACTTTTTTCGTGCCCTCGATTGGATTCGAACCAACGACACCGGCTTTAGGAGAGCCGTGCTCTATCCCCTGAGCTACGAGGGCAACGAGAACTTAGTTTATGCCGCGTGACCGCCCGCCGCGAGTTGGAACCCCCACAATGGAGCCATGACCTTGTTTATCGACCCTCCCCGGTGGCCGGCACACGGAACCGTCTTTTCGCACCTGGTTTCGGACACCTCGGTCGCGGAGCTCCACGCGTTCGCCGCAGCGCTGGGAATCTCACCACGAGCCTTCGATCTGGACCACTACGACGTCCCGGCGCACCGCCATGCAGACGCCGTAGGAGCCGGGGCCGTTCCCGTGGACGGCAAAGAACTGGTCAAGATCCTCGTGGCCAGCGGCATGCGAGTGCCCGCACGACGCCGCCCCAAGCGGTTGGCATCCGCACTGCACCAGCGCTGGCACAACACGTTCCCGGGCATGCCCTGGCTCAGTGAAGAACTCGTGGAACGCTGGAGCGAGCCGCATCGCAGCTACCACGACCTCAGTCATCTGCTGCGCGTGCTCGAGTCCATCGAAATTCTCACGGAACCGCGCGAGCACCCGGAGTTGATGGCCGCGGCCTGGTTCCACGATGCCGTGTACCAGGGACAGGCCGGCACTGACGAACAGCAGTCGGCAGATCTCGCGAGAAACCGACTCGGCATGGCCGGTTGGGATCGGGACCGATGTCTACGGGTGGCCGACTTGATTCTGGTGACCGTGGACCACAGGCCGGACCAGGATGACCAAGAGGCTCAGGTACTCGTTGATGCCGATCTGTCCGTCCTGGGCGCGGACACCGCCACGTACGCCGAGTACGCACGCGACATTCGTGACGAATACCGTCACGTGCCGGACACGGAGTTCGCACCGGCACGCGCCCGGATTCTGACCCGTCTTCTCGACAAACCGGCCCTGTTCCACACCGAACCAGGCCTAGAACTCTGGGAAGAACGAGCGCGGAACAATGTCCGCGACGAGATTTCAGCGCTTGAGGCGACCGCTCGGATCTGATGCCGATGCCGCGGACGCCTTGGAGCGGCGTCGGCGATAGAGCAGCGTGGCCACAACAAGGCCGATCACAATCCCCACGCCGCCGAACACGGACAACCACATGGCGGCGTGGCCCACGAAGGCGGCCACGATGAATCCCACGATGATGCCGGGGATCGCACCGGCGACCATACCGATGGCAAGGTACGTGAATTCCTGGTCCAGGGCGTGCGCGCGGCACGTGAGTAATCGGTGGGCATGGTCCTCAGTTTAGATCGATCCGCTGAATGGCGAGTGGGCGGAGTGATTCACACAACGCGTGTACAACGCAAAAACACACGAACCCCGTGGTCGGCGGGGTTCGTGTGTTCTTGCTGTTTTCTCATCGGGGCCGGGTACACAACCGGTCCCGACTCGAGGCGTGGCTTCCGTCAAGGACGGTTGCCTACCGCGGATAAGTGAGTGTCTAGACTCAGCCCACGCGGATGTACTGCGGGCCGGAGCCCAGGTTTGCGGTGGTCTTCACGGTCTGGTTACCGTTCCAACCGCCGTGGATGGCCTGGCCGTTACCGGCGTAGATGGCAACGTGGGGCACACCGGCGCCAGCGTTGTCGTAGTAGGCGATGTCGCCGGCCTGAGCCTCAGCGGCAGAAACCTGGGTGCCGAGGGACTTGTAGCTAGCGGGCCAGCCGTGGTGGTTGATGCCAACGGCCTTCAAGGAGTTGGTCACCAGCATGGTGCAGTCCTGGGTGACACCGATCTGACCCTCAGCAGCGCTCAGGATGGCCTGGCCCTTGCCGCTGGCAGAAGTGTTGGAGGACTGCGGAGCCACGGTAGCGGGCTTCTCAGCCGGAGCGGCCGGAGCAGCAGCGGGCTTGGGAGCCTCAGCGGCCGGAGCCGGAGCGGCGGGAGCCTGGTAGCAACGCCGGCTTCCTGA
>NZ_AJXN01000086.1 GCF_000286355.1 Kocuria atrinae C3-8 | reverse complement strand
TCCCCGGCGAACCAGGAGTACCGCACCCCGGCGCGACCGTCCGAGAGATCGGGGAACGGTTCGCCGAGTTCGGTGCGGGCCCACGCGTCCACCAGGCCTGGGCGGGCCTTTTCGGCCAGGGACATGGACCCGTAGAAGCGGCCGTTGAGGTCGGTGAGGTGTGGAGCGCCGTCCTCCCCCGTGAGGAACTGGAGTTCCACCAGGCCGGACCAGCCGAGATTGCGGAGGAGGTCCTCGGAACGGGCGACCAGGTCCTCGTCCACGGGCACGGTGACAGCGCGGGAAGATGCTCCGTCGGGGGTGGGGAACAGGCGCGGACTGACCTGTTGGACGCGGGCGCGCAGGCGACCCTCATGGAAAATGCCGATGAGTGCGCTCAGCCCGCCATTGACGGGGCGTTGCAGGATGGGTTCGGCCCCGGCGACCAGGATGCGGTTCACCTGATTCTGAGCGGAGGCGGTGTCCGGGAACAGGCGCGCATCAATGCGATGGGGGCGGGTCTGGCCCTGCGACCAGTGGGCGCGGCACTTGACCACCACGGGGCCTTGCCAATCCGTGAGTTCCTCGGGCGTCGCGGTCACGGTGTACGGGGCGGCCAGGCCGGCGGCTGCGGACGCTTCTGCGAGGACCACTTTGTCCAGGCCGGCGTCCACGGCGTTCTTGTCTGGGTGCGCGACCACCGCGGGAATCTGGTCCTTGTATGCGGAAAGGGCGGCCATCCAGTCGTCACCGCCACCGAAGACGATGTCGTAGGAGCCCTCCTCGATGGCGGCCTGAACCCCGTGCAGGAACGCGGAATCATCCCCGCGTGGTTTTGGCACGAAATGGTGCACCGAACTTTCACGAGACGCTCCGGGCATTCCCCCGCCGATAGGCGTGCCGATCCCCACGTGCCAGCCTGCACGTCCGAGCGCACGCGCCCCGTCAGGGCCCCCCGATCGCGTCCCGTGCTCACAATCAAAACACGACGCTTATTCCCCATAACTCGACAGTAGCAGCGAGGGTTAACGGTTCATGAACAGCGGGTTAACCATGTCGGGGGTGCTGCGTAGGCTTGATATATGGCCGAATTCGAGGTCAACGAATTGTTCTCCGTACCGCGTGAACGTCAGGAACCGGCACCCGGTGCGGTGCACCTTCCTGACTGGTTGGATCCCGAACAGCAGGCTCAATTGGTCACGCAGTGTCGCGTGTGGGTCAGGGACTCTCCCATGCGGCACCAGGTCATGCCCGGTGGTGGTCGGATGTCCGTGCAGTCGGTCATGCTGGGCCGCAATTGGCGGCCCTATCGGTACGGTGCGAGCGCAGGGCCGGGCGTCCAAGAACTGCCGGAGTGGCTCGTGCACATGGGCCAACGGGCCGCGGCGGACGCGTACGGCGAGCTGAATGAATTGGCGTTGAACTTCGAGCCGGACTCCGCGCTGATCAACTACTACGACTCCCAAGCCCACATGGGCATGCACCAGGACAAGGATGAGTACTCGGCCGCGCCCATCGTGTCTCTGTCGTTGGGGGACACGTGCGTGTTCCGGTTCGGCAATACGGAGACGCGCACCGCGCCCTATCAGGACATCGAGCTCCGTTCCGGGGATCTGTTCGTGTTCGGCGGCCCCTCCCGGTACGCGTTCCACGGGGTGCCCAAGGTGTATCCAGGAACCGGCGGTCCACAGTTGGGGATGAAGCACGGCGGCAGGCTCAACATCACGCTGCGGATGACCGGGGGACAGGGGTAGCGAATGGTCCGGCCGGAGAATGGGCGAGCGGCCTGAAGGGAAAGGTGAGGCAGCAGGCCGGGGATGCGCGGCGTCGTCGGCGGGAATGTCACACTGAACGCATGGACGTAGAGGCAGTGGACCCCGAACCCACGGACGATCAGGTGGATCGCTATCGGTTGTTGGCCGGTGACCACGCGGCGGGTGTGGGCGTGGTGTGCGCGCGACACCGGGGCAAGGACCACGCGGCCACGGTCACCGCGTTTGCGGACGTTTCCTACGACCCGCCCACCATGTTGGTCTGCCTCTACGACATGGGGCGGATCTGCGAGGCCGTGGAAACCTCCGGCGTGTGGACCCTGAGCCTGCTGAACTCGGCCCAGCGTTCCGTGGCCAATTGGTTGGCGAGTCCCGGTAACCCCGTGGACGGCCTGCTTGATTCCATTCCGTTCCACCGAACGGAGAGTTCAGGAACTCCGGTGCTGGACGGCTCCCTGGCGTGGTTCGAACTCGAAACCGTCTCGAGCCACACTGCCGCCACTCATGAAGTGTTCGTGGGGCGCGTGGTGAGTATGGGGCGCGGCGAGGGCTCGGGAAACGCTGATCAGCCGCTCGTGCATTTTGCGCGCGAGTACCGCTCGCTGCGCTAGCCGTGTGGGTTCACGTGGCCACGAGATCGTTGGGCGCTCGCCGGTGATTGTGACGGACTGTTGCGTTGCCGGATGAACGAATCCGGTGCCGCCTGGAATTGTGGAGAGTCAGCCCCCGTTACAGCTAGCGCGTGCCTCACAGTGATTGAGGCCGCCCATCACGTCCACTCCTCGGAAGGACTTCTCATGACAGATCAGCCCCGCAACGCAAGTCCCGGTGATTCGACAACCGGAGCGGATAGCGCTGGTCAGATGTCCCCGGACCGTCACGAGCACGTGCTGGATTCCGTGCCCGCCAGCGGCAGGGAGGCCGAGCACGCGTCCGCCAAGGTTGCGGATTTCGTGGCGCCCACGGAGGAACTCGTCGAGGACGAGAACCTGATCAACGGGTTCAAGGCCGCCTTCGGTCAGCACCCCGCGGGAATCGCGATCATCACCGTTGCGGGACCGGAGGGGCCGGTGGGTCTCACGGCGTCCTCGTTGTCGTCGATCTCCGCGCAACCGCCCATCTTGGGTTTCTCGCTGCAGGCCAAGCGCGGTTCGGCCGCGATCGTGGCCGACGCCGAGTCGTTCCTGGTGCACTTCCTGGACGCGGACAATATCGACTTGGCCCGCGCCTTCTCGATTTCTGGAGCCCCGCGTTTCGGCGACGATATGCCGTGGGAGTCATTGCCCACCGGTGAACCCCGCCTGTTGGGTGTGCGCCGTGTGCTCCGCGCCGTGCCGCTGGCTCGCGTGAAGGCCGGACCCGCACTGGTCTTCAACGCGTCGGTCGTGGAGAATTTGGGCGACGAGGGCTCGGGCGAACCCTGGTGTACCACCAGCGGCAGTTCCACGGGCTCAGCCAACAGTCCGTGATCGACTACCAGATCTGACCGCGGGAACGCCCCGGACAAGGGACAACAAGGGAAGAGGCCCCCAGTGAGCAATATCGAACCGGATCCCTCAGAACAGCTGTGTGGCGAAGACGAGCCCACGCAGGGCCTGGAAATCATTGACCCCCGCGAGGTTCCGCTGGGTGGCCCGCGCGCCATGCAGGTGCGCCGCACCCTTCCCGCGCGTGGTCGCACCATGATCGGCCCGTGGTGCTTCGTGGACCATTACGGCCCCGATGACGTTTCCGAAACCGGCGGCATGAACGTTCCGCCGCACCCGCACACCGGCCTGCAAACCGTGTCGTGGCTGTTCACCGGCCGCATCGACCACGAGGACTCGGCCGGCCACAAGGCCACCGTAACTCCGGGCAGCATCAACTTGATGACCGCCGGGCGCGGTATCAGTCACACCGAGTACTCCACTCCGGACACCACCGTGTTGCACGGTGCCCAGCTGTGGCTGGCGTTGCCGGATGAATCCCGCGACACCGACCCTGGTTTCGAGGCCTACACCCCTGAGCCGCTCAGCGGTGAGGACTGGGACCTGCGCGTGTTCCTGGGCGAATTCGCGGGGCAGCGCTCGCCGGTGCATTCCTTCCACCCCGTGTTGGGTGCCGAGCTCGTGGTCGACGCGACCGAGCACACGGTGGAGGTCGAATTCGACCTGAACGAGGATTTCGAGCACGGCGTGCTGCTGGACGAGGGCAAGACCCTGATCCAGGTGGACCCCGACTCCGACGGACCCAGGGGCGTGCTCAAGACAGCCCAGCTGGCCCACATTGCCACCGGCGCCCGCAAGCTGAAGTTCCAGGTTCCCCAGGGCGAGCAAGTCATTCTCCTGATCCTGGGTGGCACCCCGTTCGGTGAGCAGATCACCATGTGGTGGAACTTCGTGGGCCGCTCCCACGACGAGATCGTCGCCTATCGCGACGCCTGGCAAGCCGCGATCGACGCGGACGACGCCCCGCCCGCCGCGGACGCCGATCCGCACGGCAGGTTCCCGAGCGTCGTCGCCGATTCACACGACGACGGCGCTCTTCCGGCGCCCAAGCTGCCCAACGTGCGGCTCAAGCCCAGGCCGTAGTGCGGCATCGACAGCTAGAGAAAACCCGATCCGATTCCGGATCGGGTTTTTCTATGACGCGGATCATATAAATACTTTCTGCGGAATTGGTTGACATCTCAACACGGGCGAGTAAAGTAGTTTCCGAAGCAAGCAATAGTTCCCCGGACGAACGGGGAGCGCGACAATTTCAAGGAGAACCCCCATGACTACTTTGAACGGCATGACCACCGGCACCTGGACCCTCGACCCCGCCCACACCGAGGTGGCCTTCAGCGTTCGCCACGCCGGCATCTCCAAGGTGCGCGGCCAGTTCTCGGACGTCACCGGTCAGCTGAACGTTGCTGAGGATGCCGCTCAGTCCACCGGCGAGATCGTCGTGGGCATGGCTTCCGTGAACACCAAGAACGAAGCTCGTGACAACCACGTTCGTTCCGAGGAGTTCTTCGACGTGGCCAACCACCCGGAGATGACCTACCGCATCCTCAGCCTGAACCTGACCGACGGCGAAGGCACCGTGTCCGGCGAGCTGACCCTGCGCGGCGTGACCAAGCCGGTCGAGCTGGAAGCTGAGTTCAACGGCGTGGCCGTTGATGCCTTCGGTGTGACCCGCGCAGGCTTCACCGCTTCCACCGCGATCTCCCGCAAGGAGTTCAACGTGACCTGGAACGCGGCTCTCGAGGCCGGCGGCGTGATGGTGTCCGACAAGGTCAGCATCGACCTGGACGTCGAATTCGTGGCTCCCGAAGCCAACTGAGCCCGCACGTGAAGTCACTGCGCGGGCCAGGGAGAGGGTCAGCGCAGTGACTGCACGATGAAGTACACCAAGGGCACCAGGACAAGTAGCAGCAGTGCGATCCGCCGCACCCGCACCTCCATGCGGGCGGCGTTGATCTGACGCTTGTTCCCCCCATCGCCCTTGCGGTCTTCAATGAGCGGGGCGTCCCGGTCGCAGAATCCTGCGGCCGGGACTTTTCCGTACCCGGCTCCTGCTGGGACTCAGGACCAAGGTCCTCGGCGTCCCCAGTACGGGTGGGGTCTACAGGGTCAGGTTCTGGATCCGGTTGCCGCGATGGCGTGGCCACGGTGTGCCTCCTGGGCTGAGAAATCTACGGGCGCAGAACTGCGGGTCAGCGCCATCTGGTGGTCATGATCAGCCCCGTCATCATGAAGACCAGGCCGATGATCAGGTTCCACACGTTGATCCCCGGGATGGGCAGGGTGCCCTGGAACAGGTAGTACACGATGATCCACAGCAGGCCCACGATCATGAGGCCGATCATCACCACCTTGTACACATGGGGGTCGGCTGGGGTTCGCCGGTGCGGTCACGCTTGGCGGCTTTGCGCAGGGCCTTCTTGTTCTTCTCGCCCTCCAACTCGTCCGTGCCGTCCGCCGTGGCGGAGGTGGAACCGGCGTTGTCGCGGGCAATCGACTTCTCGAACGCTTCCGCGTGACGGTTGCGGGGAAGATTTTGGGCAGCCAGTTCGGTCAGCTGACGATCCTCGTCCGTGATCGCGTACTTCTGGTTGGATTCCAGGGACTCGCGGGACTTACCGAATCGCTTCTTGGGCTGGGACACTACTGATCATTCCTCCTGCTGCGTGGGACGTGCGGGGACCGGACCCCTCCACGGTACGCATTGCGAGCTTGAGACGCCGTGGGCGTGAAACCGGCGTTCAGTCTATCCGCTCGCGCGGGCGTAGACTTGCGCGATAGTTCCGTCTAATCGCTTGTACGCGCAGGAGTAGCTTTCGTGTCCGTGAAGATTCTCGTGGTGGATAACTACGACAGCTTTGTCTACACCCTGGTGGGATACCTCCAGCAGTTGGGTGCCGAAACCACGGTGATCCGCAACGACGACCTGGACGTCGCCGCGGTGACCGCCCTGGCCGGTGAACACCAAGGTGTCCTGTTGTCCCCGGGCCCGGTGCACCGGCGGATTCCGGGGTGTGCCCCGACCTGATCCGTTGGGCAGAGCAGACCAAGACCCCGTTGCTGGGCGTGTGCCTGGGCCACCAGGCTCTGGGTGAGGTGTACGGCGCCAGCGTGGGTCACGCGCAGCAGTTGATGCACGGCAAGACCTCCCAGCTCGTTCACCACGGCACCAGCGTGTTCGCCTCCGTGCCGTCGCCGTTCACGGCCACGCGGTACCACTCGCTCGCCGTCGACGCCGCCACGGTTCCCGATTGCCTCGAGGTCACCGCAACCACCGAGGACGGCCAGGTGGTCATGGGCCTCAAGCACCGCACCGCACCGCTGCACGGCGTGCAGTTCCACCCCGAGTCCGTGCTCACCGAGGGCGGGTATCTCATGCTCGGCACGTGGCTCGAAGAGGTCGGCCAGGTGGGTGCCGCAGCCGCGGCCGCGGGGCTGTCCCCGCTCATGACCGCGTGAGTTTCGGCACCCTGAAGTCCAGCACCGCCTAACCTTCAGGTAGGGAACGAGCCTGGCGTCAAGGGCTTGCCAGAACATCCGCGGCAGCGACGAAAACGCCGTGCTCCCCGAGAAGGGGGAGCACGGCGTCGTCGTCCGTGGGATTACTAGCCGCGGGAACGGGACGGCGCGGCGGAGGGCCTTTCGCCCTGCTCGTCCGAATTATTGCCCGCCGATTCCGGCTCGGCGGACGGCGTGGGCTCGGCCGAGGTCGGTTCCTCGGTCGGCTCATCACTGGGCTCCGGGGTGGGCGTGGGCGACGGCGTGACCTGACGCGCAATGGTCAGCGTGACCGTGGACCCCTGGGCCACCGAGGAACCGGCCGGAGCGGACTGCTCGAGCACGGTGTCCGTGGCTCGTCCTCGGAATCGCGTACCGCCACGTTGAAGCTCAGCCGGACGTCGTCCGCTCGCAGCGCATCCTCGGCCTCGGAACGGGACATGCCCACCAGATCAGGCACGGTGACCCGGCCGGTGGAGACCTGCAACTGCACGGGGCTGTCCTTGTCGAGCGTGGTTCCGCCGGCGGGATCGGTAGATATCACCACGTTCTCGGGAACGGTGGCGCTGTTCACCGTGCTGACCATGCCCACGCTCAGGCCGGCCTCGCGCAGCGCGTTACGCGCGTTGTCCAGGCTCTGACCGACCAGGTCGTTGGGGACCTCCACGGTGCCGGGACCGTCCGACACGGTCACGGCCACGGATGAACCTGACTCGACCGGGTGCGAGGAGGGGTCCATCTTGATCACGTGCTTCTCGGGCACGGAATCACTGTTCTCGGTGCTGAAGGTAGGTTCGAGTTGGGCATCACGCAGCGTGTTCTCCGCCGTGGTGCGGTCCATGCCCACGACCTGCGGCACGGAAACCATCGCGGGCTGTTCGACCTGCTGGTTCTGCCACCACTGCACACCCAGGACTCCGCCGATCCCGAGGCCCGTGATGAGCAGGACGATCAGCACCGCGGGGAGGATCCAGCTGTTGCCGCCCTTCTCCTTGCGCGGCTTCCGTGTCCCGGGCGCCGGCCCGCGGGGACGTCCTCGGTGTTCTCATCGGGATCGAGTTCGTAGGCTTCTGCTTCGTGGTGCGCCTGCACCGGCTGCTCGGCGGTCTCACTGCGACCCGCGGCAACGACGGCGCCGGCTGCGGCACCCGCGCCCACTGCGGGCAGGGTCTTGGTACTGGTGCCGGCGGTTTGGGTCGGATCCATGGCCTGGGTGGCCTCGAGATCGTCCGGCAGCTCGACGAGAACGGTACGCAGCGCGCGACGCATCTGAGCGGCGTCGGAATAGCGATGATCGCGGTCCTTGGCCAGCGCCTTCTCCATGAACCGGTCCACGGATTTGGGCAACTGGGGGTTCAGTGCGGACGGCGCGGGCGGGGCGTCCCGCACGTGCTGGGCGGCAATGGCCACCGAGGACTCGCCCACGAACGGCGCGCGGCCGGTGAGCATCTCGAACAGCACGCACGCAGCGGAGTACAGGTCCGAGCGCGCATCGACCGCGGCACCCCGGGCCTGCTCGGGAGACAGGTACTGCGCGGTGCCCAGGACCGCTTGGGATTGCGTGAGCGCGGCCTGGGTGTCCTCCACGGCGCGTGCGATACCGAAGTCCATGACCTTCACCCCGCCGTCCGGGGTGACCTTCACATTGGCCGGCTTGATGTCGCGGTGCACGATGCCCGCGCGATGGCTGAAGGAGAGGGCGTCCAGGATGCCGAACATGTACTCGATGGCCTGTTCGGGTTCAATGCCCTTGCCGTGGATCAATTCCCGCAGCGTCTGACCCGGGACGTACTCCATCACGATGTACGGGCGGGTCACGCCGTCCGGGCCCTGGGGTTTGATCTCACCGGTGTCGTAGATCGACACGATCGTGTGGTGGTTGAGGGAGGCCACGGCTTGGGCTTCACGCTGGAACCGCTCGTGGAACGTATCGTCCGCCGCGAGCTCCGGCCGCAATACCTTGATGGCTACGCGACGCCCCAGACGGGTGTCCTCACCCAGGTGCACGGTGGCCATGCCACCGCGACCAATGACCTCACCGACCTTGTAGCGGTCGTTGATCAGGTCAGGCATTGCGGGCATCGGCATACTCGGTCACCCCTCGGTTCCGGTGCCGGAACCCTGGTCTGCGCCGGTCGCGCCCTGCTGGCCCTGGGCAGCATCCGGTCGCGCAGCCTCGGCCACGCTCTGCAACTGGCCGTTAGCGGGCGACGACGCGCGCCGTCGGCGGG
>NZ_AJXN01000085.1 GCF_000286355.1 Kocuria atrinae C3-8 | reverse complement strand
GCTTAGGCAGAACTTCGAGGCGTACCTGGACGGGTTCTCGCCCAACGTGCAGGAGATCATCGAGAACTTCGAGTTCCGTAACCAGCTACCTCGGCTCACGAAGGCCGACGCGCTCGGTGCGTTGATCGAGAAGTTCCTCGCGCCGGATCTCGATCTCTCCCCGGCCGGGATGGACAACCATGGGATGGGCACGGTCTTCGAAGAGCTTGTGCGCCGCTTCAACGAGGAGAACAACGAAGAGGCTGGCGAGCACTGGACGCCGCGCGACGCCGTCCGACTCATGACCCGGCTGATGTTCGAACCGATCGCTGACGCCATCCCGTCGGGCACGTACCGCCTCTACGACGGCGCTATGGGCACCGGCGGCATGCTGACCGTCGCTGAGGAGACCTTGCATCACCTCACGGAATCGTCTGGCAAGAAGGTTTCGACCCACTTGTACGGGCAGGAGATTAACGCCGAGACGTACGCGATCGCGAAGGCCGACCTCATCCTCAAGGGCGACGGCAAAGCGGCCGACAACATCGTCGGCGGTCCCGAGTACTCCACCCTGTCGAACGACGCCTTCGCAGGGCAGGAGTTCGACTTCATGCTCTCCAACCCGCCGTACGGCAAGAGTTGGAAGACCGATCAGGATCGGCTCGGCGGTGCGAAGAAGATCATCGATCCGCGCTTCGTGGTTACTCACGATGGTGACAGCGAATACTCGCTCGTCACGCGCAGCAGCGACGGGCAGCTGATGTTCCTCGCGAACCTGATCTCGAAGATGAAGCAGGAGACCGAACTGGCTCCCGGATCGCCTCGGTCCACAACGGCTCTTCTTTGTTCACCGGTGACGCAGGGCAGGGCGAGAGTAACATCCGTCGGTGGATCATCGAAAACGACTGGCTGGAAGCGATCGTCGCGCTGCCGCTCAAGATGTTCTACAACACCGGCATCGCGACTTACGTGTGGGTGCTTTCCAACCGTAAAGAGGAGCGTCGCAAGGGCAAGGTGCAACTGATCGACGCGACCGGATGGTCGACGCCGCTGCGCAAGAACCTCGGCGAAAAGGGCGTCGAAGTTAGTGCGACTGACGCCGATAATGTGCTCGAGGCGTTCACCGCATTCGACCAGTATGACGACACCGATCGCTCTAAGGTGTTCGACGGAGTCGACTTCGGCTACCAGAAGATCATCGTCGAGCGACCGCTGCGCATCGTCGGCGTGGATCCAAACCGCGTGTACACCGCGAAGGAGATCAAGCAGCTCAAGGAAGACGGTGTGCGCGACGAGACCGCGCCCCCGGTCATCAAGAAGGCGCTCCCGTACGCGGCAACGCCCGATCCATTGCATGGTCGATACGAGGCGGTCATCGACGGGCGAACTCGAGTGGTGGAATACGAGCCCGACACCGAACTTCGAGACACTGAGCAGGTCCCGCTTACTGAGCCGGAAGGCGACTACGCCGACGGAGTTGAGGCGTTCTTCCGGCGTGAGGTCATGCCATACGCGCAGGATGCCTGGATTGATGAGTCGAAGACAAAGATCGGCTACGAGATCTCCTTCACGCGCCACTTCTATAAGCCCGCGCCGATGCGCACCCTCGCCGAGATCCAGGCTGACATCCGTGCTCTTGAAGCCGAGACGGACGACCTGATTGCAGAGATAGCGGGTAAGAACTGATGGTTGCCGGGCTCTTCTCGCTACCGAGAGCGAATAGGGTGGCGGATGATTGGCGGTTGCGCTCTCTGCGGTCGATACTGGTGCCGCGAAGTGTGCGGAACCGCCCTGAACTGCCCCTCCTGACCGTTGCTCGTGAGCGCGGTGTGTTCGTGCGATCCGCGGACGATGCCAATCACAACGTGATTCCTGAGGACCTCAGCAACTACAAGATCGCGCGAACCGGTGACCTGGTCGTCAACAAGATGAAGGCCTGGCAGGGATCACTCGGCCTAGCACCCGTGGACGGAATCGTAAGTCCGGCATACTTCGTATTCGAAGCTGACTTTGCGGTGCCGCTTTATGGGGAGTACCTACTTCGAAGCAAGCCCTATGTCGCGAAATTCGGCGCGGCATCTGATGGTGTTCGGATCGGCCAGTGGGACCTCAATATTCCCTGTATGCGCAACATCGAGGTGCACTTGCCGCCAGCGGAAGAGCAGGCGGCGATCGTGAAGTACCTTGCCCACGCGAACGCCCGCATCGACAAGGCCATCGCTGCCAAGCGCCGCCTCATCGCTCTTCTCGAAGAACAGGAGCAAGCAAACGCTGAATCGTTGGTGCGAGGTGACACTGAGCAAGATCAGACCTCCACTGGGCTTCCCTGGCTCAGCACAGTCCCGGCGTCGTGGGAACTACTTCGAGTCAAGAAGGTGCTTGTGGGACTGGAGCAAGGGTGGTCACCTCAGTGTGATGCGCAGCCCGCCGGCCCCGATGAGTGGGGCGTCTTGAAGGCCGGTTGTTCTAACCATGGTCGCTTCCGCTCTGAAGAGAATAAGAAGCTCCCTGAAGGTCAAGAAGCTAGGCCCGAACTCGAAGTGAAGCATGGCGATCTGCTCGTAAGTCGGGCAAACACCCGCGAATTGGTCGGTTCTGCCGCAGTGGCGTTGAATCCTCGAGAGAAACTTATCTTCTCGGATAAAACATTTCGGTTGAAGGTTCGAACGGACCGAGCTGACAACGAGTTCCTGGCTCTCGCGATGGGTTCTAGAAGTTCTCGTGATCAGATCGAGGCTGGTGCAGTCGGCGCGAGTCAGTCGATGCAGAACATTGGGCAAGGCGTGATTGCCAACCTTTGGATTGGATTGCCCCCAGTTGATGTACAAAAAGCGATCGTGGATGAGTTTCACAAGCGATCGGCGGAGCTTGAAACGGTCGTTGGGAAGACGAGGCGAGAGATTGATCTCCTAAGTGAATTCCGCACACGACTCGTCGCGGACGTCGTGACGGGCCAGGTCGACGTCCGTGCCATCGCAGCGACGTTGCCGCACGCACCCGAGTCGTTCGACAACACGGTCTCAGCAACCGATGATGATCTTGAGGAAGCACTGAGCGAAGGCGAGGAGTGAGCATGCAGCGACTCAACGAGGAGAGCTTGGAAACGCTCATCGTCACTCAGATGAGCGAGGGTGGCTGGACCGCGGGGGCACCTGGCGACTACGTCGCTTCCTACGCGATCGATCTGGAGCACTTCGCTGCGTTCGTCGAGTCAACCCAGCCCGATCTCGTCGACTCGCTCGGGCTCGAATCGCAGACTCCCACGCGTCACAAGTTCCTCGCTCGGCTCCAGGGTGAGATCACGCGGCGGGGTGTCGTCCACGTCTTGCGAAACGGCATCGACCATCACGGTCACCACATTGATCTGTACTACCCGACACCTGGGAATGGGAACCCGAAATCTGCTGAGCATTTCGCCGCGAACCGGTTCGTCGTCACGCGGCAGGTGCATCATAGCGTCAGTAACCCGGGGGATGGCGTCGACCTTGTGGCGTTCGTCAACGGCCTGCCGATCTTCACCTTCGAGTTGAAGAACAACATCACGAATCAGACCGTGGAAGATGCCGTGCAGCAGTACCAGCGCGACCGCGATCCTCGTGAGCCGCTGTTCGCCTTCGGACGGACGATCGCGCACTTCGCACTGGACGACCAGCGCGCACGATTCTGTACGGAACTCAAGGGCGCTTCTTCGTGGTTCCTTCCGTTCGATCAGGGGTTCAATGACGGTGCGGGTAACCCGCCGAATCCCGATGGAGTCATGACGGACTACCTGTGGCGACGAGTGCTTGCGCCGCAGAGCCTCGCCGGGATCATCGAGAACTATGCGCAGATCGTGGTTGAAAAGAGCCAGAAGACTGGCAAGAAGGTCTCCAAGGCGATCTTCCCTCGGTATCACCAGCTCGATGTCGTGCGCCAACTCCTGTCCGATGTGGAGGCGAACGGTGCTGGTCGTCGCTATCTCATTCAACACTCGGCTGGCAGTGGCAAGTCAAACTCGATTGCCTGGCTGACTCACCAGCTCACCGAGGCCACACATGCTGGTCGGATCGCGTTCGACTCGATCATCGTCGTCACCGACCGCATCATCCTTGACAGCCAGCTCACGCAAACCATCAAGTCGTTCCTGCAGGTGGGTTCGACCGTGGTTCATGCCGACCGGTCCGGAGATCTGCGGCGGGCGATCACGGCGGGCAAGAAGATCATCGTCACCACGGTGCAGAAGTTCCCGTACATCCTGGATGACATCGGAGCGGACCATCGTGACCGTAGGTTCGCCATCGTTATCGACGAGGCGCACTCGTCCCAGGGGTCGAAGACTTCGGCGGCCGTCTCGAGCGCACTCAGCGGCATCGAGACCCACGACGAAGACACCGTCGAGGACCGGATCAACCGGATCATCGAGGGCAAGAAGCTGCTGACGAACGCGAGCTACTTCGCTTTCACGGCGACGCCGAAAAACAAGACGCTCGAGATGTTCGGCGAGCCGGTGCCCAACGCCGAAGGAGGCACCAGCTTCCGACCATTCCATTCGTACACAATGAAGCAGGCGATTCAGGAGGGCTTCATCGTCGATGTCCTCTCCAACTACACGCCGGTCGGCAGCTATTACAAGCTGATGAAGACTGTGGAGGACGATCCCGAGTTCGATGCGAAGCGCGCCTCGAAAAAGCTTCGTGCCTATGTCGAGGGCAACGAGCACGCCATTGCTCAGAAGACCGACATCATGGTCGAGCACTTCCTTGCCCAGGTGGTCGCGAAGCGGAAGATCGGCGGCCAAGCGCGGGCAATGGTCGTAACTTCGTCGATCGCACGGTGCATCGAGTACTTCCATGCGATTCGTGACGCGCTCGCAGCCCGCAAGAGCCCGTACAAGGCGGTCGTCGCATTCTCTGGTGAGCACGAGTACAAAGGGCTGAAAGTCACCGAGGCAAGCTTGAATGGCTTCCCCTCCAACGCGATCGCCGAGCAGGTGAAGATCGATCCGCATCGGATCCTTGTTGTCGCGAACAAATTCCAAACCGGGTATGACGAGCCTCTACTGCACACAATGTACGTCGACAAGATGCTCTCGGGTGTGCTGGCCGTGCAGACCTTGTCGCGGCTTAATCGGGCGCACCCCGCGAAGCACGACACGTTCGTCCTCGACTTTGCCAATGACGCTGATGAGATTCAGCGCGCTTTCGAGCCGTACTACCGCACGACCGTGCTGTCTGAAGAGACGGACGCCAACAAGCTGCACGATCTGGTCAACGACCTTGACGCGTTTGGCATCTACACGCCTGAGCAAGTCGATGAGTTTGTCAGTCGGTACTTGGCGGGGGAGAGGCGCGATTACCTTGACCCGCTGCTGGACACAAGCGTCGCTGAGTACATCGAACTCCCCGATGAAGAGGACCAGGTGATGTTCAAGGGCAGCGCCAAGGCGTTCCTTCGTACATATAACTTCCTCTCTACAGTCCTGCCTTATGGCAGCAGCGAGTGGGAAAAGCGTTCGATCTTCCTTGATCACCTAGTGCCCAAGCTGCCGGCTCCTAAGGAAGAGGATCTCGCCGCCGGAATTCTAGAGAACATCGACCTGGAGTCTTATCGCGCTGAGAAGCTCAACGCAATGAAGATTGTGCTCGATGACGAAGACGGCACGCTCGCCCCGGTCCCTGCCGCCGGCGGAGGCCACCTTACGGACCCAGAGCTCGAGAGGCTCTCGGCGATCGTAAGAAGCTTCAACGACCACTTCGGCAACATCGAGTGGAACGATGCCGATCGTGTCGAGCGCTTCATCACCGAGGAGATCCCGAGGCTCGTGTCCGAGGACGAGGCCTACAAGAACGCACAGGCCAACGACGACCCGGTGAACGCCCGGGTGGAGAGCGATCGAGCTCTCAGCCAGGTCATGCTGCGCCTCATCTCAGATGACACCCAGCTCTTCAAGGAGTTCCAGGACAACAGCAGTTTCAAGCACTGGCTCGCCGGAGCCGTGTTCAACGCGACTTATCGGAAGAGTGCTTGAACGCACACGGCCGAGCGGTCGCCACCGAGGCAAGTGATGTATGTCCGCGGCCCCTCTTTCGATGGACAAAGCCACGCGACTGGCGTGGGCACTAGAAAGGTATTCGATGTCAACATTGGCTAGCAACACTCGTCGGAAATGCTTCATCTCTTATCATCATGCCGACGAAGGCGAGGTCCAGGAGTTCATCCAGACCTTTGATCATGACCAGGATGTTCTGATCGCGCGGGGGATCGGGGCAAGTATGTCAGGCGACATCATCAATAGCCTTAACGCCGACTACATCAAATCTCAGATTCGCAGCAAGTATCTTCAGGATACGACGGTCACGATCGTGATGGTGGGTCGAGAGACCTGGGGTCGCCGGTTCGTCGACTGGGAGATTGCCGCATCCCTCCGAAACACCACGACGTCATCTGCCAGCGGACTTATGGCGATCACGCTCCCGTCGGCTGCGAATTACGTTGGAAAGCAACTGCCCGCCCGAGTACAAGACAACTTCGATGGCGAGTCGGGATACGCACGGTGGTGGAAATACCCGAATAGTTCGGCAGGCCTGGCTACTTTGATCGAAGAGGCATACAGTGCCCGGACTGTTCTCGCAAACCTTCGCGACAACTCGCGATCCCTTCGGTTGCGTAATGCGTGATGAATAAACTTCAGTGGCTTACAGAAGAGCATCTGCCTGGCGTTTGGAAGGACGCGGATGCGGCTTCTGTCCGGGGTCAGAGATGGGCTCTGACGCTCACTGCAAGCAAAGTTGGCGGAGGCGTGATCGCAGCCATCGGCAGCGCATTCGCTGGCTTGGGTGGAAACCTGGGCGTGGCGTCGTGGGTGGTCCTCGGCGGCTTCATCGTGGCGCTGGTCAGTGAACTAGCATCGTGGGTCTTTCAGTCTGAGAAGGATTGGTACGAGGGTCGGGCAGTCGCTGAGTCTGCGAAGACGTTGGCGTGGCGCTACGCAGTTTGTGCTGATCCATTCCCGGTGGTCATGTCGCGAGAAGCGGCCGAGGACCTCTTTCGAACGCGCATGGTGGAGGTTATTGATCAAGTGTCGGACCGAATCGTCTTTGAGAGCTCGCATGCAGTCGTGACCCCTCAGATGGACCAATTGCGGCAACTTTCCTTCGTAGACCGCCAACGTGCCTACGTCGAGGGCCGTACCCTTGATCAGCATCGATGGTATGCACGTAAGGCTCGAACGAATCGTCGCTTTGCGAATGGGTGGAGATTTGTTCTCATCGTTGCGGAAGTTGCGGCCGTTACCCTGGCAGTCGGTCAAGTTCTCGGAGCATGGTCAATCGACTTGGCCGGACTTTTAGCGGCGATCATTGGTGCCGGAGCGGCTTGGGTTGCAGTGAAGCAATTCACGCCACTCGCGTCCGCATATTCCGTTGCAACCAAAGAACTCGCACTACAAGAAGGGAAACTTCGCACGGTTTCTGAGGAGCGTTGGTCATACGTCGTAGCGACGCGGAAGAAGCGATCAGCCGTGAACACACCACTTGGGCTGCATCTCGCACCGGGCGTGCCGCTGTTGTGCCCCGCCGTGACGGAGAATAGCCGCTCGCGATCCCAATCGTTCCACTCTCGCACGCGACTCCTCTGACCGCGCGAGGGCGCATGGGCAGTAACCCTCGGCGTGAGAGAATCGAATTATGGTCGATAACAGCTCGAGCCGTGCCTCCGAGGTGATCCGCTGTGAGCACTGGTCTGAGGAACTTGGTCGCTTCGGTGGGTGGCACCATCACGAGGGTCCTCACGCGTGCGACTGGGGGAACCATGACGGCGAATGTCCGTACTGGGTCAGCGTTGGCGGTAGGCCGAACCTCTAATCTGAGGAGGGGAGCCTTGTCGTCACGCCAACCTGTCCGATGACGTGTCTGCCTGCCCTCATCGCGACTCTGCCATAACCCCAGATGCTAATCTGGTCCGAGGCACTCCAACTGGCGCATGTGTCCTCTGAGTTTTACTAACTTGTATTAAACGCCCATGTCAGGCTTTATTTAACTGCGCGGGAACAGCCTTAGCACCAAATGTTCCGAAATCATCGAAACTCGGTCGAGTTTAGATTCAACGTGTAAAGCTGCAAGTCACGATCGATTTCGGGCGCATTTCGGGACTGCCGCATGGATAGGTGGCATCTTGACCTGATCGTGCGGCAGTCCCGTTTTTCTTGCCGCATGTGTAGATGGCGTGGGCTAGCTTCCAAAGGCCCGCACCGATTTCTGGTTGCGCTGACCCCGGCGCGCCCGCGCTACGATGCCGGCACAGGAACGACCCCGCTGCCTGCCCTGGACCTCCGTGGTTCGCCGGCGGCCGACGACCCGGACGGAGCGCAGACCATTACCGGCACCGCCTTCGGCATGCTGCCCATCCTTCCGGACTCAAACAGCAGCGGCATCAAACCCGGGCCGATTCATTACGCGAGTGCTGGTGAGCTCTCGTGGGTTTGATGATAGGCGTTCTCGATCTCGACCGGGGTTCGGTAGTTCAAGGAATCGTGGATGTGGTCGTGGTTCCACCAATGCACCCAGTTCATCGTCGCGAACTCAACCTCGGTCACGGAGGGCCATGCAGGCCGGGCGTAAATCAGTTCCGCTTTATGGAGCGCGTTGACCGTCTCGGCCATCGCATTGTCGTAACTGTCTCCGACGGAGCCCACACTGGCTTGCACACCGGCTTCGCCAGGTGTTCGGTGTAGCGAATCGAGACGTATTGGCTGCCCCGATCGCTGTGGTGCACCAACTGATCCAGCGCCCGATCCTGTGCCGTGCTCAGGGCGTGTTCCAATGCTTCCAAGAGCAGCGCTTCGGTGCGCACGTGGCCCTGGCCGCCATCCCACAATCTGCGACGGAGAACACGTCGGTGATGAAAGCGGTGTAGCAAAACCCACTGGTAGTGCGCACATAGGTGATGTCAGCAACCCACAACCGGTTCGGCCCGGTGGCGGTAAAACACCGATTGACCAGATCCCCCGCGTGCATCGGCGGCCTTCGAGACGACGGTGGTTCGTGGGCAGCGACCTCGAACCACACCGACCAACCCGGCCTTACGCATCAAGCGTGCGCACTGGTCACCTCCGATCTGCCAGCCTTCCCGGGCCATCGCATGCCAGATCTTCCGGGCCCCGTAGACGCAAGTAATAGTCCTGGTGGATCCGGGCAATGACTTCGATCAGCTGCGTATCACGAATGGCCCGGTCGCTGGCCGGCCGCGTTTTAGCGGCAAGGTAGCCGCGGGAAGTGATGAACCCACACTCTGTGGCACCCAGGGTGCGACAGATTGGTGTGAGCCCGAACTGATCGCGATACAGATCAATGAACGCGATCATCTCGTCGTGGGTCGGGAGGACTCGGCGTCCGAATTAAGCTGAGGCCGACTTCAGAATCTCGTTGGCCGCCACAGTTGGCGAGTTCTCACGTTTGAGTCGGCGGATCTCGGCCTGGGCGTCGCTGGAGACCCCCGGGCATTTACCGGCGTCAATCTCTGCTTGTTCTACCCACCGTCGCAGCGTCTCAACCGCAATGTTCAGCCTTGGGGCGGTCTCTTTGATCACCACGTACCGACTAGGAGCATCATCGTGTTCCAACCGATCAAGGCCCATCCGCACCGCACGGGCACGAAACGGCTCGAAATACTTCTGGGGCATGGGTCCAATCCTCTCAATAACGGACCGGAACAATACCCAGGACGGTTCAGTGGTCATGTTTGTCATCCAGATGTTGCTTGACTAGGGAAGTTGGTGGGGTATTGGGTTGAGGTATAACGGGGTGACCGCTGGAGGCCCGAAATGAGCGAGTTATTCAGATCGATCAAACGTGCTTGGGGTAATTTTGTGGGCCCTGAGGCGACACGTGTGGATAACTGCATTGCCATTGGCTCCGCTGTCATTGGACTGATCGGAGCCGGGCTGCGGGCTAAGCGACGTGGGGCAAACGGAAAAATTGCAATGATCATGGCCGTAATGGCAGCTGATCTGGTTGGCGGAACATATGTCAACAACACTCGTGCCTGCGTCCGATGGTACGAGCGCGCGGGCCAGGGAACTATGGAACATCTGACATTTGCTGCCTTGCATGTACATCCGGGTGTGGTGGGTTGGGCGGATCGAAGTTTCCGTGGTGTACGTCCAGGGGTTGTGTGGGCCGCGGCGCACTACAGCTACATGGTTCTATCTACTGCAGCCATCCGATCGTGCCCTTCGCAACGAAGAGTTCTTGGAGTGGCGCTGGCAGCCGGAGGTCTATGTCTCGACGGATCACTTGGGAGGTCGCCCGTAGCACCTTGGTTTGCATGGACCTACTACCCGAAACTCCTGATGGGCCATGCCGCCGGATCTCTGTGGCCCAACGAGAACCTCCAAGTGAGGTTTCGGGTTGACGCCTAGCCCTATTGGCGCGATGCCCCTTTGCATGACCAATTGATCAGATCGTTCTGCAGTCATGCCACTCAACGAATCTGGCATTCGCAGCACGTCAAGGGTGCGGGTTGTAACGTGCAACGTAAGCGCGGCAGCACCCCGGATACGGCGGTGCGGTTGGCCAAGTACTTCGGGACGTTCGCTGAATTATGGATGAACTTGCAAAGCCAGTACGAGCTGAGGCTTGAGCGGCGTGCTCTTCGATAGCGACTCGAGGGTATTGCTCCACTGCAAACGGCCCGATGGCGGGCCTACCGTAGAAGCTCCCGGAACCAGTCAATCGCCCCTCGGACGCCGCCGGGTCGCCTTGATCTCGGAGCGGCGTTGCTTGGCCGCGAGCCGACGGCGCACTGATCCGCGGGTGCGCCGGGTGGCCCGTCGGGCGGGCGGGGGAGGTGCCAGCGCCTCCCGAATGAGGTTTGCTAGTCGTTGCCGGGCGAGGGTCCGATTTCGGAACTGAGCACGCTGCTCGGAGGCCTCGACCATGAGGACGGTG
>NZ_AJXN01000084.1 GCF_000286355.1 Kocuria atrinae C3-8 | reverse complement strand
GATCACCCGGGCCGGCGGCACGGTGCCCCGCCCGGGACGACCGTTCTGACCTTGTGGGCCGGCAGCGGCGCGAGCGCGTTTCCCCGCCGACGCCGCCACCGGACCCAATAACGCCAGGTCCACTCCCAGCACGGGTGCGACACCATGCTGCTGACAGGCCAGCACATGTTTGACCGCCCCGTACAACCCGTCCCTGTCGGTGCACGCCAGGGCCTGCGCCCCGTAGGACGCCGCTACCTGGGCGAGCTCTTGGGGGCGAGCCACACCGTAGTGCGCGCTGTAGGCGGAGGCCACGCGCAAATGAGGGAAATGCATACCTCATATTCGAAACTTTGTTCGATTAATGTCAAACCGCCTGGTCAGCCACGAGCCACCATTGACCGGTGATCTCGTGACGCACCAACTCCAGGGTGCGGGCCTCCACCGCTCCGCGCTGCGCAGCCTGGACGCGCCAGCGTTGCCGATCCACCACGGACTGCCCGCTGTCCCGTGGAACTCGTTCTTCCAGCTCCCACCAGCGACGACGCTCGTACCAACGCTGCGGCGGCGCCGTGACACGATGAAGCCTGCCCCGGAACACCAACTCGCACGGGGCACCCGATTCATCGCAGTGCACCTCGCAGGGCTGCCCCCAACCCTCATGGATCCGCACCGCATCGTGCGGATCCTCCCGCGTGAGGCACGTATTTTCCACTGCAGTCAGTACCGTCATGACTCGCTCACCCTCCCGGTGTATTCGAAATTTTATTCGAGTACTGTGAGAGTGCCAAGGGTCGCTGACACGCATAAGCGGCCCGCCCCGAAACGACCCGGGAAGGCAGGGGCAGGCCCGGAACGACCCGGGAAGGCATCGGAAGAACGCGGAAACGGCGACGTCGCCCGGCCGTGGGGACCGAGCGACGTCGTGATGACCGTGCAGTCGTGACTGTGAAGGAGGGCGTGGTTATGAGGTGTAGCGGCCAGGCTTGCCCAGCAGCACGCCCACCACCGAGATCACGCAGCACGCCATGAGGAAGAGTGCTGCGGCCCAGGTCTGTCCGCCGGCGGCGGTGATCAGGGTGGCCGCGATGAGCGGGGTGAATCCTGCCACGATGGCACCGTTGGCCTCACGGGCCAGGGCGATGCCACTGAAGCGTTCGGCGGCGGGGAACAGGCCCGCCAGGTAGGCGCCCTGGGAACCGGAGGTGCAAGCGATCACCGCGCCGTAGCCCACGGAAATGGCCACGGTCGCGGCCGCAGCGCTGCCCGAGGACAGCGCCGCGAACAGCGGGAACGCACCCGTCGCGCCCAGCAGCGAGCCGAAGGCCAACACCTTATGGGCACCGAACCGGTCCGCAGCCAGACCGCCCAACGGGGTGGCCAGCACACCGCACACGGAACCGATGATCACCGCGGTCAAGGCAGAACCCCGGTCCATGCCCACGGCCGGTGAGGTCATGAAGGACAGGGAGAACACGGCCAGGATGTAGTTGAGCGCGTTGTGCCCGGTGATCGCGAAGAACCCCACGACCACTGCGCGCCAGTGCTCACGCATCAGGGCCACCACTGGCACCCTGCGGCGTTCCCCACGTTCTTTGGCCGCATGGAGCGCGGCCAGGTATTCGGGGCTCTCCTCGAGCTTGACGCGAATGAAGATCGCCAGGGCGAACAGCACCGCCGAGGCCAGGAACGGCAAACGCCACGCCCAGTCCAACAGCACCTGGTCCCCCAGCGACGCCGCCCACAGGAACGCGCCGGTGGCCAGCACGATGCCGGCCGGGGGCGCAGCGAGCACGAGCGACGTCATCAGTCCACGACGCCGCGGCGGGCGAATTCCGCGACCAGGGTCATGGCCCCGGCCAGCTCGGCACCGGCACCCATGCCCTGCAGCAGACGCAGGAGCACCAGGAACACCGGGGCGGCCACGCCGATCGCGGCGTAGGTGGGCAGCAGGCCGATGCCCACAGTGGCCACACCCATCAGGATCACGGTGAGCAGCATGGCCGGGCGGCGACCGTAGCGGTCCCCCAGGTGACCGACCAGCACACCGCCCAGCGGGCGCGCCACGAAGCCCACCGCGAAGGTCGCGAACGCGGCCAAGGAAGCACCGGAGTCCATTCCGGCGAAGAAGAGTGGGCCGATGATCAGCCCAGCAGCCGTGCCGTACAAGGCGTAGTCGTACCACTCGATGAGGGTTCCGGCCACGGCAGCGAAAAGTGCGCGCCCGGCCCCGGGGCGCATGGTGGTGTTGTTCACGGTGAAAGCTATCCCGTCTGAAATCTCCCGATCGCGCTAGCGGGACGCGTAGCGACGGATGAACCGTACCTGATTCAAACGCTGGATCTCGGGATGATCCCCCACGCCGGCGTCGTAGAACTGGTCACCGGGGCGGCGCACTCCTACGGTGTCCCACCCGGCCTGGCGGGCAGCGTCCAGGGCTTCCACCTGGTCGGAGAAGAACAGGAACTTCTCGCGCGGTTTGCCAAGGGCCTCGGCCACGTCGTGGGTGATGTTGCGGAACGAACTCACCTCGTGTTTGGAACCGGCCGACTCCAGCGAGAAGTGCCCCTTGATCAGGGGAATCAGGTTGCCCTCGGGCGAGTGGGTGAACCACGCGCGCTGGGCGGGCAGCGTGCCGTTGGAGAAGATGAAGACCGGGATCGACTGTTCGGACCAGGTGCGCAACGCGGGAATCGCGTCATCGAAGAACGGCGAGACGAACTCCCCGGCCGCGAAGCCTTCCTGCCAGATCAACGCGTGCATGGTGCGCAGCGGGGCGGGCATCTCCCCCTCGTCCATCCAGCTTCGAGCACGCCCGTGAGGTCCTCTGCAGTGGCGGAACTGTCCAGTCCGGCCATCTCGATGATCTGCCGGCGAGCGCGAGCGACCTCGGGTTTGTGGGAGTACTCCTCGAAGTAGCTGGTGAAGCGTTTGCGGGAGTAGGGGTAGAGCTCGTCCCGGACGTACCACGTGGAGGAAAGGGTGCCTTCGATGTCGACCACGATGACCTCGGGTCGGTCGAGCACCAGTGCATTGGCGGCGGCGGGCTCAGGCATGGTCGGCTCCCTGTGTTCGTTCGACAACGGTGCCTGTCCCCGGCACCCGGGGAATAGGCCCATTCTAGGCACCCGGGACGGACGGAAACAGGAGGACGCACCCCTCGCGAGCCATCCCGAGAGGCATCCCCGGGGCGGTCACAAATCTTCATCATTTGTGGTGCTCAACGATCGTGTGGTTAGGTTCACGCGACAAGAATCACGAGTTCCGGTGCGAAGCCCTGGCTGGCCGGACGGCAACCCTCAGACGCTGTCGTGGGGTGCCCCAGGTGATGATTCGGCCCGTGATCAGTACCGGTACGGGCAAGGACGGCGTCCGGCTCACCCAACATTCTTCCGTGGCGCCCCGTCATGAGGAGTGTCATGGCCCCCGCCACCGCCCCGGTGCCCACGGTCACCGATTCATCATCACCCCGGCAGACCCAACCCGCCACGGGTCACGCGCTCGCGAGCGTGGGATCGGCAGTGCGCGACAAGAAGCGCGTGCTTGCCGCGTCCTTCGTGGGCACGACCATCGAGTGGTACGACTTCTACCTTTACGGTGCCGCCGCTGCCCTGGTCTTCAGCCACTACTTCTTCCCGCAGGGTTCGGGCGTGGGCTCGATCATTGCCTCGTTCGCGACCTTCGCCATTGCGTTCTTCTTCCGGCCCCTGGGCGGCATCATTGCCGGGCACCTGGGTGACCGGATCGGCCGCAAGGCCCTGTTGGTCGCGTCCCTGCTGATCATGGGCGTGGCCACCACGGTGATCGGCCTGTTGCCGGGCTTCTCGCAGATCGGCTGGTTCGCCGTAGCCCTGCTCGTTGCCTGTCGCATTGCCCAAGGGCTGTCCGCCGGCATGGAATGGGGCGGTTCCGCGGTGCTCTCCGTGGAACACGCACCCAAGGGCCTGCGAGGTCTGTTCGGTTCCTTCACCCAGGTGGGTTCGGCGGCGGGCATGTTGTTGGCCACCGCGTTCTTCGCCATCATGCAGGGCGTCACCACCGCCGAGCAGTTCCAGGCGTGGGGCTGGCGCGTACCCTTCCTGTTCTCCGCTGTGCTCGTGATCATCGGTCTGATCATCCGCGCCGGCATCGAGGACGCCGAGGAGTTTCAGGAGGTCAAGCGCGAGAAGGCCGCCGCGACGTCGCCGGTGCGTGAGGTGCTCACCAACCACACCCGCGGCGTGATCGTGTGCATCGGTCAGCGCATGATCCAGCCGGCCATCTTCTCCATCCTCACCGTGTACACGCTCACTTACGTCACGCAGCAGCGCGGTGCGAGCCAGTGGGTCATGATCTCCATCCTGATCGCTGCCGGTGTGGGCCTGGTGGGCGGCCCGTTCTGGGGTTGGCTCTCCGACCGCGTGGGACGCCGCCGCATCTCCATCATCGCCGCGGCCGCGATCGGCGTATTCGTGTGGCCCTACTTCTACTACCTGGACCACGGACCGCTGGCCCTGCTGCCGCTCGTCTACCTGATCGGCATGGCCGTGCTGCACGACAGCATTTACGGCCCCCAGGCCGCGCTGTTCGCCGAGCAGTTCCCCACGCACCTGCGCTACTCCGGAGTGTCCCTGGGCTACCAGGTGGGCACCATCCTCTCCGGCGGCCTCACCCCGATGATCGCCGCGTGGCTCGTGGCCACCGGCGGCTCCCCCTGGCTGCTGTGCGGCTACTTGAGCCTGCTGGCCGTGATTTCCGTGGTCACCGGCCGCATGGCCAAGGACACCGTGACCGACGCACCCGAGAACGCTCAGTACTGATTCGGCACCACCCGCACACGCGCCAGTACCAACCCGAAAGGATCCCTTTTGCCCCGCCCCTTGCTGCTCAATGCCTTCGAAATGCCCGTGCCCGTCCACCAGTCCCCCGGACTGTGGCGCCACCCCGAGGACGAGTCGCGTAACTACGCGCAACTGTCCCACTGGGAGCGGGAGGCCCAGATCATCGAGAACGCGGGCTTCCACGGCCTGTTCCTGGCCGACGTCCTGGGACTCTACGACGTGTACGGCGGCTCCGCGGACGCCGCCCTGCGCGGTGGCGTGCAGGTTCCCCAGTTGGATCCGTTGATCCTGGCCCCGCTGTTGGCCAAGGCCACCAGCACCCTCAATATCGGTGTCACGGCTTCGGTCACCTACGCGGCGCCCTACGACTTGGCGCGCCGCTTCTCCACCCTGGATGCCCTGACCGACGGGCGGATCGCGTGGAACGTGGTGACCTCCTATCAGGAGTCTGCCGCGCGCAATCTGGGTCTGGGGCAGCAGCTGCCCCACGACCAGCGTTACGACCGCGCCGACGAATACATGGACGTGGTCTATTCGCTGTGGGAGGGCTCCTACGCGGACGATGCCTACGTCGCGGACGCCGCGAGCGGCGTCGTCGTGGACCCCGAGAAGGTCAAGGGCGCGGAACATTCCGGCGAGTACTTCGACGTCCAGGCGCCCGCCCTGGTCGCGCCAACACCGCAGCGCACGCCGTTCCTGTTCCAGGCCGGGGCCTCCCCGCGCGGA
>NZ_AJXN01000083.1 GCF_000286355.1 Kocuria atrinae C3-8 | reverse complement strand
CGCAGGGTGTCAACCTGTGGTGAGTCAGGTTGGAAGGTTGATGCCGACTAGCTTCGCTGGTATCGGGGTGCGGGGTCTGATGCGGAAGCGGTGTGGGTGTTGCTCGTAGTAGTCCTGCAGTGCTTGATCGCGTATCTGCCATACCTGCTCCCAAGACCCGTCTGCGACTTGAGAAGGTGTGAACAGCGCGATCCCCGAGTGCTTGTGCTCGGTGTTGTACCACTTGACGTAGTCGGTGAGATAGGTTCTGGCCGCTTGTAGGGTTTGGAAGATTCGAGGGTACGAGGGCCGATACTTCATGGTGCGAAATCCTGCCTCGGAAAATGGGTTGTCATTGGAGACATAGGGCCTGTTATGCGAAAGCCGCACTCCGTGCTCGGTCAGGGCCGCGCGCAGGGTGTTGGAACGCATCGCTGCCCCGGAATCGGCATGGACGACCTCGGGTGCACCGTGCTCAGCGATCGCGGTGGCGAACATGTCTACGGCGAGATGATCGGCTTCGCGTTCTTCCACCCGCCAGCCCACGATCTGGCGGGAGTAGATATCGGTGATCTTGTAGGCCTTGAACACGATCCCACGCCACGGGGAGAACAGATCGGTGATATCCCAGGACCACGCCTGCCCGGGGGCGGTAGCGGTGACCACCGGGACTGGGCGCGGGCTCTTGTGACCGGCGTGGGTGGGGATCTTCGGGCGCAGTGCCTGATACTTCAGCTCACCAGCGATCCGCCACCAGCTGCGCCGCGAGCCCAGCATCACACCCTCGTCCCAGGCTGCGGCAAAGGAGTGATCTACCGAGACCTGTTTCGACCAACCATCGAGGATGCGTTCTTCGATCTGCTCGCGCTCACCCCGGCTGAGCCTGGAGGGGTAGTCTCGCTGTGATTGCGGGATCGGATCAGCACGAGCGGGCCGGCGGTGGTGACGGTAGTGCCACGTCGAGCGTGAGAGCCCAGCCAACGCCAGCGCCTTGCGTTGGGAGCCCAGCACCGCACTGAGCTGGGTAATCAGCTCATTTTCAGCTTGGAGGAACTGTTGGGTTTGGTCGTCTTGGGCGTATCGGGCTCTCGCTCGTTGATCTGATGCAAGAGCCCGATAGCTTTTCCCAATGCTTCGTTCGTGGCTTCGAGCTCACGTACCCGCGCTCGTAACGCTTGGTTCTCTGCCTCGCGCTGTTCCCTGTGGTGGGAGATTTTGCGCCATTGGCTGGGAGAGGTCATGGAACTACCCTCTCGTGGAATCAGTCCCCGGTCGAGATCACCATCGAAGATCGCTTTGCGCCACCGACTCATCCGCTCCCGCGAGAAACCCCGCTCTTGCATCCACAATTCCTTCTGCCCGTGCGCTAACCCCACGTATTCAAACACCAGATCACGGATTTCATCATCGGTGTACCCTGCAGAAATCGCCATCTCAAACCCCTCACTGATCATGACCACCATGACTCACAACCAGTCTGACAATGGGG
>NZ_AJXN01000082.1 GCF_000286355.1 Kocuria atrinae C3-8 | reverse complement strand
CTAACCGTGCAGCAGTCCCCGGTGTGATCTTCGTAATCGGCTCGTTCTTGTTCTTCTCTGAGGCGACAATGACCATCGCCACGTGGCTGTTCGTTGTGGGAAGTCTGTTGATGCTCGTCCGCCCAGTGATCCGTTTGGCCCGCCGGACGCACCTCAAGAAGATCAACCCCGGCAGCGATGCGGCCACCAGCAGGGACTTCTGAGCGATAAACATTCCAGTCCGAAAAAGTGCACGTGAGCGGCCCAAAAATGCACTTTTGATAACTGGGATGTCGGGGCTATCGCTCCCACACCGGCTCGTGCGGATCGCGCGCTGACACGCAAACTCTCAGTCATCAAAAAGCCACTTGGACGCGGTCCAGGTGGCTTTTTCGTGCCTCAGATTTGGCGGTGGCTTAAAGCTGACTCAGATCTCGGCGCTAAGCACTAAACCCGCGTCACCCACACCGCTTCAGCAGCGAGAACGCCCATGCTGACCACGGACTGCGGATCGGCAAGGGTGGGCGCAGCAGCGGGAACATCACCAGCACCGTCCCCGCCCCCCGCAACACGGCCATGCGCGCCCGCGGCAATAACAGCGGCCGCAGTCCCAACCACCGACACCGCAACCATCCCCGGTGACCCCGAATCGGGCAGCACCCGCAACCGAGTACCCGGCACCACCCCAACACCGGCCAGATAGCGCAGGTCGCTGGGTCATCATCGGACACCCGCACCACGTCAACGGCCACCGACTTCAGCACATCGACCAGCTGAACGGCGGTGGGCGCGGCGATCACCCCGCTCGGCGAAGGAATCACATCCCCGTGCGGATCCGCGGACGGATGCCCCAGCAGCGCATCGATCCGGTCCAAGAACTTCTCCGAGACGGCGTGCTCGAGCACTTCGGCCTCATCGTGCACCTCGTCCCACGCGTACCCGAGCTTGGTGGTCAGGAACGTCTCCAGCAGCCGATGTCGGCGCACCATGGTCACCGCCACCGAGCGGCCCTCGTCGGTCAGCTCGACCACTCCGTAGGACGGGCGCGTCACCATGCCCTGCGCAGTGAGTTTCTTCAGGGCCTCGGAGACCGTAGAGGCCGCTAGCCCCATGCGTGCGGCCAGGGTTGTGGTGGTGACCTTGTCCGGCGACCACTCGCCCAACTGCCAAATGGTCTTCAGGTAGTCCTGCGTGGAAGAACTGAGCTCTGCGGGTTGCACGTGTCCAGGGTACCGGTCGCCCCGGATTAGAATTTGGCGGGCGGTACTCATTTCCCGGCCGCCCGTCAGACGCCACGCGCCGCTGTCTAGGAGCCTTCATGAGTTCGTCACCGTCCACTCCCCCCCACTAACGACGCCGCTGCCCCCGGTCTCGCAGAACGCCTCGGGTTGGGCTGGCGCCTCCACGGGGACGGACGCACCGTGGCCCCCGGCGACGTCGTCACCCCGCGCGAGCGGCTCGTGTGGCCCCGAACGATCTCGATCGGCGCCCAGCACGTGGTGGCCATGTTTGGCGCGACGTTCCTGGTGCCACTGCTGACCGGGTTTCCGCCTGCGACCACGCTGTTCTTCTCGGGCATCGGAACCATCCTGTTCCTGATCCTGACCGCGGGACGTGTGCCCTCATACCTGGGCTCGTCGTTCGCGTTCATCGCCCCGATCTCCGCGGCCATGAACCAGTACGGCCCCGGAGGCGCGCTCGGCGGCGTGGTCATGGCAGGCATCGCGTTGGCGATCATCGGCGTGATCGTGCAGCTGGCCGGCACCGGGTGGTTGCAGAAACTGATGCCGCCGCTGGTCACGGGCACCATCGTGGCGCTGATCGGCTTCAATCTGGCACCCTCGGCCAAGGCGAACTTCATGGAAGCCCCGGTCACCGCCATGGTGACCCTGGCTCCATCATCCTGATCTCCGTGCTGTTTCGCGGTCTGATCGGCCGCCTGTCCATCCTGTTGGGCGTGGCCATCGGCTACATCACCGCCGTGGTCCGCGGCGAGGTCGATTTCACCGCCATCAACGCCGCGTGGCAGGAACAGGGCCTGTTCGGACTCCCCGAGTTCCACACCCCCGAGTTCCACCTGAGCCTGGCCGGGCTCTTCATCCCCGTGATCCTAGTGCTGGTTGCGGAGAACATCGGACACGTGAAGTCCGTGGCCCTCATGACCGGCGACGACCTTGACCCCTACGCCGGCCGCGCCATCATGGCCGACGGCCTGGCCACCATCATCGCCGGCTCCGGCGGCGGTTCCGGTACCACCACGTACGCGGAGAACATCGGCGTCATGGCCGCCACCCGCGTCTACTCCACCGCTGCTACTGGGTTGCCGCGATCGTCGCGATCCTGCTGAGCATCATGCCCGTATTCGGCGCGGCCGTGGCCACCGTCCCCCAGGGCGTGCTGGGCGGCGCGGCCACGGTGCTGTACGGCATGATCGGCATGCTGGGCGTGCGCATCTGGGTCCAGAACCGCGTGGACTTCTCCAACCCGGTCAACCTCACCACGGCGGCCGTCGCCATGATCGTGGGCATTGCCGACTACACATGGTCCGTGTTCGGCCTGGACTTCGCGGGCATCGCCCTGGGCACCGCCGCGACCCTGGTGGTCTACCACCTCATGGCGTTCATCGCCCGCGTGCGCGGTTCCGTGGGCTCCGACCCGCTGACCCCGGACACGTCCAAGACGCCGTCGCCGTTGGGCTAAATCAGTTGAAGAAGGGCTTGCTCACCATGGTGAACAAGCCCCCACTTCTAGCCCTCGGACTTAGGACCCCTGGTCGCTCCATTTAGCCATGATGAGTTGCTTGGCTTCAGATTCAGACAACTCTTCAATCTCCTCGGCACTCAGGTTCAGTTCTTCACTGAGTGCGCGCCTGAGCCACTCAGGCAATGAACTGGGCGGTGGGGGTTCCTCATTCACCGAGATGTCCTGGAAAAGTCGCCCCATCCCACTAATGACGTCCGCCAGGGGCTTTATCTCTGGCCCGCCGTTAGAACGAAGTTTGGCGATCCGGCCCTTCATTTCTTCGTAGACCTCGGAATCCGAGCGGACTCCTACCGCCCAAACTTCCGAAATTTCGAGAACCGTTGGTCCTCCGGGCTCTTCCTTGACTCGCCACACAATCCTGTAGTGCCGATCACCGACTACAAGTTTCGAAAACCCACCAAAGCGCCAAGTAGAGGTTCCCCTGCCAGTGGCGAGCGCTCCAGCAGGAGCATCTTCTTGAAGAGTGCACGAAGGATAGATGGATCCTTCTTCTTCAAGCGGAATAGATCACTGACTGCGTCTTCTGTCAGCCGTACCACGCAGTGTGAATCTGGAAGATTCACGACCGTGTTGAACCGATTTCAGCAGCCAGCTCTGCTTCGAGTTCTTCGCGAGTAAAGCCAAAAGCCTTCATAGCCTGATCCAGGTCCGTTCTAACTCCTGAATCCGTGGCGAAGCGAGCCATGACCAACGCAGCATCGCGGAGAGTATCCCGATCTCGTCGAAGCTCGTCCATCTCGTCTGCAGAGACCACTTCTGCCACGACTCTGCCGTGCCGCGCCAAAGCGACGTCGTGGCCTTGTTCAGCTGACGACACTAAAGCAGATACGCCGGCACGCGAGGCATCGGAAATCGACAAAGTACTCATGTCCCAAATATACACATTTTTCTACACAGAATTCTAGAGCGCTATCGAGACGCGAACCGGGTCCAAGAGACTGTCGCCTCTGAGCTAACTTCTCGCGCCGCGCTCAACGACGCCGCTCAGCCACCTCTCCAACGCGGGCCACGCATTGCGCCCGGTCGAGCGGCGCACCAGACCGTGGTGTCCCAGCGAGGTGACGCCCAGCTCGCCCGGGGTGAAGGTCCGGCGCTCCACGGTGGTGCCGGTGAGCCGATCGGTGATTTCTTCGATCTGCTCCGGGGTGGCCCAGGGGTCGTCGGAGGCACCCACGGCAAGCACGGGAACAGAAACCTGAGCGGCCCGCGAGACAGCATCCATCGTCGGGTCATCGAAGAAGTAATGCGGTTTCCGCGCCCACTTCCCCCACTCGAGCATGGCGCCGGAGGCATATCCTCCCCGAGCCCGGCTCGACGCCCCGGCATGTACCCGAACACCCGGCACAGCACCGGACCGGCCACGTGGAGAACAGCAGCCACGCGGCGTCGTTCGCCGGTGCCTCGCACGGTGCTGGTGACCCCGGCGTGGGAGGAAATCGTTACGAAACCGGAGAGACCCTCGGTGCCGTAATCGAGGGCGAGCGCATGGGTACCCACGCTGTGACCGATGGCAACCTGCGGCAGGTCCTCAAAGCGCTGACGGACCCACGCAGCCACCGCCGGCACGTCCTGCATCATCCAGTCGCGCATGCGCAGCTTGGGATGATCCTTGGGCTTGCCGGAGCGGCCCGTTCCACGGAAGTCATAGGTCGCCACCGCGTAGCCTCGAGCGGCAAAGTACTCCGCCAGACCACGGTAGAAACGCTCGGGGGTGGCGGTGGCCGGATGAATGGTTAGCACCGCCAAAGGGTCACCATGAGGCAACCACAGCGTCCCGGCCACCGAGGTATCCCCGATGACCGGAATCTGTAGCTGCTCGGTCCGAATGCTCACTCCCGGCTCAGCCGGAGAAGACGAGGACGTGCTCAGAACGGCAGCTCGATCTTGCGCTCCACGACCCGGCGAACTTCGTCCGCGTCCACCTCTGCCACGGTGGCCGGGGACCACTGCGGGTTCTTGTCCTTGTCGACCACCATGGCGCGCACGCCCTCCAAGAACTCCTTGGACTGCGCGGCAACCGTGGCCATGCTGAGTTCGCGTTCCAGGCAGGACCGGACGCTATCGTCCTTGGCTCCCGCATTGAGCAGCTCGAAGACACGAACCAGCGAGGTGGGGCTCATGCCGTCCAGGTCGCTGCCGGCGCGTTCGATAATCGCCTCGAGCGAGTCGCCGCCGTAGGTCTCCTGAACCTCATCCCACTTGGTGATGATCTCGGATGCCGGCGGTTCCTGACCGAACTTGGCAACGGCGGCGTCCACGCCGTCGGAAATGGTCAGCTCCACGAAAGCCTCGGCCTCGGACGAGGAAATATAGGTGTCCGCCAGGCCCAGGCAATGGCGTCCGCACCGTTGAAGCGAGCACCGGACAATCCCAGGTACCGGCCGAATTCCAGCGACGTCTCGCGAGTGCCGTCGGCGGTTTCGCGGGAGACGCGCGGCAAGAAGTGACTGGCTCCGATGTCCGTGAAGAAACCGATTGCGGTTTCGGGCATGGCCATCAGAGTGGTTTCGGAGACGATACGGTGCGAGCCGTGCACCGAGATGCCCATGCCGCCGCCCATTACGATGCCGTTCATCATGGCCACGTACGGCTTGGGGTACTCGGCGATCAGGTTGTCCATCGCGTACTCAGTGCCGAAGGTGTCCTCCACCTCGTCCGAGCGGCCATCCAGGGCTGCCTCGCGGACTTCCTTGATGTCACCGCCGGCGCACAGCGCCTTGGGGAGCGTGGACTGCATAACCACCTGCGTGATGGCCGGATCCTTGGCCCAATCCTGAAGGGCTCCGGCGATCTGGTGGTACATGGAACGGCTCAGCGCGTTGAGCGCCTTTTCGCGCGTGAGCGTGAGCACTCCGGTGCCGCCCACGATTTCTGCCCGGACAAAATTCTCCTGAGATGTGGTCATGGTCACTACCCTATCGAGGCAGGCCTTGGAGAATTCAGGATTCCAATGCTTTACGCAGTGCGCCTAACAGGTCCTTGGCGCGGCGGTCCACGTTTTCCGCAAGCATCTCGTTGGTGTGGAACGAGAAGCCGATCCCGTAGTCCGGCCACGCGCCGTGCAAACAACCGCCCGCGCCGGAGTGCCCGTAGGCCCGCTCAACGGGGCCGTAAGTGCTGATGGGATCCTGCAGCTCGTAGCCCAGCCCGAAACGCAGGGGCCGGTCGTTGACCGCATCAAGCCCCTCGGACCACGTCCGGGTGAACAGTTGACGGGTCTCCGCGGACACCAACGATCCGGACTCCACGAGCGAGTACGCGCGGGCAATCGAATCCGCTCCGCCGATCGCGCCGCCGGAAGCCAAGCCCGCCGCGTGGAATGCCGGCGAGTTGGCGGGAAGCTCCTCCCCCATCAGCGCATCGCCGTACATCCGGTCCACGATGGCCCGCCGTTCCGGGTCCTTCAGGAAGGTACTGATCGCGTAGCCGGGCGCGCGGAACACGGGTGCACGCGCGGCTCCAGAGCTTCCGGCAGTCCCAGGTACAGATCCAGATCGTTGGGTTTCACGATTCGTTCGGCCAGCAGCTGTCCGGCCCGCTTGCCGGTGGTGCGCAGCATGATGGCCTCCACCAGGTATCCGAACGTCACCGCGTGATAGGCGACCTTGGAACCCGGCTCCCACACCGGCTTTTGCTGCGCCAGGATCTCGGAATGAGCGGTCAGGCTGTAGAAGCTGTCCGTGGGATCCGGGTCCGTGTAGATCAGCCCCACGGTGTGATCGAGCACCTGCGCGACGGTCACGTTCTCCTTGCCCGCTGCGGCAAACTCCGGCCAGTACTCGGCCACGGGAGCGTGAACGTCCAGGGCGCCATCGTCCACGAGCATGGCCGCCAGCGTGGCCACCATGCCCTTGGTCCCGGAGAACATGACGGCCAGGGTCTCGTCGGTCCACGGCGTCTCCGCCTGATCATCAGGAGACGAACGCCGCTCCTGCGAACCGCCGTGCAGACGCACTAGCGGCTCCCCGTCGCGGTACACGCTGAAGGACATGCCACCGCACGATTGCCCCAAATGCTGCTCGAAGATCTCACGGATCACCCGCCCTGTGCTCCCGGGCAGATGGGTTTCGGCGATCAGTTCCTGTGCACTTCCGGCGGTCATTCGGTGACGATTCCTTCCCCCTCGCGCTACAGCGTGGGTACGTGCTTCAACAGCGACTTGGTGTAGTCATGCTGCGGGTTACGCAGCACGTGGTCCGTGGGCCCGTAATCAACCAGTCGGCCCTTTTCCAACACCGCGAGTTTATGGGACACATGCCGCGCGAGCGCGATGTTGTGGGTCACGAACAACATGGCCAGCCCGCGTTCGCGTTGCAGCTCGCGCAGCAGTTCGATCACCGAGGCCTGCACGGACACGTCCAGCGCGGAGGTGATCTCATCACACACCAGCACCGAGGGCGCATTCACCAGCGCTCGCGCCACCGCCGCACGTTGCCGCTCACCACCGGAGAGTTCACCGGGCCTGCGGTTGATGTAGCTGCGCCCCAGCCGCACCGCATCCAGCGCGTCGGCCACGGCGGCGCGCCGCTGCTTCCGGGACATTCCGCCGCTCATTTCCAGCGGCACTTCGAGCGAGTCACCAATGCTGCGACGCGGGTTCAGCGATGAGAACGGCGACTGGAAAATGTACTGAATCCGGCGGCGGTCCTCGTTGCTGCGCTTGCGCGTTCCGTTCGCGAGCACGTTGCCTTCCAGCAGCACCTCGCCCGTGTACGCGGCGTTGAGGCCGGCAATGCTGCGCGAGAGCGTGGTCTTACCCGAACCGGATTCACCCAAGAGCATGGTGGTCTGGCCCTCGACCAGGTCCAGATTGATGCCGTCCAGAATCACCGCCGGTCCGTACGCCAGCCGCAGGTCGCGTACGGCGACCAACGGTTCATTGGCAGGTTTCGTTTCGGTCGGCGACGCCGCTCGGTCATGTACCTGGGCCGTATCGCCGGTTGACGACGCCGCCCGCTCACCACCGCGCGATGCCTCGTCAGATCGCGCGGGTTCGGCCGCGACCGCGGTGGCACCGGAGGATGCTCCGTGAGCCGACTGGGCGGCGTCGTGCTGGCCGACACCGCGAGCGTTGTCCCGGCCATCGTTCGCGCCGCGCGCGCTATCTGCGACCTGACCGCTATTGGCGACCGGGACGTCGTCGTCATGGCTGTTGTCCCAGGGCGCACGCACTTGGCACTGGGGCTCACCGCAGGCCCGCCGCCCATGGCGCGTTCACCCTGGAGGTCGGGCACCGCGGCCAGAAGTGTCTTGGTGTAGTCGTGATCAGGATCGTAAAGAACCTTCTCGGCGGGACCGCGTTCCACTATCTCGCCGCGGAGCATGACCGCCACGTCGTTGGCGACCTGGGCGACCACGGCGAGGTCGTGAGTGATGTAGAGGCCGGCGACATCGTGCTTGGTAGTCAACTGGTACACGGTCTTGAGGACCAGGTCCTGGGTGGCCACGTCCAAACCGGTGGTCGGCTCATCCAGGATGATCACGGCGGGGCGGCACGCGAAGGCCATCGCAATGCCGATGCGTTGCTGCTGACCGCCCGAAAGTTGGTGCGGGTAGCGCCGCTGGTACTTCTTGGTGCTGGGCAGGCCCACTTCTTCGAGCACCTCGGCCACGCGAGCCTCGCGTTCCCTACCATTGCGTCCGAACTCGTGGATGCGCAGCACCTCGTGGATCTGCTCCCCCACGCGCAACGCACCATTGAGCGAGAGCGCGGGATCCTGAGGAACGTACGCAATGGTGCCGCCGCGCAGCTTACGCACCTGCTTCTCAGACAGCGTCAGCAGGTCCATGTTCTGGTTGAAGAACCGCGACGCACCTTCGTGCAACTGGACGGAGCCACCGCGCAGTTCCAATCCGGTGCGCAAATGGTTCATGCATGCCAGCGCGGCAGTGGTCTTACCAGAACCGGACTCACCCACCAGGGCCAGAATGCGCCCGGGCGTGAGGTCGAAATCGACGTCTTGAGGATCAGGTCCCCGCCTTGAACACCCAGGGACAGGTCGCGCACGGAAATGGCCGTGGCCACCGTGGCCTTGGGAACGGTAGTTGTGCTGACCATTTACTTGTCCTTTCGCGCGGAACCGGTGGTGCGGCCCGCTGAGGCGCCGGACACGGCGTCGGCAATGAGGTTGGTGCCCACGGTAAGAATGGCGATCGCGATCACCGGCAGGATCACGCCCCATGGCTGGAGCGAAAGCGCAATGCGGTTCTCGTTGATCATCAGGCCCCAGTCCGCGGTGGGCGGCTGCATGCCCAATCCCAGGAACGACAGCGAGGCGACGGCGCCGATCGAATACGTCATGCGCAAGCCCATCTCCACCATGAGAGGGCCCATGATGTTGGGGACCACGTCCCGGCCCAGAATCTTCCACTGGGGCACGGCGTACATTTGCGAGGCCAGTACGTAGTCCTCCGCGACCACACCGGAGGTGGCCGAGCGAATCACGCGGGCCACGCGCGGTGCGTGGGTGATGCCGATGACCACCACGAGCACCCAGCCTGCGGGCCCAGCACGGTAATGGCGAGCATTGCGAAGACCAGCTGCGGGATGGCCAGCAGCACGTCACCGGTGCGCATAATGGCCGAGTCCATCCAGCCGCCGCGGAACGCCGCGAGCATGCCGAGAACGGTGCCGAGCCCAACGCCCAACACTGTGGCCAGGGCCGAGTACAGCAGCAGTCGCCAGCCGCCCTCAAGAAACCGGGAGAGTACGTCACGGCCCAGATTGTCCGTGCCGAAGATGTCGTACTGGAACGGTTTGCCCGCGTACGAGGTAGGACCGTAACCGGTCCACGCGGGAACCACGAACGGACCCGCGATGGCCACCAACAACACCAGGCCGGTCAGCACCAGGCCGAACTTGGCCTCGGGTTGGGACAGGAACCGGCGGAAGAAGGAAACAGGACGGGCGTCCCCGCGGGACTCCGCAGGTTCAAAACTTGCTGCGGGCTGGGTGACCGGAGTTTCCGGTGTCACCGGTTGATGGTTCTGCGCGCTCATTTGGAGGACTCCGTCCGCAGCTTGGGATTGGCCAGGATGCCGATCACATCAGCAATGAGGTTCACGACCACGTAGAACGCGGCAATGATCATGGACAGTGCTTGAACCACCTGAACGTCACGGATCTGCACCGCGTCCACCATGGCCTGGCCCAGACCGGGATAGCGGAAGAGGAACTCGACCACCACAATGCCGCCGGCCAACCAGGCCAACTGCATGGCCACGACCTGCGCGACCGGTCCGATCGCGTGAGGCAGCGCGTGTTTCATGATCACTTGGCGTTCGGGGACACCCTTGAGTCGGGCCATCTCCACGTAGCCGGAATCGAGCACGTCCAGCATGGTGGTTCGGGTCATGCGAATCATGTACGGAACCACCACGAGCACCAGAGTCAGGGTGGGAAGCACCAGCTGCAACGGGTAATCCCACACGCGCGTTCCCGGCGCCGCCATGGTCACGGAGGGCAAAAGCTGGAACACCGTGGTGGACAGCAGCGTGGTCAGGGCAATACCGATCACGAACTCGGGCAACGCCGCCAACACCAGCGAGATGCCGGTCAGGGTGTGGTCGGTCGTGCGACCGCGGCGCATGGCCGACCAGGTGCCGAGCAGGATGCCCACGGGAATGGAGATGACCGCGGCGATGATCATGAGCAGTACGGACGCGGAGACCTTCTGGCCCAGCAGCTCGTTGACCGAACCGCCGGTTGCCGCCGAGGTTCCCAGGTCACCGACCAACAGGCCACCCAGCCACGTGAAGTAGCGCTCGTACCAGGGATCGTTGAGATTGAGTTGTTCGCGCAGTGCCGCGAGGCGTTCCGGAGTGGCCTGCTGGCCGAGGATTGCCTGCGCCGGATCACCGGGCAGCAGAAGAGTGAAAACGAACACAACGATGGACACCGCGAGCAGCACGAAGATCGAGATGCCCAGGCGTTTGAGAATCATTTTTCCCACGGGTTACTCGCTTTCCTGCGCGATCCAGAGATGCCGGAATTGGAAACCGCTCGCCGGCATACCCGTCCGGTAGGTCATGGTTCCCCCCACGTAGTTCTGGTACGCATCGGCCTGGTTGAAGAACCCCCACACGATGTAGCCACCGTCTTCGTAGAGCATTTCCTGTAGCTGACCGATCAGCTCATTGCGCTCGTCATCGTCCAGGGTGGCGCGGGCCTTGTTGTACAAGTCGATGAATTCCGGATCCGCCAGTGCGTCTCGTTGAACGGAGAGCCCGCAAGCGTGCCGTTGGCCGTCTGGGGCAAGAAGTTGCGAGTCAGCCAGAAATCTTGGGCGAACGGGTACTGCAGGTAGCCATCACCGAAGAAGGTGGTGGTGTCCACGCGGCGCAGGCTCACGTTGATCCCAGCTTCCGAGGCCTGCTCCGCGAAGACTTGAGCGGATTCCACGGCTCCGGCCTGGATGGGCGCCGTGACCAGTTCCACGTCCAACCCGTTCGCGTACCCGGCATCGGCCAACAACTGCTTGGCCTTCTCGATATCCCGAGTGCGCTGCGGTAGCTCCGGTGTTCCAGGGTCAAACGGGGCATACATGTCGTTACCCACGTTGCCGTGACCGGAGAACACCTGCTCCACCATTTGTTCTCGGTCGACCACGAGCTTGAACGCCTCGCGCACTCGGGGGTCGTTGAATGGCTCCACGTCCACGCGCATGGTGAACGGCAACCAACCACCGGTTTCGGACATCTCGGTGAAGATACGCGGGTCCGTTCCCACCACGTCCACGAGTGCCATGGGGAGCTGGCCCACCGCATCCACCTGGGAGGAGAGCAGAGCGTTGACCATCGCGTCCTCGTCGTTGAAGTTCATCATGTGAACTTCGTCCAGAATGGGTGCGCCGCCCCAGTAATTCGGATTCTTCTTGAGCACCGTGATCTGACCGGGTTCGAACTGGCCCAGGGTGAAAGGCCCGGTACCGATCGGGTTTGCGGGGTCGTAATCCGGGGGCACAATGCCCACCGCGTACTCCGCCGTGGAGTAGATGAACGCGGCGTCCGGTTCGGACAATTCGAAGCGCACGGTGTGATCGTCCACGGCCACGGTCTTTTCCAGACTTGCCAAACCGGATGCACCCGACTTGGGGTCGTCTGGATCGGTCACTCGGTCGTAGGAAAAAACCACGTCTGCTGCGGTCATCGGCCGCCCGTCATGGAAAGTCACGTCGTCGCGCAACTTGAAGACCCAGGCTCGACCACCGTCCACGGGCTCGGCGCTGACCGCGAGGGCCGGCACGGGTTCGTAGTTCTGGTCGAACTCGTAGAGCCGGTCGTAGAGGTTGATCACACGACCGCCGTCCGGCGTGGTCACGGGAATGTGTGCATCCACGATGTCTGCGGCTCCACCGCCCGCCAGTCCAACTCGCAGAATGCCACCGGACTCCGGCGCTCCTGTAGCCGCGGTTCCCGAGAAGGCCTGCTCCGTGTTGTTTCCGCAACCGGCCAGGGCGAACACCGCGGCGGTCGCACCCACTCCCAGGAATCCGCGCCGGGACAACGCCCGACGCCGCGCGGCCGAGCCACGCTCATTTCGCAATTCTCCGGTGGGGACCGAAGAGCGATGTGGATAGGGTTCTGCGCTCATATTTCCTCGCTGTTGAGACACGTCGTTGTGAGACTCCTGGCGAGCGCTCTCCAGATAAAAGAGCGTGCCGTGGTGCGCTCAGAGGGCACACCAGTGGGAAAGGGAAAGCAGCTACGGGATCTTGCTGAGACAGCCGATCCAGCGTGAACGGACGAAGCCCACCGGTTGACGAACCGGGCCGCGGGCGGAGTGGATCTTGTGCATCTCCGCCTCCGTTCGATTGTGGACGGCGCAGGCCGGAGTCGAGCTCACGGATCAGTACGCCGCGTGTTTCGCGTACCTATGACATTAGAAAGATGCGGGGTGTGAGTCAAAGCTCACACGCGAGATGACGCGGATCGTGGCGGCCACTGCCCGCGGTCCGCCAACACCTGAGCCAGGATGTCCCCACGATCGGTCACGAGCCCGTCCACGCCCAGGTCCAGCAAGCGTCGCATTTCGGGGGCGTCGTTGATGGTCCACACGTGCACGGCGATACCCAGCCGGTGTGCAACCTCTACGAACTTCTGGTTGACCACCGACACGGGAAGCTTGAAGCCGCCCGGCAGGCTCAGATCGTAAGTCACCGGCAGCTGAACGGTGTCGAACTCGGCGACCTTGGAGGCCCACAGCTTGGTCATTGCGGACCAAATGACGGTCGCGATCTTGGGTGAGGTCCTGTCCGTCACTCGCGCGATTTTGGACAGGATCGTGAGACCCGCAGCCCCCACAGTGCCCGCCGAGGTGAGCGGCCGCTTCCCGGTGAGACGCTCGATCGAGGCGAGTGCGCGGCGTCGGCGATTCTCGGAGAACGAGGTGACCCGCACGCGGTCCACAGCGCCTTCGTCCGCGATTACCTGAGGAAGAGCCTCGACGGACGATTCGTCCTTCACATCGATGTTGAAGTGCTGCTCGGGCAATGCCCGCAGCAGCTCGCCCAAGGTCGAGAGCGGCTCGGTGCCGCCGATGCGCACATCATCCAGATCGGACCACGGAACATCGCTGATGTCCCCGGAGGTATTGGTCACGCGATCCAGCGTGGGGTCGTGGAATGCCAGGACCACGCCGTCCGATGTGGTGTTCACGTCCGTCTCGACCCACACGAATCCAAGGTCCGCGGCAGCACGAAACGCTCGAAGCGTGTTCTCGTGTCCGTCCAGCGAGAATCCACGATGGGCTAGTGCTGCGACCTGGGGTTCAATCGACATGTACTAAACAGTAACTTGCCGTTAGGGCATTAAGGGTCAGGCGTTGTTCAAGTAGTTCTCAATCACCTGCGCCACGCCGTCCTCATCGAACGGTGGGGCCGTGCGACCCACTGCCGTGACCACGCCCGGGTGACCGTCCGCCATGGCGTAACCGCGGCCCGCCCAGGTGAGCATTTCCAGGTCGTTGGGCATGTCCCCGAAGGCCATCACCTGCTCACTCGCGATGCCATGCTCCGCCGCGAAACGCTCCAGGGTGCGCGCTTTGGTCAGCCCCCGCTGGCCGATTTCGACGAGCGGCGCCGCAGCCACCGAATGGGTCACCGCCAACCGGCCGTCCACCAGGTCACGCACGTGTTCGAAGTATTCATTGGGCACGGCGCCGTCCAGTTTGGCCAGCAGTTTCACCACACCGGCGCGTGGGGCAGGCAGTCCTTGATGGGTGCCTCTTCCACCGGGAAAATTTCCATGCGGTCGCTGCGGGACCAGCCTGGATCCGTGAAGACACGGTCCAGGGTCTCCGCGGCGTACAACGTCTTGGGGAAACGCTCGCTGATCTCCCCCATGATGCCGAACGCCTCGCCCACGTCGAACAGGCTGGTCTCGATGATGCGCTCGGTCTGCAGGTCGTAGACCACCGCCCCGTTGGAGCAGATCACTACTCCCACGTCCTCGAGTTGTTCGTGGAGCGGGTGCAACCACCGCTTGGGACGCCCGGTCACGAAAACCACGTGAATCCCGGCGTCCCGAGCGGCGGTAATGGCTTCAACGGTGCGCGGACGAAATCGAAAATCGGGTCCCAGAACTGTCCCGTCCAGATCGCTCGCGATCATTCGGACTGGTTGGGGCTCCTCGATTCCACCGCGCGTCACTGGAGCGTTACTTGGCTTCGTACACGGGGGTCAGGAACGCACGGGCAATCCCGTGGAAGAACAGGTTGAAGTTCACCACGGCCGGGCTGGCGTTCTCGTCCACGTCCAGTTCGTCCACGTCCACGGCGGTCACGCACAGGATGTAGCGGTGCGCTCCGTGCCCCTCGGGCGGGGCCGCGCCCAGGAACTCATCGGTGCCGCCGTCGTTGCGGTGCTTCACAGCACCTTCCGGCGGGTTCGACGCCGCCCCGGTGGCCAGTTCCGTGACCGACGCCGGGATGTTGGACACGCACCAGTGCCAGAAGCCGCTGGGGGTGGGTGCATCCGGGTCGTACATGGTCACCACGTAGGACTTGGTGCCCTCCGGTGCGCCGGACCAGGACAGTTGCGGGGAGATGTCCTCGCCGCCGGCGCCCATGATGCCGGAGACCTGCGCGTTGGGCATGGTCTCGCCCTCGGCCACATCCGTGGAGGTCAGAGTGAACGTGGGAAGTTCGGGCAGTTCTGCGTAAGGTTCGCGGTCAAGCATCGGTGTTCCTTTCGTTGAACAGTTCGTACTTACGGACAATTCGTTGCCGACGGCGCTCGGCCGGGTTTACGACGTCATCTCGCCGCGGTTGCCACTCGCCTTCGGGCCAGGGGTTCGCGTCAGTTCGCGGGCAGGTCTGCCTTGGTGGGTAGGTCCGCACCGGACCGGGAAACCGTCACACCGGCGGCGGTCGCGGCGTAGCGCAGGATCTCGAGCACCTCGTCCTTGCTGAGCGCATCCAAGCCACTGCGAGCATCGGATCCCGTGAGGCCACGGTCGGTCAGGGTGGAGATCAGAGCGGCCATGAACGAGTCACCCGCACCCACGGTGTCCACCACATCGACCCGAGCTGCGGGGGTGTCCACACCTTCGCGACCCGTGCCACGACTGACGGCCCACGGTCCCAAGGCGCCGCGGGTCACGACCACCAAGCGTGCACCCGCCTGCAACCAGGCCCGGGCGCTGTCCTCGATGGAACGGTTCGGATAGAGCCACAACAGGTCCTCGTCAGAGGCCTTCACAATGTCCGCGGACGCCACGATGGCCTCCGCACGGGCCCGAGCATCCGAGGAGTCCGGAATGATGGTCGGCCGACAGTTGGGATCATAAGAAATCAGGGCGTGATCATGGGCACGTTCCACGGCCTTGCGGACCATGGTGGCGCCGGGTTCGAGCATGGCGCCGATGGAGCCCACGTGCAGCAGGCCGGTCTCACTGAGCAGCTGATCGATCTGATCGTCGGACACATCCAAGGACCAATCCAGCTGGAAGTCATAGGTTGCCGCGCCGCTCTGATCGAGCGTGGCCTGGGCGACCGAGGTGGGTTTGGTGTCCGGGTTGAACGGCAGGCTCACCTTGTTATCCCGCAGGTGAGCGGCCACTTGTTCGCCGTATTCGTCCTGACCGTAACGGCCCAGGAACTGCACTTCTTGGTCCAAGCGGGCGAGACCCACGGCCACATTCATGGGGCTTCCGCCCACGTGCGCGCGGGGTGCTTCACCGTCACGCGAGACCACATCCACGAGAGCTTCACCGATCACCGTCAACATGGCACCACGTTAGCAAAGGCGACCGACAAGAATACGGTGCCGGAGCGGCGTCGTCACCTAATGAGATACGCGCGCGAGGGGTGCGCGAGCCACGTACACTGGCCTACGACGAGCCGCCTCAATCTCTGTGCGGCGCCATCACGCTAGACCGCACAACGAAGCGCGGCACAACACGGCCCTCACGACGAAGTCCGGGTCGAGGAAGAAGGATGCTGATGAGCACCACCTGGTCCGATCGAGAAGCACTTGCTGAAGCACTGGTCCCCCTGGTGGGCCGTTTGCACCGCGAGAACAAGGTGGTCACCACCGTGTTCGGCCGGTCGCTGGTTCACAAGTCCGTTACCGAAATCATCAAGGCGCACCGCTTCACCCGCCGCATCCTGGGCGAAGAGCTGCCGCTCAAGGACACCCTGGAGATCGTCGAAGCGCTCACCAAGCTCAAGCTGGGTACCTGCAACATCGACGTGGCCAAGCTGGCACAGGGCTACAAGGAATCCGGTAGCAACGACCTCGAGGCGTACCTGCGTGAACAGCTCGCATCCGTGGTCGATCACCAGGGCGAGAACGAGCCCGAGTCCCAGGACGTGGTGCTCTACGGCTTTGGCCGCATCGGACGTCTGCTGGCTCGCATCCTCATCAACCGCAACGACGGCACCGGCCTGAACCTGCGCGCCGTGGTGGTTCGCAAGAAGCCGGGCAACGACCTGGTCAAGCGCGCTTCTCTACTGCGCCGTGACTCCGTGCACGGTTCCTTCGACGGCACCATCACCGTGGACGAAGACAAGAACATCATCACCGCCAACGGTGTGGACATCCAGTTCATCTACGCCGGCTCCCCGGCCGAGGTGGACTACACCGAGTACGGCATCGACAACGCCTGGTGGTCGACAACACCGGTGCTTGGCGCGACGAAGAGGGACTCTCCCAGCACCTGCAGTCCAAGGGTGTTGCCAAGGTCCTGCTGACCGCTCCCGGCAAGGGCGACCTCAAGAACATCGTGTGCGGCGTCAACGACAAGGACATCCTGCCCGAGGACAAGATCCTCTCCGCAGCGTCCTGCACGACCAACGCCATCACCCCGGTCGTCAAGGTCCTCAACGACCAGTACGGCATCAAGCAGGGTCACGTCGAGACCGTTCACTCGTACACCAACGACCAGAACCTCATCGACAACTGGCACAAGGGCGACCGCCGCGGCCGCTCCGCAGCGCTGAACATGGTCATCACCGAAACCGGTGCCGCCAAGGCTGTGGCCAAGCTCTGCCGGAGATGAAGGGCAAGCTCACCGGCAACGCCATCCGCGTGCCAACCCCGGACGTCTCCATGGCCATCCTCAACCTGCAGTTGGACAAGGCACCCGAGTCCGCTGACGAGGTCAACGAGTTCCTCAAGGACATCTCCTTGAACTCCGCGATGCGCAAGCAGATCGACTACGTGGACTCCCCGGACGTCGTCTCCACCGACTTGGTCGGCTCCCGCCGCGCCGGCGTGGTGGACGGCCTGGCCACCATCGTCAACAACAACTCGCTCGTGCTGTACGTCTGGTACGACAACGAGTTCGGCTACTCCTGCCAGGTGGTGCGCGTGCTCGCACGCATGGCAGACATCTCCATGCCGCAGCTTCCGTAAGCTGCGCAGCCAGTACGACGCCGCCCCGGCACCTTCCGCGTGAAGGTGCCGGGGCGGCGTCGTTGGTCGTTGCGAATGCATGTAAATACTGTGCCGCACGGAAGGTCGCGCGCCTCATGTGGCGTAGGAACCTGCTGCGCACTTGGTGCGCCGTTAGAACCTTCTTAGGCTTTGCCAGGGGTTCTAACGGCACATGAGATGTACGCGAGGGTCCTAACGACCCTTGAGGTGCGTCTTTGCGGGGCGTTCAGACGTCAGTGGGGTCGTGCATTGCCCAGACGACCTCGCCATCGACCAGTTGTGCGGTGGGATGCAGGCCTAATTTCTGCGCCACCCGTTCTGACGCGTCATGGCCAGGGGAAATATGGGCGGTGAAGTGGGCGACGTCGTCTTCCCGCAGCAATTCCACCGCCGACGACGCCGCCTCCGTCGCGTAGCCGCGCCCCCACCAGCGGGTGCCGATCACCCAGGCAAGATCCGCTGAACGGGGTTCACTCCGGATGGTGGCCTGCACGTAGCCGATCGTTTCGGAAGTTGCCGCTGATCGCACGATCCAGTTTCGCCATTCTTCGGTGCCGTCTGATGAAACTCCCCTGATCTGGGACACGTGCCGCGCGGAGAGTGCCTCGAGTGTCGGCGGCTCACCACCCGTGAACTCGTACAGCGCCGAATCTCCGAGTACGTCGACCATTTCTACGGCGTGATCGACGCGCAGCGGTTCCAAGATCAAGCGGGCAACTCTGCTCATGGCTCGTTAGAACCTCCCATTCCACGTGATGCGCCGGTAGAGCCATTCCTACATTGGCGTGCGGCAGGCCCCCAGCATCTCAGGCGAAGTTAGCGCCCCGCCAGGCATCTGGTGCGTCGGCAGAACCTTTTCGAGGGCTGCCAGAAGCTCTAACGACGCATGAGGTGCGCACGAGGGTTCTAACGACGCTCGGGGCTCGCAGTCGCAGCATCTTCACCGCCGACGACGCCGCCTCCGTCGCGTAGCCGCGGCCCCACCAGCGGCTCTCGCATCTCAGGCGAAGTTAGCGCCCCGCCAGGCATCTGGTGTGTCGTTAGAGCCTTTCTGGGCCATGCCAAGGGCTCTAACGACGCATGAGGTGCGCACGGGGGTTCTAGCTGTACTGACCGGAGACGTTGATTGAGCCTGCCGGGTTGTGAGCTTGCATCAGTTGGTTGGCGAGGTCATGGACGCGCTGCACGGCTTCAGGTGGGTCGAGGACTTTGATGTGGTCCCCGAATTGGAGGAGCTGGCGAACTGACTCGATGTCGGGATAGGCCACGGTGATGGTGAGCCACTCGTCGACGGGATTGGACACGTCGACCAGACGGCTCCCCAGGATCCTGGCGGCGAGGTCCAGCCGGTTGGCCCGCAGGTGAGCGTTAATCTCCACGCTCGCGTCGGTGGTGAACGCGCCGACCAACTGATCCCAGACCTTCTCCAAGGGCTGGCCGGGCCGCAACACGGCCGGTTCGTCCATAGCCTTGTGTGTCACCAGGCGATTGGTGTTGAACATGCGCGGCGTGCCGTCCACGTCACCAACCAGATACCAGGCGGCCTGCTTGCTGACCAGCCCGTAGGGGTCGACCTGGTAGGTGTCGGCAGTGGCGTGTCCGCTGTGGCGGTAGGTGACGACGAGCCGGCGGCCCTGCCGGGCCGCAGCCAGCAAACTCGACAGGTCCCGGGTCGTGGCAGGCGTGAACCATCCGGCAGGGTCGATCAATAGGACATCGGTCAGAGGCGGTTCGCCTGGGCCCCAGCGACGGGTGGCTGCCGTGAGCTTGGCGCGGGCGTGTTCACCTACCTCTCCCAGGCCGATCTGTGCGAGCTGGTCGGGGCTGAGGCCGACTGCCGCGAGGAGCTGCAGCTCGGAGGGATCGAGCCGTGACAGGTCCAGACGGGAACGCGCGTCGAGCACGATCGCGCCATGACGGCCGCGTTCTGCATGGACTGGGACACCGGCAGCGGACAGGGCTTCAACGTCGCGCAGGACCGTCCGGGTAGACACCTCAAAGCGGTCAGCGAGCTGCTGGGTGGTCATCCGTCCGTGCACTTGGAGCAGCAGGACGATCGACAGCAGACGAGAAGCCTTCATGCCCTCATTTTCACAAAAAACATGACAGGAACTGTCGTGTATCGGCGATGTGCTGGGAGACGTTCACACGCCAGCCCAACCCTTGGAGGCCCGCCATGACGGCACCCAACCTGTTCCTGACCTACGTGACCGACGCCCAGCGTTCTACCGCGTTCTACAGCGACCTGTTCGACATCGAGCCCACCTTCACCAGCCCCCGCTATGTCGCTTTCGAGGTCGCGCCCGGTGTCCTGTTCGCGATCTGGACCGGCCACAACGAACACACCACCCTGGAGACGCCGCGCACCGGCGAGCTCGGACTGATGCTGCCCGGCGGGGGCGACGCCATCGACGAGGTCTACCAGCAGTGGGTCGCCAAGGGCATCCGGGTGTCGAGGAGCCCCACGACGACGTGTTCGGCCGCACCTTCGTGATCGCCGACCCAGACGGCAACCTCATCCGCGTCAGCCCCGTCGACTGACATCCCACCCCATCCCCTGCGTGGCGGCGAGCAGCAGCTCGCCGCCACGACTCTTTGTCGAGGAAACCATGTCACACCCCAACGCTGCCCTCACCCCACGCCACCGTCTCAAGGTGGCGCAGCTCGTCGTCGACGAGGGCTGGCCGATCAGCGAGGTGGCCGCCCGCTTCCAGGTCTCCTGGCCGACAGTGAAGCGCTGGGCCGACCGCTACCGGGCAGGCCAATCAATGCAGGACCGGTCCTCCCGTCCCCATCGCTCGCCGAACCGCACCAGTCCAACGACCACCCGGCGCTGCATCAACCTGCGACTGCGCCTCCGCGAGGGGCCAGTCCAGTTGGCCTGTCGACTGGGCATCGCCCCGTCGACCGTCCACCGCATCCTGGTCGCCGCACACTTGAACCGGCTGTCCCATGTCGACCGCGCCACCGGCGAACCCGTCCGTCGATACGAACACGACCACCCCGGATCGATGCTGCACGTGGACGTGAAGAAGCTCGGCAACATCCCCGACGGAGGCGGCTGGCGCTACGTCGGCCGACAACAAGGCGACAAGAACCGAGCCGCCACACCGGACAAGCCCAGAAACAAGCACCACGACCCGTTGATGGGCAAGGCCTACGTCCACACCGTCATCGATGACCACTCCCGCGTCGCCTATGCGGAGATCCACGACGACGAAACCGCGCAGACCGCGACTGCCGTGCTGGTCAGGGCTGTCGAGTGGTTCAACGCCCGCGGCGTCACCGTCGAGCGGGTCCTGTCCGACAACGGCGGCGCGTACCGCTCACACCTGTGGCGCGACACCTGTGCCGAACTCGGTATCCGGCACAAGCGCACACGGCCCTACCGGCCGCAGACCAACGGGAAAATCGAGAGATTCCACCGCACTCTGGCCGACGGCTGGGCGTACGCCCGCTGCTACACCTCCGAGGCCGAACGGCGGGGCGAGCTCGACGGCTGGCTGCGCTACTACAACCATCACCGGCCCCACACTGCCTGCGGGAACCAGCCGCCCTTCTCACGATTGACCAACGTCTCCGGTCAGTACATCTAGCGGCCCTCGAGGTGTGCCGACATCGCGGCGAGGGGCGCGTTGGAAGGCACGAAAGGCGTTCAGGCCTGCCCCCGCCGCGTCATGCAGGTCTACTGGGGCTCACTCGACTGCTTAACCTCGCCAATGGCGTTGAGCCCGAACATCGGGGTCCCGTTGACGCGGTAGTCGCCCACGATGCGGGCCTTGTAGATCGTGGGGTTGTGGGTCGCCACGGTGCGGGCGTTGCGCCAGAAGCGGTCCAGGGACTTGGACCTGCCCACGGCGGAGGCGCCGAGCAGGTCGAAGATGCCGTCGGTCACATCACGCACGAGTTCCGGAACCACCACCTGGGCGTGTGCCACGGGCAGTTCGCACGCGTTGGTCAACTCCTGGGGGTTGTCGAGAAGGGGGTCTCCGCCGAGGACTCCGATGGCGGCGTCGAGCTCGCGGGCCGCCTGCAGAACGATGGCCCGCGCGGCAGCTGCCTTGGCGCTGAGCTCGCCCACGCGCTGCAGCACCTGCGGATCCTCGCGTGCAACCGAGCCGGTACCGGTGTTGAAACCGCGGGTGCGTGACCGCACCAGGTGCACGCCCTCGTCGATTGCGGCCTTGGCGATCCCCGCTTCGACAGCCAGCAGCACGAGCTGGAAGACAGCGGTCTCCTGGGTGGCGCGGCCGTCGCGGTTGCGCACGTTGGCCGCCGGAACCTTGACCCCGCGGAAGTGCGTGGTGCCGGTTCCGGTGAGTTGCTGGCCGAAGCCGTCCCAGTCGTCGACCAGCTCGATACCGTCCCACGAGCTCTTCACCAGCGCGTGGGAACGCGCTTCCTGACCGGGAATCTGAGCGGTCACCTGGATCCAGTCGGAGAAGATCGACCCGGTGGAGTAGTACTTGGTGCCGTTGAGTTCCCAGTCGCCGTCGGCGGTCTGAGTGAGCGAGGTGGCCGCAGTACCCAAAGCAGCGCCGGAGCGCTCCGTCGCGGCATTACCCACGGTCTCACCGGCGGCGATCCGCGGGAACCATACGTCGGACTCCTCGGAGCTGAGGCTCGCGATGAATCCCAGGTGCGAGCGGTACACGTGCGCCACGTTGGAGTCCGCAGAGGCCAGGGCAATCAGCAGTTCCGCCACCTGTTCCAGCGTTGCGCCGTAACCACCCCGCGAGCGCGGAACCGTGAGCGCCCCGAAGCGACGTTCGTTGAGCCACGTGAACTGTTCGAACGGCAGAATCCGCTGCTGTTCGCGCTCCACGGCACCGGCAGCGATCCGGTCGAACACCGGTTGGAACACGTCGAATAATTCGCGGGTGCTCAGCGATCGCTGCGGATCCCCGTGAAGGGCTGGGGTGTCGAACTGTTCCTTGATCCCGGTGTCAGTGCTCATGTTCTCGGTAGTCCCTCGCGTTCAGTCGCGGTGCACGCACCCGACCGAGAGGAACACAGCGCGTGCACGGGCTTGACCGTGAGAACCGCAGGAGCTGAAAAGCTGTCCATCGGTCGTGGCGGAAGCACCGTCCCGGTATCCGGGTGGTTGCTGCGGCGTTGACGAGCCACGTCTCTCGGCCGCTCTTGATGGCGTTACGGATTCAGGGCATCACGCGCCCAACGTGAGTGTCAACGCGCGTGACGGTTTATGACCGCCAGAACGCTCCGGTCACCTGGGACAGCGCGTGCAGGTCGTCCACGTGAGCGAGTTCGCGGGCGGAGTGCATCGACAGCAGCCCCACACCCACGTCCAGGGTGCGCATGCCCAGACGAGTGGCCGTGATGGGCCCGATGGTGGATCCGCAGGGCACGTTGTTGTTGGACACGAATTCTTGATAGCTCACGCCGGCGCGCTCACACGCCTCCGCCCATAAACCGGCGCCCATGGCATCCGTGGTGTAGCGCTGGTTGGCGTTGATCTTGAGCAGGGCCCCGCGCCGGGCTCGGGAGTGTTCACGGGGTCGTGATGACCGCGATAGTTGGGGTGCACCAGGTGACCGGCATCCGCCGACAAACACACGGATTCAGACAGCGAGCGCCGGTAGTCATCCTGCGATTCGCCCTGCGCGGCGCTGATCCGCACGAGCACGTCCTCCAGGAACGGGCCCGCCGCACCGGAACGCGTCGCGGAGCCGACCTCTTCGTGATCGAACGCAGCCAACACGGACATCTGTGACGCGGATTCGAGCTCCTCGGCGTGCTCGACCAGCGCGTGCAACCCCGCGTACACGGAGGACAGATTATCCAGCCGCCCGCTCGCGAGCAGTTGCCGCCGCTGGCCGATCAGTTCGGGTTTCTGGGTGTCCGCGAGCACCACGTCGAAGCCCACGATGTCTTCCGGAGCCACCGACGCCTCGGCCATGTCCGCGAGCAGTCCCAGCACGTCAGCGTCCTGTGCGGACCCGGTTCCCCAAATCGGTTGCACGTGCTGCTGCTTGTCGAGCTTGAGTCCCTCATTCGCGCCACGGTCCAGGTGGATGGCCAGCTGCGGAATCCGGGCGACGGCCTCGGTCGCGCACAGGTGCTGCGTGAGTTCGCCGCTCTCACCGCGCACCACGATGCGTCCGGCGAGTCGCAGGTCCCGATCCAGCCACGAGTTCAGCAGCACCCCGCCGTACACCTCCACACCGGCCTGGTACCAACCGTTGGAAACCGTGGTGGGCTTAGGCTTCAGCTTGAACCCGGGCGAATCCGTGTGTGCGCCCAGAATTCGGGCTCCGGCGCGCGCGATACCCGCGCGGGGCTACCCAGGCGATCAGAGCGCCGTCGCGAATCGTGAAGTGCCGCCCGACGACGTCGCTCCAAGCCTCCGATTCGCGCAGTTCCGTGAATCCCGCCCCGCGCAGCAGCTCCGCCGCGGCCGCGACCGCGTGGTACGAGCTGGGCGAGGCCATGACGTAATCGCCCAGGGCTCGGGCGTAGCCGAACGGGGCGCGGTGGGAATCCAAGTCAGAAACGCTGTGATGGGCCATGCAGGACAGTCTAGGGAGTGCGGTTCGAGTTCGTGTCCGAGCCGGTCTTCCGCACGTCCAGCAGACCCACGGGACGACCCTGCCCGTCCCGCACCGTGTACGGGCCGTACTGCTCCGGCAGCGAGAGGTAGTTCTGAGTGCGCGGATCCACCACGAATGCCGCGAGGTGGGAGCCATTCTGGCCGACCACGCGCTGCCGTTGCGCGAGCGCGGGCAAGCGCGGCGGAGGCGGCAGGATGATGGTGCGGGAGGTCGCGATCCGAGTCTTACGGGCCATCCGGAACACCACCAGCAGGAAGATCCCGTTGATGGCCAGGGTGAACAGCACCTCGATGGGCCCGCCACTCGTATCGTTCAGGTCCGCCAATCCGACCATGGCCATGAGCGTCACCGTGCAGTTGTTGACCACGTGCAGGGCAACGGCCGCTTCCAGCCCACCGGTGCGCCACGTGATGACACCCATAGTGATCGCCATGATGGCAATGGAGGTCTGCCCCCACACGTCGTAGAGGTGTCCTGCAACGAACAGCGGAACCGGCAGAAGAATGGCCCACGCCGGGTGCTTCAACCAACGGCCCACCGTCTGCATCAGGTAACCCCGGAAGACCAGTTCCTCCGCGAAGCACTGGATGGGCACCAGCAGGATCACCATGAGCAGCAGCCAGCCCCACTGGGGCGCCAGGCTGAACTCGATCGCCTCGCCGCCGGTCATCAGATCGAACAAGATGGACAGGCCGTTGATCACCACAAAAATGGCCAAGGCCGCGAGCCCGCACTGGAGCATCCATTTCCAGCGCAGCCGTCCCGTGACCGAGTGCAGCAAGCCCAGCGGCCGCGGCCCCATGATCTTTCTGGCCAGGTACGCCGCCGGAGCCATCAGCGCAATGGACCCGAACAGGAAGAAGAAGATCAGCGGGTCCAGCTGGTTCATGGTGGCCACGTTGTCCAGGTCCATGGGGTTGTCCATGAACAACAGGACCGGGATGGTGAACAGCACCGACAGCACAACGAAAAAGAAGAACAGCAGGGCACCCTCGACCAGGGGCTTCCACCATTCGTGCCGGGGATCCGCGAACCCCAGGCGGTGATACGCCAGCGTGCGCATCCGCTCGGGCGGCACCTGGGACGGCCCGTGAGCCGGCACGGGCGCGGGTACAGGACCGCCGTTCATGGTCGACGACGCCGCTCCCCGACCTTCACCTCTTGCCTCACCGGGCCGCGTGGCTGGGTTCGAATTCGATGCGGGCGGTCGGTTCCAGGGCGCGGGGTGCTGGCTCATGCCTCCACGCTATCGGTCGCGGGACCGCGCCGTGGTGATTGTGGAGTGTGTGTACCGCGGGCCGTGCTCCCTTAAACCGCGTAGCGGTCCACGAACGCGGCGAGAATCTTCTTGGGCTGGTCCACCTCGGGGCCGTCCTTGACGCGATCGATCACGGTTTGGGTGTCCTCGGGCCGGAAGTAGCCCAGGTCCTTGTACGCAATCACTCGGTTGATCAGTCCGTCCGGATCGAGTTCCGGGTGGAACTGCGTCGCATAGAGGTTCTGCTTGACCCGATACATCTGGACTTCGCACACGGTTCCGCTGGCCAACAGCACGGCACTGGCGGGCAGCGACCGGGTGCCTTCTTTATGACCGACGTACGCGGTGAACTCCCCCGGCAATTGGGACAGCAGCGGGTCCTTGGCACCCTCGTCGGTGACCGTGACGGTAATGGGTCCCACCTCTTCACTGCGGGTACGGTCCACCACCGCACCCTGGTGGATTCCCAACGTGCCCACGCCGTAGCAGGCCCCGAGGAACGGGAAGTCCCTGGCCACGACCTCGTCCAGGATCGTGCTGATCCACTTCTCGGCACGGTGCTGGGTGGCCGATTTCTCCTCGGCAGGGTCGGACGAGTTGAAGGGTGAACCGCCCACGATGATTCCGCTGTACCGGTCCAGTTCCAACTGCGGAACGGGGCCCTTCTCCAGCCGCAAGTGTTCGAGCTGGGACTCCTGCAAGCCTCCGAAACGCCGGACGCGTCGTATTCCTCCAGGGCCACATCGTCTTCGGGCCGGGTGGCCAGCAGTACAAACGGTTTCATGACCTCATCGTAGGCACCGTTACAGCGGCCAAAGTTCGCCTCCCACTGTGCGTCACACCACGTCACGCATTACAGCAGCATGACACTTGGTTTCAGTTCTGAAAACTCCGGCTCGACCCCCTTGACTTCCGCCCTGTGATCCAGTTCACTATCTTTATATGGAATTTAGATTTCACATAGCGAAAAAGTCAGGGAAGCAATGACGCTCAGCGAGTTCAACGAAACGGATCGACAGACGGCGGTGGAAACCGTGCGCCCCGCTCTGGACATCCAGCGCTGGATCGAAGAGATCGTGGACGGTCGCCCGTACGAAAACACCGAGGACGCGCTGGCCGCCGCACGCGATGCAGCCAACCCTTTCACGGATGCAGAGGTCGACCAGGCTTTGTCGCACCACCCCAAGATCGGCGAGCGCGCCGCCGGGGAGTCCAAGGAAGCAGACCTCTCCCGCAACGAGCAGGCCGGTCTGGGTGAGTCCACGGACGACATCAAGGCGGAGCTCGCCAAGGGCAACGCCGAGTACGAAGAGCGCTTCGGCCAGGTCTTCCTGATCCGCGCCGCCGGCCGCTCACTGCCCGAAATTTTGTCAGAGCTGCAGCGTCGTCTGCAGAACACCCCGGAGAACGAGCGCACCGAAGTTGCCGATCAGCTTCGTCAGATTGCACTCCTCCGCATCGAAGGGATCCTGTCATGAGCTTCATTTCCGCACACGTCCTTGATTCCGTGCACGGCTGCCCAGCCCAAGGAATCGACGTCACGCTCCTCACCGGTGAGGGTCAAGAACTTGGCACCGCCACCACCAACGAGGACGGCCGAGTCACCGAACTCGGCCCAGAGACCCTGGAGTCCGGCCATTACCGGATCATCTTCGCAACCGAGCAGTACTTTGCCGGGCGCGATCTTGAGACGTTCTACCCGTTCGTCTCGGTGGATTTCTCGGTGCGACAGGAGCAGGGCCACTACCACGTGCCCTTGCTGCTGAGCCCGTTTGCGTATTCCACATACCGCGGCAGTTGACCCAGGAGCCGACCCAGTCGACGATTGCCGATCCACTCAGACAGCACACCAAATTTCTACATAGGAGTAGAGGAAAATGACCGAAGTAGTTCTCGGAAATAACCAGTACGGCAAGGCGCAGAACCACGTGGTGCGCATCAACCGTGACAACGACCGTCACATCATCCGCGACCTGGTGGTCACCTCCCAGCTGCGCGGTGACCTGACCGAGGTTCACACCAAGGGCGACAACGCCCACTGTGTCCCCACCGACACCCAGAAGAACACCGTGTTCGCGTTCGCTCAGCAGTACGACATCAAGTCCCCCGAGGATCTGATCCTCAAGCTCTCCGATCACTTCACCAGTGAGTTCGACTGGATCTCCGGTGGCCGTTGGGCGGCCGATGAGTACCGCTGGGATCGCATCAACGACAACGATCACTGCTTCGTCCAGAACAAGCAGGAAGTCCGCACCTCCGTGCTCGTCACGGACGGTGACAAGAAGACCGTGATCTCCGGCTTCAAGGACCTCACCATCCTGAAGTCCACCGAGTCCGGCTTCGAGGGTTACCCCAAGGACAAGTACACGACCCTGAAGGAAACCACGGACCGCATCATGTCCACGGACGTGCGACCCGCTGGCGTTACAACACCACCGATGTCGACTTCGACGCCGTGTACGACAGCGTCAAGAACATCATCCTCACCAAGTTCACCGACCACTACTCCCGTGCGCTGCAGGAAACCCTGTACCTCATGGGCAAGGCCGTGATCGAGGCGCACCCGGAGATCGACGAGATCAAGTTCTCGTGCCCGAACAAGCACCACTTCGTCTACGACTTGAGCTTCTGCGATCTGGGCAACAACAACGAGACCCACTACGCGGCTGACCGTCCCTTCGGCCTGATCGAGGCCACCGTGCAGCGCAAGGACGCTGCCGAGGACGAGCACGCCTGGATGGGCATCACCGGCTTCTGCTGAGCCATCTGCTCTACCGCCGATGTGTCCCCGCCTCTTGAGGCCGAGGCGGGGACACATCAGCTCATTCATTCTTAGGAAGGCTTCCCAATGTCACAAACCGCTACGACCGAGGTCAAGCGGACCGAGGACGAGTACCTCGGCGCGGGTCCGAGCTTAGGCTACGGATTCCAGCACGTTCTGACCATGTACGGCGGCATCATCGCTCCGCCGTTGATTGTGGGTGGTGCAGCTGGTCTGTCCACCAACGACCAGGCTCTGCTGGTCGCCTGCTGTCTGTTCGTCGGCGGTCTGGCAACCATGCTCCAGTCCTTCGGCATCAAGTTCTTCGGTTCCCAGTTGCCCTTGGTCCAGGGCACCTCGTTCGCCGGTGTGGCCACCATGACCGCGATCGTCAATGGTGACGGCGGTATCCAGGCGGTCTTCGGCGCGGTGATGGCATCTGCCGCCATTGGGTTCCTGATTGCACCGTTCTTCGCGCGCATCATCAGGTTCTTCCCACCGGTGGTTACCGGTGTGGTTATCACGACCATTGGTCTGTCCCTGTTCCCCGTATCCGCGCAGTGGGCCATGGGTGGCGCCGCCGTCGCGAATGCCGGGGATGAGAACGCGATCTTCAAGAACGTGCGTCTGGCCGGCGCAACGCTGCTGATCATCATGCTCCTGTCCAAGGTGGGCAGCGCGATCATCTCGCGGCTGTCCATTCTGTTGGGCATTGTTCTGGGCACGGTCTTCGCACTGGCTATCGGCATGGCCGATTTCTCTCAGGTCATGAACGGCGCGATCTTCGCCTTCCCCGAGCCCCTCGCGTTCGGCCCGCCCACCTTCCAGCCCGCGGCCATCATCTCGATGACCATTGTGGTGCTGGTGATCCTCACGGAAACCACCGCTGACATCATTGCCGTTGGTGAGATCGTGGACACCAAGGTTGATCGTCGTCGTATCGCTGACGGTCTGCGTGCCGATATGGGCGCTTCCTTCCTGGCCCCGCTGTTCAACGGCTTCACCCAGTCCGCGTTCGCGCAGAACGTTGGTCTGGTCGCCATCACGGGCGTGAAGAGTCGCTTCGTGGTGACGGCCGGCGGTCTGATCATGCTGATCCTGGGCCTGTTGCCCATCCTGGGTCGCGTGGTCGCCGCAGTTCCCATGCCGGTTCTGGGTGGTGCAGGCATCGTGCTCTTCGGCACCGTGGCCGCTTCCGGTATCCGTACCCTGGGCAAGGTCAAGTACCAGGGCACTCCGAACCTGGTCATCGTCTCCACCGCGATCGGCATCGGCATGCTCCCGATTGCCGCTCCGGACATCTACAGCGGCTTCCCCACGTGGTTCGAGACCATCTTCCACTCCGGTATTTCTTCCGCCGCCGTGGCAGCCGTTCTCCTGAACATCCTGTTCAACGAGATCAAGCTGGGTAACCCGCCCAAGGGCGAAGGCTCGGTCTTCACTGCCGCCCCACCTCGCTACGTTCGCCAGGAATCGCTCGAGCACCTGCAGGGATCCCTGCGCGAGGGCGACACCATCAAGAACGGCAAGCTCGTGGATGCCGACGGCAAGGAAATTCCAGCGATCACCGCGGCGGGCGAGGTCGTCCAGGCTCCGGTCGTGGAGAATCGCTCCGGGTCCTCGAACAGCGACCACTAACGGGAACGACGCCGCTCGCGACCTTCGAGCGCGAGGGCACCGAGCGACGTCGTCACCCTGACAAGAACTCGCGGCTGCCAGGCCCCCACCGGAGCCTGGCAGCCGCACTGCCACATCGGTGAACCACCGTGACACTGCAGGAGAAACTGTGCAGCCTTCAAGCAATCACCATATTTTGAGCGGGTTGACCAACAACCTCAAAGACGCCAACTCCGAGGAAACCCAGGAGTGGATCGAGTCCTTCGACGGACTGATCGAAGCCCAAGGCACAGAACGCGCGGAGTACATCATGCGCGCGCTGCTGCAGCACGCGGGCACTCACTCCGTGGGCGTGCCCATGGTGACCACCTCGGATTACGTCAACACCATCCCGGTCGATCAGGAGCCGGAATTCCCCGGTGACGAGGAGATCGAGCGCCGCTACCGTGCCTACCTGCGGTGGAACGCAGCGGTCATGGTGCACCGCGCGCAGCACCCGGAGATCGGTGTGGGCGGTCACATTTCCTCGTACGCCGGTGTGGCCACGCTCTACGAAGTGGGTCTGAACCACTTCTTCCGCGGTCCCGAGCACCCGGGCGGCGGCGATCAGGTGTTCTGGCAGGGTCACTCCTCCCCCGGTAACTATGCGCGCGCGTTCCTCGAGGGTCGCATGACCGAGGAGGACCTCAACGCGTTCCGCCAGGAGAAGACCAAGGCTCCGCAGGGACTCTCGTCCTACCCGCACCCGCGATCCATGCCGGACTTCTGGCAGTTCCCCACGGTGTCCATGGGTCTGGGCCCGATGAACGCGATCTACCAGGCGCAGTTCAACCGCTATATCCACAACCGCGGCATCAAGGACACGTCCGACCAGCACGTGTGGGCGTTCCTCGGTGACGGCGAGATGGACGAGCCGGAAAGCCGCGGTCTGCTTCAGTTGGCCGCCAATGACAAGTTGGACAACCTGACCTTCGTGGTCAACTGCAACCTGCAGCGTCTCGATGGACCCGTGCGCGGCAACGGCAAGATCATCCAGGAACTTGAGGCCTTCTTCCGCGGTGCCGGCTGGAACGTCATCAAGGTCGTCTGGGGTCGCGAGTGGGACGCACTACTCGAGAAGGACAAAACCGGCGACCTGGTCCGCATCATGAACGAGACCCTGGACGGCGACTACCAGACCTACAAGGCCGAGAACGGTGCTTTTGTCCGCGATCACTTCTTCGGCAAGTCACCCGAAACCAAGGAACTCGTGGCGGAGATGTCCGACGACGAGATCTGGAAGCTCAAGCGCGGTGCCCACGATTATCACAAGGTCTACGCGGCCTATAAGGCTGCCATGGAGCACAAGGGTCAGCCCACGGTGATCCTGGCGCAGGCTGTGAAGGGCTACGGTCTGGGTACGCACTTCGAGGGCCGCAACGCGACCCACCAGATGAAGAAGCTGACCCTGGACGACCTCAAGGTCTTCCGCGATCACCTGCGCATCCCCATCAGCGATGAGGAACTTGAGAAGGACCTCTACAACGCGCCGTACTACCACCCCGGACCGGACTCCCCCGAGATCAAGTACCTCCTGGAGCGCCGCAAGGAACTGGGTGGATTCGTGCCGGATCGCCCGCACGAGCAGAAGGACATTGCGCTGCCCAGCGACAAGGCCTACGCCTCGGGCAAGAAGGGTTCCGGCAAGCAGATGGCCGCGACCACCATGGCCTTCGTGCGCATCTTGAAGGACCTCATGCGCGAGAAGGAATTCGGCCACCGCATTGTGCCGATCGTTCCTGACGAATCGCGCACGTTCGGTATGGACTCGTTCTTCCCGACGTCCAAGATCTACAACCCCAACGGGCAGAACTACCTGTCCGTGGACCGCGAACTCATGCTGGCCTACAAGGAATCTCCGCAGGGTGTGCTGTTGCACCCGGGCATCAACGAGGCCGGTGCGACCTCCGCGTTCACCGCTGCGGGCACCTCTTACGCCACGCACGGCGAGGCAATGATTCCGTTCTACGTGTTCTACTCGATGTTCGGTTTCCAGCGCACGGGTGACTCCTTCTGGGCCGCAGCGGATCAGCTGGCGCGTGGCTTCATCATCGGCGCAACCGCCGGTCGCACCACGCTCACCGGCGAGGGCCTGCAGCACGCGGACGGCCACTCCCCGTTGATCGCGGCCACCAACCCGGCGGTCATCCACTACGACCCCGCCTACGGCTACGAGATCGCGCACATCATCAAGCGCGGCATCGAGCACATGTACGGGTCCAAGGATGAAGACCACAACGTGATGTACTACCTGACCGTCTACAACGAGCCGATCCGCCAGCCAGCGGAACCCGAGAACGTGGACGTCGAGGGCATCATCAAGGGCATCTACCTGCTCAAGCCCGCCGAGACCGAGGGCCCCAAGGCCCAGCTGCTCGCCTCCGGCGTGGGTGTCGCCTGGGCTCTTGAAGCTCAGCAGATCCTCGCCGACGAGTGGGGTGTTTCCGCTGATGTTTGGTCGGTAACTTCCTGGACCAACCTGCGCCGCGACGCCTTGGCCGCCGAGCGGGACGCGTTCCTCAACCCGGGAGAGGCTCGTCGTGTGCCGTACGTAACCGAGAAACTGGGCGCGACCCAGGGACCGGTCGTGGCGACGTCGGACTTCGCCTCCGATCTGCAGGACCAGATCCGCCAGTACGTGCCCAACGAGTGGGCCTCGCTGGGTGCGGACGGGTTCGGCTTCTCGGACACCCGCGCCGGTGCGCGCCGCTTCTTCAACATCGACGCCCACTCCATGGTGGTGCGCACGCTGGAGATGCTCGCGGAAGCCGGTGAGGTGGACGCTGAGGCTCCCAAGCAGGCCATCGAGAAGTACGACCTGCTCAACCCGAACGCCGGAACCTCCGGCAACGCCGGCGGAGACGCCTGATTCCACCCGGTACAGCTGGCCCCCGCTCCTTGTCGGACGGGGGCCACAGCTGTGTCCGAATCCATTCGTCTGCACTGACTGCTGCAAGAATGGGCGTAGCTGTGGCTGCCTTCGGAGCACCCGAAGATGTCACCTGGCGCAACAGCAACGTCGTCACCTGAATTTCACCCGAGGCTCCCCTACCCGCAAGTTGTAGTCCGACCAGGCGTGATGTCAGACCACCAGAGTGTGCTCGACAGCAACACTCTCGGGGGAAGGCAGCGGACCGTGGAACTCAATCGTAGAAATTTGGTCAAGGGAACTGCGGGCCTGGGCACCCTGGCGGTCGGCGGTCTCGTGGCCTCCCCCGCCCACGCCCACGAGGGCCGCGGCCACGAAAGAGGTGGTCCCAAGCTGCCCAACGCACCCCGGACTCCGGCGGATCGGCTGGCTCGTGACGAACGTTATTGGCGCAGCGTGGCCCGGCACTTCCGCATGGACATGCCCGTGATCAATTTCGAGAACGGGTACTTCGGCGCGAACCCGCAGATCGTGCGCGACACCTATGCGGAGAAGAACCGGATCATTCAGGAGCAGAACTCCTGGTTCCTGCGCAATGACTACGAGGAACACATCACCGAGGTGCGTGCCGGTTGGCCAAGGCGGTCGGGTGTTCCGTGGATGAAATTGCCATCACCCGCGGGGCCACCGAGGCGCTGCAGGTCATGATCGGCGGGTACAACAAGCTCAAGCCCGGGGACGCCGTGGCCTACGCGGACCTCGATTACGACTCCATGCAGTACGCCATGAACTGGCTCAAGGACCGCCGCGGCGTGGAGGTGATCACCACCGCGATTCCGGAGCCGGCCACGTACCAGAACGTGATCGATCACTACACCAAACTGCTCGCGGACAGCCCTCGCATCAAGCTGCTTCTGCTGACCCACATCTCGCACCGCACCGGCCTCAAGGTCCCCGTTGCCGAGATCTCCCGGATGGCTGCCGAGCGCGGGGTGGACACCGTTGTGGATGCCGCCCACTCGTGGGGTCACGTGGATTTCGACGTCAAGGACCTCAACAGCCCGTTCGTGGGATTCAACCTGCACAAGTGGATCGGCGCACCGCTGGGGTGTGGCTTCCTCTACATCCAAAAGGACCGCTTGGGAGACATTGATCGGCACTTCGCTGACGAAGACTTCGACGCCGACGACGTGCGGTCCAGGATTCACACCGGCACGGCCAACTCGGCCAATTACCTGTCCATCCCCGCAGCCTTGGACTTCCACCACGCGGTGGGTGCCGCCAACAAGTTCGCGCGACTGCAGTACCTGCGCGACCGTTGGGTCCAGCAGGTTTTGGACGTGCCCAATCTGACCATCATGACGCCGGAGGATCGCCGCATGTACGGTGCGCTGACTTCGTTCCGGATCGACGGCAACACCACCCGAGACCAGAGCGTGGCCATCACCGATTACCTCACGAACGAGTGGGGAGTGTTCACCGTGCGACGTGGCGGGGTGACCAAGGGCGAAGTCATTCGTGTGACACCGGCCCTGTACAACACCCCGCAGGACAGCGACCGGCTGGCGCGGGCATTGAAGGCCGCAGCGAAGCGGTTCTAGTCGATCCGGCCCTCAAAATACACCCGACTACCAATGATCGATCAGCGTTTAGACGGAAGCGCTTCCATATCGCGGTACCACTTACGGAGCGCCAAAACCAAGTGACCCAAGCTGCCGATGAAAAGTAGCGCGTAAAAGCCGAGGAACAGTGGCAAGGCTCCGAGCAGGACAAAGCTCAGGCACAAGATGCCGTAGTCCGTGGGCAGAGCCATAACAGATCGTTTCCAGTTGTACTGCCCCGGTTTCCGCAGGGCCACACCGTGGATCTGCTTCAGCGAGTCGTTGAGGATCATCGTGAAAAACGAAGTGTTACCTACAACAAGGAACGCCAAGGGAATGGCTGCAGTCCAATTCGACCAGACGTCCTGGTTCAGCCACACTCCCGCGAAGATTCCAAGGTGAACCGCGTTAATTTTCACGCAATCCACCACATGGTCCAACCATTCGCCGGCGGGCTGCCGCCACCCCGGAGTCGAGCCACTTGACCGTCTGCCGAGTCGAAAGCGTAGCCCAGGGCAAGTAGGAACCACACAAGAATTCCACTAACCCAGGATGGGTCCATTGCGAGCAGTACAGCAACGCCTATGGCGGAGCACAGTGCGCTGATACCCGTGACTTGGTTGGGTGTCAGACCAGCGCGGTAGCAAGCCGCAGCCAGCAGACGGCCTACCGGCCGATTCACCATCACGGAATATAGCGGGGCACCGGATGCCTTGCCTTTTTGCGCGGCAGCCAGTGACCTGACGGTCTCCCGATAGCTACTGGTCGATGCGTTCATTTACCGTTCTTCCCGTTGGGCCGACCGCACGAACTGGCGTATAGAACGCCGCGTTGGCTTCTCCTGGCGCTGGTGCTCTCTCTCGGACACCGGCACCCGGACATCCTGAATCTGAACTGAACGGCTTCCCACACTCGAGGTGCGAATCCGGTCCTGCCATTGGACACCGTCTCGACGCCGCTTTCGGACGCCAGACCGTTCAAGACCATCCCCCGCAGCCAATGAATACGCAAGTTCTTCGTATCCATCAGTCACAAGATCCCAATCGTAGTTTTCACGTGCTCGCAGTTGGAGCCTTTGCCCGGCACGGGACATGGTCTCGGGAGATGTCTCCACTTCGTCCAATTGCGCCGCCAGGTCATGGGCATCCTGGAAAAACTGACCTGAGTTCCCGAGAACTTCCCGGTTGAATACCACGTCATAGGCAATGGTCGGGGCTCCTGCGCCCATGGCACGCAAGAGTGACGGGTTGGTCCCGCCTACCGAGTGCCCATGGAGATAAGTCATTGAGTGGGCGTAAAGCTGGTCCAACAGATCCTGATCCCAAACTCCACCCAGGAGCTTGATGCGCTTGTCACTGGCCGCGATCTGGTTAATCCGAGCGACGTGATCCGACTCGTAGGGCGCGCTCCCCACCACCACTAGCGGGTATTTCGCCTCCGACCGTGAATAGGCCTCCAAAATCACATCGACGTGGTTTTCAGGTTCGAAGCGAGCGACTGCGAGGTGATACTGGCCTGGATTTACTCCAACCTCAGTCAACCGTTCAGGGCGGAGGTCCTCCATGATCGGCGCCCCGTAAGCGATGAGACGCGTAGGGACGGAGAACTCATGCTCGTAGTAGTCAGCGATCCCCTGGGCATCGGCAATCAGCGCATCTGCCCAGCGAACAGACAGTTCTTCTGCCGTCCGATAATACTTCTGTCCAACCGGGCCCCACTTGGCCCTTTTCCATTCCAGCCCGTCCACGTGGACAGCGACTCCGGCACCTCCTCGGCGAAAGGCGGGCACAAATGGTGCATTCGCAGCATTAAAAACCAACACTGCGTCCTGTCGCCCTTTCACAACATGGTGAAGCGCAGAAAATGCGGTATGACTCAGAGTCTCCAGGGACTTTCGCCGCAACGCGGGCAGGTGAACGAGCCTCATCCCGTGGTGGATCTTAGGATCCGTGGCAGCTTCATTTCCGCTTCTCTTCGCATGGTTGCCCCGTCGACAATAAACGGTGATCTCATGACCACGCGCAACTAACCTGGAGCCGATCTCTTCAATAGCAGTCTCGAACCCGCCATAGGCAGCCGGAACACCTCGCGTGCCCACCATTGCGATGGACAGTTTGCCGTTGTTTTTGACCGAAACCGATTTGTCGCGTGATCGCATTATTCCCCCATGCAGCAGAGCTGACGGGTGAATTAGAAAAACCGAAACGAAAACGCAGTAACCCCACCCCCTGGATGGGACCGCTGCCGCATAGTGCGTAGCCCCTACGCCACTGTGCTCGACTCCCCCAAGTTCACCCTCAGTTCAAGTGACAGTAACCCCTAGTTGGCTCAAGACTATCAAAAGTCCTAATGCGGGTTTGCCATCGTGATGCAGTCTGCGGCCATTTTCGAGATCGTTATCGGATCGTGTCTCAGCTTCAGGGTCTGTTGATCGGATTCGATGAGTTGTTGGTAGTCTTCCCACCGCTCCCACAAATCCGTGATGGCATCCGCCCACGCCACAGGCGTCATATCACTCACTCGAAGCGCAGCAGATAGGTCGTTCGTCACCTCATGCAAACCGGTGTGATCGGCAACCGCCACGAACCGACCGGCCAAAGCCGCTTCGGCTGCCACGTTTCCGTACGATTCTTCCCGCTGAGAAGGCACCATCACCATGTGGTTCTCAGCCACAAAAGAGCCCACATGAGGAACAAATCCCTGGAATCGAATTTTGTTGTCAACCTTGTTGATAGCAACCAGTTTTCGCAATCCGATTTCGAAATCCTCATTGCCCCGGAACGCACTACCCACGATTGTGAGCTGGACGGGTAATCCCCGGTTCAAGAGTTCAATAACGGCTCGGACCGCCAGTTCGACACCCTTCCGCTCCGACAATCTGCCGAGGTACAACAACTTCAGCTCTTCCGGGCGCCTACTCGGTAGGGCCATTGGCATGGGGCTTGGCACGTCAATCGGGTTGTAAACGACTTCGACCTTGTCCTTGAGGTGCGGCCAAGAATCGAGAAGTACATCTTTGGTGAACCTGCTGTTTGCAATCACTGTGTTGGCACACAGCGCGGACGCAGACAGTACCGCGCGCACGAGCCTCGGGCGGGAGATCTCCGCCTCATGCACGTGGAGGACTGTGTGCCTGCCAGCTAGTCTCGAAGCAATTACTTGCGAGGGCATGGTGAGCGTGCTGATGTAGCGCGCGGGGCCACGGCCCCGCTGACGATCCTTCAGACCCTGTCCCAGGTCATGAATTATGTCCCGCAAGAATCCTGGTAGTCGTCTCGGCCTAAGAATCTCACCGCGCAATACCGGCATGGGTATGAGCTCGTACTCCAAGCCGCGTCGTGTCAGCTCGCCCTCCAGCGGTCCGGCTTCGCCAAGAGCCAATGAGACTCCGTGGCCCTTGCGAGCCCATGCCGTCACTAGCTCAAGCATGACTCGGTCGGAACCATAGAGTTCACCACCAGGATGCCGGACTTCCACCTCTGTCGCGACGGCATGACCCCTGTGCCGCCCCTTTGATAGCAGACGCTTTCGACCGCGGATTCTCACGGAGCAGCTCCCTCATCAGCTGCCGCTGCCCCGTCCACTGGTTGCTGGTCTGCTTCTGCTCCCTCGTTCACAGGCTGTGCGTCAGTGTCAGCTTCTGTTCCCGCATCTTCAGGCTCGGGCATAGAGTTCTCGCGCATTTGCTCCGCATTAGTTTCGTCGACGTATGAGTTAGCCACGAAGCTGTCCATCAGGAAAGTCAACGGCAGGTTTGTCACTGATCCGGACATGTACACCATGTACCCGACGGAACCAGTCGCCTGAAGAGCATCGTGAGTGTCCTCGGCGTTGAGCATCCAATCAGTCGGCTCGGTCTGTCCATACTTCCAAACCTTCGCCTTCAGGGTGGTGGGAGATGTGCCATCCACAACCAAGCGCATGGCGAGCCGCTCGTTGGCGGCAAGCCGCAGGTCATTGATCTGCTGTGTGGCAAGCGTGGTGGTCTGCGATCCGTTGGCACGGATCAGGCTGACAACCGCATTTCCGTTACTGAGCACCCTGGCCGTCAGTCGATAGTCACTATTTCCTACGCGGCGCCCTTGCATGGATATAAAAGTGCCACCACCGTTGGGCAACTTGTCCAATGCAACGCTGGATCGAAGATCCGTGGATGTCGTGGAGGGGATGAGATAGGCCGCTGAGCTCACACCGGCCCTACTGAATTCGGCAGTCATCGCGCCATCTTCGACATCGAGTTCAGCGTCGCGATACGTGACCACCCAATCGCCACCGATATCGGCCGCGCCCAAGCCACCATCAATATTGCGCGTGAAATTGTCTTCCACGAACACCTGAGGTTCCTCCACGACATCAGCGCGACCACCGTAATAGATTCGGTGGAAGTCGCGGTGTCCCCCTTGTCGTCGGTGACGGTCAGAGTCACCGTGTACGTACCTGCTTCCGTGTAAGTGTGTTGAGCTGTAGCACCGCTCGCCACGGTCCCATCGCCGAAGTCCCAACTATGGGAAGCGATTTCCCCGTCTGCATCGGTCGAGCCTTGCCCATCCGCAGATACGGTCAAATCTTCAATTGCCAGAGACAGGACCGCTTGCGGAGCCTGATTCGGTTCAGGCTGTTCCTCTTCTTCCAGCTGACCCGGATCGGTTCCAGCAACGTAATGACGGGCAATGGTCTCGGCACTCAAAGCCTGCGGGTAAATCGCAATCTCATCGAGGTCTCCGTTGAACCAGGCGTTACTGCTGCGCATGCCCCAGCCGGTGACCACGTCACCACCCACTCGCCAATAGCCGTTGTACGCTTGGGCGGAGGTCGTCGCAGCGTCGTACGCCACTCGCTCCCCGTCCACGTACATGGCATATCCGTCAGAAGACAACGTGGTGGCGACGTGGTGCCACTGACCATCGTTGTACGCCTGAGGAGACGTCAGCTTCCGAACACTTCCCGGGAAAACACCCGCGACCAGGGTGCCGTCGCTGTCCATCATGATTTTCCGGTCAGTACTCGACGAGTTACCCGAATTCCGGTTGCCGTAGCCGATCAATTGGCCACCACGAGTTGAGCTGGACTTGAACCACAATTCCGTAGTGAATTCCTGGGGCCCTGGCTCCGACTTTGCTGATACGGAGCCTGCGGATGCGAACCATCCCGGATTCGCATACGAGGTTGCCAAGTCTGCGTCCTCTGCCAGCGCACCGGTTGCTCCCGTGGTTACGGCGGAGTTGTGGGAGAGATTATTGTCTCTAACCACGTTGTATCCGGTACGGGACCGGGAGGAGTCGCCCATGCGCCAGTAGTCCCTGGGGGAACCCTTCATCACCTCTTGGCCGTATCGGCTGTCCAGATCGCCCACTGCGCCGGATGAAGTAGCTGACACAGTGCTCGAACGGACTGATGTCCCGTTCGGATCTTTCACCTTCACCTGGTAACTATTGGTCCCCTCTGCCGTGAGGTCCCGATAACTGAAGTTTGGGACGAACCAGGAAGTCGAGTTGGCGGTCTGTACATCGATCGGGTTAGCTTCATCGCCATTGCGGATGAGCTCATAGGTCAGATTACGACTATCCCTGTCCCAACTTCCCCGCCAGGTGAGGTCGATACCACCACGTGAATTGGGAGTCGCAGTCAGCTCGAGAGCAGACCCCTGCAAGAAGGGCGGATAGGTATCCGACTGCTTTTTCGCGGGAAAGCGAACAATGCCTTGCTGTTGGCGACCATTCACAGACATGAACTCGCCACCGTAGATCAAGTAGTCACCGTTGGACTCGACGTTCCATGAAGCCTGATTGGAATTGGTGTAAGTACCAGCGATGAATGTCGGCTCCCACGAGCGCACAGTGGGTGCCGGCTGGCCAGCGAAATTCCAGTAGCCGTTGTTGTCGGCCAATAGAGTTCCGGTAGCTTCGGTCGTCATTGCCAGGGTGTACCGATAAGCCGTGGTGTCATCCCACTCACCCAAAGTCGAACAGTCGTGGGCGTGGTTGGAGACGTAAACAGTATTTTCAACGGCCACATTGTCGTAGCTGTCACCGTGGCAGTCGTTCAACCAGATCATGGATCCGGTACCAGCGTCGGCTGCGAATGTCCCCTCGAAATTGTTCCCGTTGCGGGAGTACATGTAGCCGTTTCCATAAACCACACCATCGCGGATCTTCAACGAGGTGATTGCGCCGTTGACACCACCGTTACGAACCACCGAGTTAACTGACCAGGGCTTGATCGAGCCATCCGCACCCTGCAACCTCGCCATCCCGTAACCCGGGTTGCTTGAACCATTGACCGAAGTAAAAGCTCCGCCGATATAAACATCTCCACTGGAGTCGTCGACGGCGACCGACCACACTGCACCTCCAACCACATTGGGCGCAAAAGGCCTGAGTGCGCCCGTGTTGGCGTCGACGGCAGCCACTCGTGTTCTGGTCGTCCATCCGACTTGGCCGAAGACTCCGCCGTAGTAAACAGTGTCGTTGGCAGCAACAGCGATGGAATTGACGGTGGCAACCGGATTGCTTCGGAACCGGGTGTCTTGCGTACCGTCTGAAGTGGAGATCTTGGCCATACGGCTGACCACTTGACCATTGAGTTCAGTGAAGGATCCACCGATATAAAGGCTTTGTCCATCCGCCGATGCTTCAATCGCCTTAACCTGCGCGTTCACCGATGGCGCCCAGCTGTCAATCATGACACCTGTAGTGATGTCGTAGGCCAGTAGATTCGCCCTCGGAGTTTCTCGCTGCCCGAGAGGAGCCCCCGCTGGCCTGGCCGACGAAAAATCTCCGGCCACGTAGACAGTGTTTCCGACGATGGCCTGGTCCCACACCACCCCGTTGACCTGCACGGTGCTGAGCTCCTGCGCAGAGAAGGACCATCCTCCGTTGCCTTGGCCTGACCAGTCACGACAGCAGCCTCCGCGGAAGGAGAATTCATGGCAGTCAACCACCCTAATGCCAGGGCAAAGGTGAGAATAAAGACTAAACCCTGATATGCGCTGCGGGCCCTCGAGGTCTCACTTGATGAAAAATTTCGCGTAAACATTAGCGGACCTCGAATTGAAGTAGTTCTTGATCGGGTGTGTATCCGAAAATAATCTTCGTAATTTCATCTGGAGAACCGGCGAAGACAAATGAAAGGTTGCGATTCTCGCCCGGCTTGAGCGGGGAGCCGAAGTCGCCTTCACGGCGACCATCACGTTCCACTGCAGGTTCGCCCTCGTCACCCTTTTCAGCTTGGGCAAAGGCTTGCTCCACAGACACCTCCTCATTGGTGTCATTGCGAAGTTGGATCTCGACTGCTGAGGAGGGTCCAGCAACTTCGCCGGGGATCGAGTCATCCAGTTCTACTGACTTGAGGTCGCCAACACCAACGGTGAGTTCTCCGGACCTGACATCTTTGGACGCCTCCACAGGCTCCGCCAAAGGCGGGGGAGTTCGTCCGTCCCCATTTGACGCGTGAACGGTAGGTCCCCCACTGGCCTCACTGCCCTGCGCACTTGTTGATCCCTCGGCATTGTCCGCATCAGCGGTAGCCGTAGTTTTTGACTCGCCCGGTGAAGAAGTTGGTGATTGATCAGCCTGAGTTTCCTGCTGCTCTGTGGCAGTGGACGCCTCCGGCGCACCAGCACCTGAGGACTCATTCCCTGTTTCAGGGGATGCGCTACATGACACCAACAGCAGACCACAGGCAAAAGTGGAGACCGCGAATTTGGCGACACGCCAATGGCGACCTACATTCGTCCCCTCTTGAATGGACAAACTCATTTGATTACTCCCCCAGTATTTAAGTGACTGGTGGAGATAAAGAGATGCCCCATGCATCCCCTGGCCCAGATTGGCTAGTAGGCCCGCTCTCCCCTGTCACTCCGAGATTAACGACGAATTAATCCCGGCCCCTATCTTGGATCACAGCTATCGGGTGGTTCTTTGCTGCCCAGCAACCCCTCGAACGCCCCGTAGATGTGTCCACAAGATATCAGAAACAAGACCGAAAGGAAGCCCTACGCGCTTCCAGACGGCTTTACTGCAACAATGGAGGCATGAGGGGAATCATTCTTGCCGGCGGCACGGGCAGTCGCCTACATCCGATCACCATGGGCATCAGCAAGCAGCTGGTCCCCGTGTACGACAAACCGATGATCTATTACCCCCTGTCAACGATGCTTTTGGCGGGTATAAAGGACATCTTGATCATCACTACACCGCAGGACTCTGAACAGTTCCAACGGTTGCTTGGTGATGGAACTCGATTCGGAATCAACATCTCGTACACAGTTCAACCCACACCGGATGGATTGGCCCAAGCATTCACACTTGGCGCTCAACATATTGGCGACGAATCCGTCTGTTTGATCCTGGGGGACAACATCTTCTACGGTCCTGGACTGGGCACAAAGCTGAGGCGCTTCGAGGATATTCAAGGCGCAGCTGTCTTCGGGTATCGCGTCGCGGATCCCACGGCATACGGCGTGGTGGAGTTCGATGAAACGGGCAAGGCAATCTCCTTGGAAGAGAAGCCCTCCCACCCCAAGAGTCCATTTGCTATCCCTGGGCTCTACTTCTACGACCAGCATGTGGTTGACTACGCGCGTCAGCTGAAGCCATCAGCACGTGGAGAACTCGAGATCACTGACTTGAACCGTATTTACTTGGAACAAGGTCAGCTGCAGGTCGAAGTCCTTGATCGAGGAACTGCGTGGCTCGACACGGGTACGTTCGACTCACTCGCCGACGCGACCAACTTCATTCGCACAGTGCAAGCCCGCCAAGGGCTGTCCATCGGCTGTCCAGAAGAAGTTGCGTGGCGCGTGGGTCTGCTCACTGATGAGGAGCTGCGGTCACGTGCGGAGCCACTTGTGAAGAGTGGTTACGGACAATATCTCCTCGATTTACTGGACCACAGTGGGGAAGACCGATGACACTCATTGACCTGCTGACAGCTCTGCGGAACCGCTGGAAAATCGCGGTGGCCATTTTTCTTGCCGTCATGGCAGCAACGGTGGGGCTGACCCTTCTTCAGCAACCTAGTTACCAAGCAAGCTCCCGAGTTCTCATCGCTCCTGCCCCGAGCAATGACGCAGACACGTTGAACCGACGCCTCCAATATCTCCAGGGGAGCCTGGGCACTTACAGTGAGCTAGTTTCGTCTGAAGTGGTTGCTACACGTGTCGCGGACAATCTGGACAGCGAATCCCTGACTCCCGACCAAATCAAGAAGCAGATTAGTGGAAAGCACGAAGTCGAGGTCAACCTCGTTCAGATAGACGCCGAGGGATCATCGCCCGCGCAGGCTGCAAAGTTAGCTAATACCACCGCAGATGTCCTTGGCCAAGTCATCGAACGACCCGAGCCAACCGATGAGGGGTCGGAGGTACCGGTGTCAGTTATTACCGTCGACAACGCGAAAGAACCTACGAGTCCTGTCTCTCCCCGCTGGCCCGTCAATCTCCTGGTGGGCGGCGTACTGGCTCTCGTCATCTCGATTTCAGCTGCGGTTTTGCTGCACTTCCAACAGCTTTCGCGGACTCGACGCAGTGGTCACTAGATAACTAGTCGACTTCCCACTTATCTTTCTTCAAGGAGTCGTGGCGGCTTGTTGGGCCCCAACCACGATCTGCGTCTTGTATGGCCGCGGGCGTGAGTCGGCGGCTCCACGTATTCGCGCCGCCAATCTCTGTACGAGGGTTCAGGCCCCATGCAAGGGCCAAGGCCATAAGCACTGTTGTAGCTGGCCAAGTAGAGAGGTCGAAGAGAAAAAACTGCGAGGCAATGATGACCACGGCGGGTAGGTCCCTCAGGTCCGCTCTAAGAATTGCCACCAGCATCAATCCGACCAACAGGAGTATCGCCACGATTCCGCCGTGGGCTAATGCTGTGACGATCTGATTATCGATGACGGTGAAGGTCGAAGACTGAAGAAGACCTTCATCAAATAATCTCGCCGTCGAATCCAGACCGTTACCGAGCAAGACTTGCATGAACGGTTGCTCGAAGATCAACTTGCCAAACGCATCCCAGGACTCCAGGCGGTGGCTGACAGACCCGGATGTCGTCAAACGCCCAACAACCTGCTGCATGTAGCTCGATTCGAAAATGAACGGAGACGCCACAAGCACCCCGCTGGTCACTAATAAATAGCGCGGAGTGGAACTCTCCGAGACGACGATCAGCAGCATGAGGACCAAACCCATGGCGGCCGCAGATCTGGTGCCCGAGAGCACAACTCCGGCTAATAGCAGCATTCCCAGTGGGCCTCGGAGGGCTAATGGCAGCCAACCGAATCGACTCGCCAAAAAGCCCATGGCCACGAGAAGCACTAGCGAGAGGATTAGAGGGTGCCCAAAGGTGCCCTCCACTCTCTGTAGTGTCGGTAGAAGGGGACTCGTCATGTCCAAGCCACGGTAATTATTGTTCGTCCGCCAAGGCGCTTCCGGCCCCAATTCGGACTCAATGATTGCTACAACAGCTTGGAAACTTGCGAAGATAATGAAGAAATTGACGACTCGAGTTCTGACCGACATGTGCATTTGGCCAGCTGCAACAAATACTGCAGCCAGAGGCAGTAGCACCGTGGCGCTCCTGACGAGAACTTGCACTAACTCTGCGTTGATCGCAGTGGTACAGAACCAAACAGTGCACAGGGCTACAACGCCGAACGTTCCGACTGGTAGAGCCACCTGCCTGAATCTGGTCATCGAGAAGGTGAGAATTCCGACGGCCAGGGCAAAGATCAGTACATCAGGAGCGGTGAGCCCAAGGAGATTAACCGGTATGAGCCCAACTAGACACAAGAGAACCGTAGCGGACATAACTTGCCTGGTTCCTGCATCAGCTTGGCTCGCCCATAACCACCCGGCGATTAGAAAAGCGATCACCGCCCACATCGGGATGAGCAATCCGTGAGGCAGAAAAAGACTCAAAACCGAGATGAGAATCAGAGCTGCATCCCAACGGCTCGAAACGCCACCCGGCCGCGCACGTGTGTGCCGGAACATTCGAGAGCTGGTTGCAGTCATTACCCTTTACCTTCGGTATTCGCTGTAGTGCTGGCCTAATGCTCCCAGAAGAAGACCCGCCCCGCGACACGCGGTGCGAAGCCCTTTAGCCTGGTGGGTCATGTCCCTGGTCAACAGTCCCAGTAAGGCACGAGTCGAGCCACCCACAAGTCGAATTAGCCCACGGCCGACCAGCCGTGCACGCAATCCGATGTGGGCTCCAGAACCAGCCATGTACAAGGAAACACGGCTCCAACCGTTACCGGATCGGTAGGCCCTTTGAAGTACCCATTTGGCATGAGTTCGCTTGGCAGGCACACGATCGATGACTTCTGCCTCGTCGTTCCAGACCATTCGACCCCCAGCGACGTGCAACTGTCGCGTAAACAGTGTGTCTGAACCACCAGTGACACCAAAGTGATTGTCGAATCTCAAACCGATTGAATTGACCCAGTTCACGTCAAGGAGAAGATTATTGGTGGCCGCTACCGACACATCAGTCCCTGTGGGGAGTCTACGTCGGTCAAAAAAACGACCCGCCTTGACCCAGTCCGTCAAGGGAATTTCATAGTCGGACACAACCGACCCAACAACGGCCTGTGCCCCCGTGTCACGCAGAGTGGTCATGAGAAGTCGTAGCCAATTCGGAAAGGGCGTTTCATCGTCGTCGATGAAGACCAGATACCTCGCCCCTCCCGCTTCTTCCAACGCCTTGTTCCGCGCAGCCGCGATTCCAGGAGTGGGTTCATGAACATATCGGACCAAGTCAGACCCGCCACTGGCCTGCGCTACATCCTCACGAGCTCCACCGTCAGGGTCATTGTCAACCACGAGAACTGACGCCGACGGCGTGATCGACACAGCTTGCTCGATCAATAAGGGGATGATTCGGGCTATGTCATCCGGCCGTTTGAACGTCAAGACGGCGATGACCACTTCAGAATTGCCACGGCTTTCAATATTGTCCACGTTTTATTTCCCCTTGTAGTCACAAACGATCTGTTCGCACAGCTGTCCCCACTGTGGTGCCAGGATTTCCGGCGTAAAGTTCTTGCTCGCGTGTTCGTAGGCGGCAGCACCCAGGGATTCGCGCAGTTCCGGGTCAACCAGGTCTCGCAGTGCTGCGGCGAGCTCGGGGGCAGATCCGGCTTTCACATGAAGTGCTGAGTTCCCCGTCGCCCAGGTGATGGTCGGCAAATCTGAAGCAACAATCGCGCGGCCGGCGGCCATTGCATCAAGAAGCTTGGCGGGTAACTGCGCGCGGGACCATGAATAGTCCTCGCTGGGCACCGCAATGATGTCTGCACCTGAAACAAGTCTCTTGCCTTCAGCGATTCCCGTGGTGCCTAACCAGGTCTCCCAGGCGTGAACTTCTTCGGGGGGATCGTCGGTGATCTCAAGTGTGACCCCAAGATCCGCCACTTCTGAGACAGCCGCACGAAGAACGTCTATACCTTTGTGGCCTCGAACCGATCCGACAAATCGGACGACCGGAGAAGTCCCGGTGGACTCCCTTCGCTCAGGCACTATTTCTCTGACGTGCGGAATGATACTGCCACCGTAGATTCCCTGCAGTACGGGATTCGAGACTGTGATTCCATGTGCCCGAGTCACTTTCTTGGCCAACCCTCTGAGTTGCCGATACTCAGGTTTGGCGATCCATCGGGCTGTTCGTTCCCACCGAGGCTTCCATGTCGTTCTGACTTCGATATCTGGGTCGTCGATGTCGAGGAGGATTGGCACCTTCGCGCGTTCGCTCACTTCTAGGGCGACACCGTAGGAGGTCAAGAGCGGTTTCACCGCCACGATCAAGTCCGCCTGGGATGCAACGCGAACCAGGTCGTCCAGAACTAGGTCTCGCAGTTTGTCGTTGTCCGGGATATGGCAATATTCGGCCATGTCACTATCGGCGAGCGGAGCCCAGATCCGGCGGCCCTTTACACCGTAGATTTCTGCCTGCCATCCGAGGTTCCGTGCCAACATCCAAAGGCACCATGTGCGCCCCAGCGAGTTATTCTCGAAATTGGGGGTAATCATCATGATTCGCGTCATGAGGTAGCTCCCTTATTCTTCCTTCGTGAAAGTCGGGCTTTCAGACCGAGGACCTCCGCAACATCCAGGATTGACCGTCGTGTCGAGGATCGATGAACCAGCGCACTAACCGCCCCCCACATCAGAGCAAAGGTCAGTGAGCCAAGCACAAGGAGTGGAATCCCGGACAACCCCGACCAACGCAGCACGAGATAGGCAAGGACTCCCCAACCACTGGCATGTAGCGCGGGCACCAAGGTGAGGAGCTGACTTCTTATTTGAACTCCCGTGAGTTTTCGTTGCACGAGAAGCATCACAGGTACGAGGGCCATGCCGGCAACTAGATAGCCGACCGCGACACCCATCACGCCGCCAAGGAGTCCGATACAAATACCTGTTACTTGCACTGCGGTGGCGAGAATCTCAATCCGGAGGTTCAATTTCGCGCGACCCAAACCGCGCATCAGTGCCGGTGTTATGTAAAAAATCGTCTCTCGCGCGCCTGCAATGGCGAGGATCGATATGAGCGGGGCTGCAGCCATCCAAGCGTCGCCCAGGATCAGACGGACCGCTTCCGGAGCGGCTACGGCGGCAAGCGCCATGGCCGGTATGGTGACGAAGGCCAACAGTCTTGTGGAGGCCATCAGAAGCTCGCGTACTTCCAGCAGGTTGCCCTGTGCGCGTGAGAAGCGCGGGAACATCACCCGGTTTACCGTTTGCCCGATGAATTGAACCGGGATGACCAGGACTCGATAGGCCATGGCGTAGATGGCCAGCGCATCCAGCCCCAGGAATCGACCCACCAGAATGTTGTCCAAGTTCCGAGAACAGTACGCCAACGTATTGGCCGCGAAGATCCTTGCTCCGAAAGCGACCAAATCTTTGAAAGCCTCGGTCGACCAGCCGGGTATGCCGCTCCTAATTGCTAGCTGCAGCCCCACAACGGTGATGAGGTCGGTAAGCAATACCTGCCATAGCACTGCGTCATAACGGGCGCCTGCGAGTGCAGCAATAATTCCGGCGCTGACACCTACTACTGCCGCTATGGACTCCGTTATCGCTAACGGCTTGAACCTGAGGTTGCGCACGATCAAGCACGCGGGGTAACGGCCAAGCCCTTGAGAATCATCGCAATTCCCAAAATTGCGTATATGTGTTGTAAGGCCGAAGATCCGAAGAACTGTGCAATCCAACCTGAAGATGCCCAGACGGCCCCGCCCAGTATCAGCGCGCTGACCACGTTGATGGTCGTAGTGGTCTTGATGTGATCTTTTCTGAGCTCCGGCCGTTGGATGAGAGCGGAGGACAACCCAAGATCCAAGATCAACGGTGTCAGGACAACTAAAATCATGGCTGCCGAAATCACGCCGAAATCTTCCGGTCCCAAGATCCGCGCAATAACCAGAGCGCCCACGATTTGCGCCACTTGGCGAACACCCATGGAAAAAGTGTTCCAACGAACGGCTACGGCCGTTCTACCGCGCGGTGCCGTTGCGGACTCCTCCATAGAAAATTCCCCCCAAATGCCCAGAGTCGACTCTCCCCAGGTCGACACTCTCTCCTTCCTAAACTACGTCAAGTCAGTGCCGGGCAAGACAACATTCACAAGTGTCATGCGGGCCCTTTTAAGGGGACACTGGGCCCGCATGACATGTTTGATTACTGCCCGCTCGAGCAGGGATCGTCGGGAACGACCCGTCTTAGCTCAGCTTGATCCGCCAAATGGTCACGGGCTTTCCAGCGCCATTCACGTTGCGGCTGATGTGATCAGGACCGGTGGACGTGCGAATCCCGGTGACTGACATGTCCGGGGTGATCACGATTGAACGTGGTTGCTTCGAACCAGCCAAGAAGGTGGAGGGGTTCCCACCCAGGAATCGGTTGCCTTCAATGCGGCCCACGTTGGTTCCGTGGTGGTGACCCCTAATGACATTCACGGACTGCGCACCGTGTTTCATCCAGTTGTCTCGGATCTGACAATTGGTCACCGTCGAGAGAACCGGAGTGATACCAATGCACTGTCCGGGAACCGAATTACTACTAGCGAATTCATTCGGTCGTGGGCTTGCGTTGGCCTTGAGTCCGACCCCCACGGCAGGTGATGGGTTGGCAGACAAATAGTTACCCCGAATCACATCCCAGCTACCACCTTGGTGCTGGATGCAATCGTTATGGGTCCGTCGGTCACTTTGGTGGCTCACGGGCGTGAAGTACGTGAGGTTCTCGATGAGGTTCCCTTCAATGAGGCAAGACGTGGATTTGCGCTCATGAGGGTTCATGATCCCCACCCCATCCACTACTTCGTGGATGTAGCAGCGGTAGACCCGCATATGGTGGCCCTGCACTCCGGCGTAGTAGGCGCTCGGCCAGCGTGCATCGACGAACAACTCACAGAACTCGATACGCGCATCACGGACACTGCGGTGCGTGCAATCGATCAAACCACGCGATGAGTTGATCCCGCGCATACCGCGGACTTTGCAGTTTCGGACCGTGACTCGCGGAGCGCGAATCACAATGTCACCTTCGATGTCGAGGCCCTCAATGACTTGCCCCGGCTTATCCACGTAGATACGGCCTTTGTGCTTGCGCAGTGAAGTTGTACGGGGTCCCACGTTAGATCGAGTGGGCTTTGTGCTACCAAGAGTGAAGGCCGCTGCCGGTGCAGCAGATGCGGCGACGATACCGCCGCCCAGAACCGCAGCCGTGACTCCGAGTGCTGAACGGCGAGTAACCCGTTGCCTGAATAAAGGGGTGCGTTGCTCAGTGGTATTTCCGTAGTGTTCCGTCAATGGGTCTGTCCTTTGCTCTCGTGAACGCAGCCCAGCGGTCTCACTCGTTCTGGATCGAAATAAAAATGCACTCAGGGGGTGAAGACCGCGCACAAGACTACCCAACACGGGCTCAGGGGCGAATAACATGCAGTTCGATCCGTATGTGGGCTACTTCCGACCAGTGCTTTTACTTCACCCACCGAAAACGCCGCGGCCCCGAGAACCGGGGGCCGCGGCGTCGTCGTCAGCTAGTGCAGTGTGTCAGGAACCGGCCGGTGTGAACTGGCTCGAAAGTTCCTGAGCTGCCTTGCGCAGCAGCGGGACGGCGCGATCGCCGAAGTCCCAGTCCACGCGCGTGGTGGGCCCGGAGACCGAGATCGCGGTGGGCGTGGGGGCGTTGGGCAAGGCCATGGAGAAGCAGCGCACGCCGATCTCCTGCTCCTCGTCATCAATGGCGTAACCGCGTTCGCGAATCTTCTCGAGATCGGCCAACAGGTCGTCCACGGTGCCCAAGCTCTTGGGGGTGGGGGTGGTCATGCCCATCGAGTGCACGATGGACACCACTTGCTGCTCCGGGAGCGTGGCCAGGATGGCTTTACCCACGCCGGTGTTGTGCAGGGCGCGCGGCGGCCCACTTCGGTGAACATGCGCATCGAATGCTGGGACTGCGCCTGGCCCACGTACACGACCATGCGGCCGTCGAGCACGGCCATGTTGGCGGATTCGCCCAATTCTTGGACGAGTTGCTGGAGCACGGGCTGCGCGTAGGTTCCCAGCTGCAGGCTGGCGGTGTAGCCCAGGCGAATCAGGCCGGGGCCCAGTGCGTAGCTGCGGTTGGGGAGCTGTCGCACATAGCCCAGTGGCACCAGGGTGCGCAGCAAGCGATGAATGGTGGGCAGCGGGAGCTCGGCCTTGTTGGCCAGCTCGCTCAAGGAGGACTCACCCCCGGTGGCGGTGATGATGTTCAGCAGGTCGAACACTCGCTCGACGGACTGGACCCCTCCCCCACTTTTGCCTTCTGCCATGGTGAAACTCGCTTTCCGTGATCGATGGGAACCCGTTGGGTTGGGGGCCATCGGATGTCACCATGTGAAATAAGTCTCACACGGGTCTTGTCTTTCGCCCTAGACTACATCTACGATTCAAGAAGTGGAAACTTTTTTCCACAATGCGGATAACGAAGTGGAGCGAGGGTTCCGCTCAGTCTGAAAGGAACTTCACACAGATGTCTACTCCCAGCCCCGGTTACTCCATGGTCCTGCGAGTTGAAGCGCCCGCCACGTTCAACTCGACCAGTGAAATCACCACCGCGGCCTCTGCGGCCGGCGCCCAGGTGACCGCATTGGACATTGTCGAATCGCACCCCACCAGCGTGGTCATCGACATCAGCTGCAACGTTTCCAACGCAGAACACCGCGACGAGGTCCGGGACGCGCTCAACGCACTGGACGGCGTGACCGTCCACAAGATCTCCGACCGCACCTTCCTGATCCACCTGGGCGGCAAGATCGAGGTCACCCCGCGCGTCTCCCTGCGTAACCGTGACGACCTCTCCCGCGCTTACACCCCCGGCGTGGCTCGCGTGTGCACGGCCATTGCCGAGAACCCGGAGGACGCTCGTCGTCTGACCATCAAGCGCAACACCGTGGCCGTGGTGACCGATGGCACCGCCGTGCTCGGCCTGGGCGATATCGGCCCCGCCGCCGCTCTGCCCGTCATGGAGGGCAAGGCTGCCCTCTTCAAGGCCTTCGCCGACGTTGACGCCTGGCCCGTGTGCTTGGACACCAAGGACACCGAGGAGATCATCAGCATCGTCAAGGCCATGGCTCCGGTCTACGGCGGCGTGAACCTTGAGGACATCGCAGCCCCGCGCTGCTTCGAGATCGAAGCCCGCCTGCGTGAAGAGCTCGATATTCCCGTCTTCCACGATGACCAGCACGGCACCGCCATCGTGACCCTGGCCGCCCTCTACAACGCACTGCGCGTGGTGGACAAGAACATCGAGGACGTCAAGGTTGTCGTCTCCGGTGTGGGCGCTGCCGGTAACGCCATCATCCAGTTGCTGCTCGCCAACGGCGTGGCCAACGTGATCGCGTGCTCCCGCAACGGCGCCATCCACTCCGGTGAGACCTACACCGATCCCCACCGCACGTGGCTGGCCGAGAACACCAACAAGGACAGCTTCTCCGGCTCGCTCAAGGAAGCCGTGGCCGGTGCTGACGTCTTCATCGGCGTGTCCGCTCCCAACGTTCTGGATGGCAATGACATCGCCACCATGGCCGACGGCGCCATCGTGTTCGCCATGGCCAACCCCGACCCCGAGGTGCACCCGGCCGAAGCCGCCGAGCACGCCGCCGTGGTCGCGACCGGCCGAAGCGACTTCCCGAACCAGATCAACAACGTGCTCGCCTTCCCGGGCCTGTTCCGCGGTCTGCTGGACGCCGGAGCCTCGGACATCACGTCCGACATGCTCGTGGCCGCGGCCAAGGCCATTGCGGACTGCGTGGAACCGGACGAGCGCAACGCGAGCTTCATCGTCCCCAGCGTGTTCGACCCCAACGTGGCCCCGGCCGTGGCGGAAGCGGTCAAGAACACCGCGCTGGGCATCGAAGGCTAGTCACGCGAAAAACCTCAGGAGCGGCGTCGTCGTTCATTCATGACGACGACGCCGCCCACCCGCCGCTTCGAGCGCAACGCAGCGATACCGGCGAGACCAAGCACTACCAGCACTACACGTACTTTCCAGGAGGCAACCATGACCATTACCCACAACAGCCCGCAGAACGTGGCCGCGGCCGGCGAGATCCTCAGCGACGAGGCACTCGCGTTCGTCGAGGCGCTGCACGAGAAGTTCAACGACCGCCGCGAAGAGCTACTGGGCAAGCGCGAGACCGCTCGTGAGCAAGCAGCCTCTACCGGCACGCTGGACTTCCCCGAGGAGACCCGCGAGGTCCGCGAGGGTGACTGGCAGGTTGCCCCGGCTCCCAAGGCACTGCAGGACCGCCGCGTGGAAATGACCGGCCCCGCCTCCCCGGCCAAGATGGCCATCAACGCGCTCAACTCCGGCGCCAAGGTGTGGCTGGCCGACCTCGAGGACGCAGCGAGCCCCAGCTGGGCCAACCAGATCGACGCGATCGCCAACCTGCGCGACGCCGCCCGCGGCACCCTGGCCTTCACATCGCCCGAGGCAAGGAGTACAAGCTGCGCGAGGACGCGCCGCTCGCCGTGGTTGTGACCCGCCCGCGCGGCTGGCACCTTCCCGAGCACAACATCACCGTGAACGGCAAGGAAGGCTCCGGCTCCCTCACGGACTTCGGCCTGCACTTCTTCCACACCGCCAAGCAGCTCATCGAGAATGGCCAGGGCCCCTACTACTACCTGCCCAAGATGGAGTCCTACCTCGAGGCTCGCCTGTGGAACGACGTGTTCACCTTTGCCGAGGAGTACCTGGGCATCGAACACGGCACCATTCGGGCCACGGTGCTCATCGAGACCATCCCCGCCGCGTTCCAGATGGACGAGATCCTCTACGAACTGCGCGATCACGCCTCCGGTTTGAATGCCGGCCGCTGGGACTACCTGTTCTCGATCATCAAGTACTTCCGTGACGCCGGTGACAAGTTCATCCTGGCCGACCGCTCCTCGGTCACCATGACCGCACCGCTCATGCGCGCCTACACCGACCTTCTGGTGCAGACCTGCCACAAGCGCGGTGCCTTCGCGATGGGTGGCATGGCCGCTTTCATCCCGTCCCGCAAGGACGAAGAAGTCAACCGTGCGGCCTTCGAGAAGGTCCGCAACGACAAGACCCGCGAAGCCAACGACGGTTTCGACGGCTCCTGGGTCGCCCACCCGGACCTCGTGCCCGTGTGCAAGGAGATCTTCGACGGCGTACTGAACGACAAGCCCAATCAGTTGGACCGCCAGCGCCCGGAGGTCGAGGTGACCCCCGAGCAGCTGTTGGACGTTCCCTCCGCCGGCGATCAGCGCACCGAGGAAGAACTCAACGCCAATCTTTACGTGGCCATTCGCTACATTGCGGTCTGGTTGTCCGGCAACGGCGCCGTGGCCATTCACAACCTCATGGAGGACGCTGCCACTGCGGAAATCTCCCGCTCCCAGATCTGGCAGCAGATCAAGAACGGTGTGGTCTACACCGACACCGGAAACACTGCAACGCGCGAGCTGGTCTCCGCCGCTCTGGACGAGCAGCTGGAGGTCCTCAAGCAGGAAATCGACGCGAAGAACTACGAGAAGTGGTTCGTCCCGGCCGGAAAGCTCATCTCCGACATGGTCCTGAGCGACAACTACCCGGACTTCCTGACCCTGCCCGCGTATGACCTCATGGAAGGGGCCAAGTGACACAATCCATTCTCGGGGCGCGAGTCGCCTCCGCTGCTCCCGCCGACGTCGCTACCAACGACTCGGCGGGGGCCGTCCCGGCCGGCGCGAGCCTGCCCACCACGTTCTACCAGCGCGCCGACCTGGTGCTCGCCGGCACCGATGCTGACCTCGCACGGTTCTTCCCGGGTGACTCCGGGGTCCGCCAACCCGTACACACGTGCTACGTCCCGGCCGACCTCGTCACCGTGAACACCCCCGCAGAATGGGGCCGCGCCGCACAGGCCGCCGCCGACGAAGCGGGTGGACTCCAGGTGCTCGCCGAGTTGGCGGGACTCTCCGGGGACGGCATGAGCGACGTCGTCGACCGTGTGGCCGCCAAGCTGCAGACCGAGCCGATCGAGGACCTGCGATTGGACCTCGAGGACGGGTTCGGCAACCGCTCCGACGGCGAAGAAGACGCCGCCGCGGCCCAGGCCGCCCGCACCGTGGCGCAATTCGCGATCAACCGGGCCAATGGTTCCGCACCGGCCCCGGCCTTCGCGGGCATCCGATTCAAGTGCTTCGAAGAGGCAACCCGGGCCCGCGGACTGCGTTCGCTCGACGTTTTCGTCACCACCCTGGTGCGCGAGGGCGGCTTGATCGAGGCCGGCGTGAGTTCGGATGGCTTACCCGAGGGACTCGTGCTGACCCTGCCCAAGGTTTCCTCCGTGGAACAGGTGCAGATCATGGTCGAAGCGTGCCAAGCACTCGAGGATGCGCTGGATCTGCCGAACGGCCGACTGCGCTTCGAAATCCAGATGGAAACCGCCCCCATGATCCTGGGGCTGGATGGCACCTGCCTGATCCCCGCGATGCTGCGCGCTGCCGAGGGCCGCGCCACCTCGCTGCACTACGGCACCTACGACTACTCGGCGTCCCTGGGGATCTCCGCGCAGTTCCAGTCCATGGAGCACCCCGCCGCGGACTTCGCCAAGAACGTCATGCAGGTGGCAGTGGCCGGAACGGGCGTGCACCTCTCCGACGGCTCCACCAACCAATTGCCCGTGGGCGATGCCGAACAGCGCCGCGATTCCTGGGCACTGCACGCACGGCTGGTCCGACGGTCGTTGGAGCGCGGTTACTACCAGGGCTGGGATCTGCACGCCCACCAGCTGCCCACGCGCTTCCTCACCAATTACGCGTTCTACCGCGACGGGTTCGACGCCGCCGCCCACCGCCTGGAGGTCTACTCCCGTCGGTCGGTGCCCGGCATTGAAGCCGCCGATGTGGCCGATGAACCCGCCACCGCTCGTGCCTGGCCCGCTACATCCTGCGCGGCACGCTGTGTGGCGCGGTGACCGAGGACGAGCTGCGCGCCTCCGGCTTGACCCCGGAAACGGTGAGCTCGGTTGCGAAGACGGGCGTGGCTGCGGCGTCGAACGCTGAACATTCTGAAACAGGAGACACACGATGAGCGAACGCACGTACTGGGCCACCCACGGTGGCCAACCGCCGCAGACCGACCTGCTGACCGACCGGGCCATGTTCAAGGAGGCCTACGCGGTGATTCCGCGGGGCACGCAGCGGGACATCGTGACGTCGTTCCTGCCGTTCTGGGAGGGCACTCGGCTGTGGGTGCTCGCGCGACCGCTGACCGGTTTCGCGGAGACGTTCTCGCAGTACCTCATGGAGGTCTCCCCCGGCGGCGGTTCGGACAAGCCCGAGGAGGACCCGGATGCGGAATCGGTGCTGTTCGTCATGGAAGGTTCGCTCGAGCTGACCCTGGGTGACGAGCCCGGTGACGATGACATCCACACTCTCAACCCCGGTGGTTACGCATTCATCTCCCCCGGGGAGACGTGGACCGTGCACAACCGCGGTTCCGAGGAAGTCCGCTTCATGTGGGTGCGTAAGCGCTACCAGAAGGTCGCGGGCATCGAGAAGCCGGAATCCTTCGTGACCAACGAGCAGGACGTGGAACCCACGCCCATGCCCGGCACCGAGGGCCGCTGGGCCACCTCGCGGTTCGTGGACCCGGCGGACGTGCGCCACGACATGCACGTGACCATCGTGACGTTCCAGCCCGGCGGGATCATCCCGTTCGCGGAGACCCACGTGATGGAACACGGGCTCTACGTGTTGGAGGGCCAGGCCGTGTACCGCCTCAACGAGGACTGGGTCGAGGTGCAGGAGGGCGACTTCATGTGGCTGCGCGCCTTCTGCCCGCAGGCCTGCTACGCCGGTGGGCCCAGGCCCTTCCGCTACTTGCTGTACAAAGACGTCAACCGGCACGCTCCCCTGTCCCTGGGAGGGCATGCGGGGCGCTGATCTCGACTGCTGACGGTTTGCCGTTGAAGGTTTAAGGTTCCTTATCCCCGATTTCCGCACTGGAATCGGGGATAAGGAACCTTATTCCATTCCCGGGCGAGAGCGCTCAGCTTGCTCAGCTCAGCGGGAAGCCCTTGAGGTCCTTGGGCAGCGGAGATGCGTAGGTGCGGGACTTGGACGTGGTGAGTCCCAGGCGCACGAGGATTGTGCGATGGTCACCGCGGCGGCGACTCCGTCCACCACGGGCACACCGCACTGTTCACGCACGGCGGCTTCCAGTGCCGCCATACCGCCGCAGCCGAGCACGATGACCTCCGCACGATCGTCGTCGATGGCCCGCTGGGCCTCGGCCACGATGGACTGGATCGCGGCGTTCTCATCCGCTTCCAGATCCAGCACCGATGTGTTGGATGCCCGCACGGACGCACAGCGATCCATGAGACCCGCCAGCTGCAGCCGGTCCTCGATGAGGGGAACCGTGCGGTCCAGGGTGGTCACCACCGAATAGCTGCGCCCCACGAACGTCGCCATGGACGCGGCGGCCTCGGTGATGTCCACGACCGGTTGCTCCAACAGCTCCTGTAGGCCTTCGCGGCCGTGTTCGCCGAAACCGGCCTGAATCACGGCGTCGAAGGGCTGGTCGTAGCTGAGCACGGCGTCCATGACGCCCACCGCGGCCAGGTAGGACTCCATGTTGCCTTCACACGAGGGCGCCCGAAACGCGGGGTCAGTCCCACAATCTCGACGCCGGACTCGGCCACTTTTCGTGCCGACTCCGCAATCGATTCCGTCATGGACTCCGTGGTGTTCACGTTGACCGTCAAAATGCGCATGGTGTTCTCCTATTCAAGGTCAGTGGGTGGTGGCCACGGCGATGGCCTCGCCGTGCTGATCGGTGTATTCCACGCGTTTCTTGGCGGTGATCAAGTAGCAGATCGCGCCCAGTGCGGCGCCGATGAACCACGAGAACTCGCTGGCTCCGGCGAAGAACGGAAGCAGTGCCACGGCCAGGGATGCCAGCGATGAGGGGATGAACGCCGCAATCGCTCGTGGATTCACACCCTTGCGGTAGTAGTACGCGCCGTCATTGGTGTCGATGTAGAGCTGCGGAACGTTGACCTTGGAGCGGCGGATGATCCAGTAGTCGACCATGATGATGCCGAACAGCGGGCCCAGCAGGGCACCCAGTCCACCCAGGAAGTACACGATCACCACGGGTGAGTTGTACAGGTTCCAGGGCAGGATGATCAGTCCGATCACCGCGGAGACGATGGCAGCCTTCTAAAAGTTCAACGCCTTGGGGAACATGTTGGTCAGCGCGTAGGTGGGTGCCACGAAGTTGGCCATCAGGTTCACCGCGACCGTGAGAATCAGCAGCGCCAGGGAGGCCAGCACGATCAACGGCACGGAGGGAATCGTCTGAACGATATCCGCCGGTGCCGTGATGATGGTTCCGTCCAACTTCAGCTGCGCACCGGCCAGGGACACCACGATCAGGCCGAACAAGAGCATGTTGATGGGGATGCCCCAGAAGTTGCCCTTCACGATCGCGCCCCTGCTGGTGGCCGAACGCGTGAAGTCACAGAAGTTCAGCACGAACGTTCCGTAGATGGACACCCACAGTGCACCGCCGCCCAGGATGTGAACCCACATCTCCCAGCCGGTCAACGGGTTCTCGGTGGCCCACGCAATGGAGAAGTCCACGCGCCACAGCATCCACACGGCCAACGCCACAAAGGTGACCAGGATGATCGGACCGGCCATGGCCTCGTACCGGCGAATCATCTCCATGCCGTAGCAAACGATGATCACCTGAATGATCCACAAAGCCACAAAGCTGATCCACCCCAGAGTGGAGAGCCCCAGGACGTCGTTGGAGTCCAACGGCGCCAGCCCCGGCCACAGGGCAATGAGCATCACGCGTAGCACCACCGAGGCCAGGTAGGTCTGAATGCCGAACCAGGCAATGGCAACAATTCCGCGCACCGCGGCCGGCAACTGCGCGCCGTGCACACCGAAGGAGATGCGGCTCATCACCGGATACGGAACACCGGTCTTGTAACCCATGAATCCGGACAGGCACAGCAGGAAGAACAACAGCAGCGCGCCAACACCCAAAGCCGTGAGCACCTGCCACGCCCCGAGTCCGAGTGCGAAGAGCCCGATGGCGAATGAGTAGTTGCCCAACGAGTGCACATCGTTGGCCCACAACGTGAAGATGCTGTACGCGTTCCACGTGCGACCTTCCCTGCGCGTGGGGGCCAGATCCACGTTGTAGAGCCGGTCGCTGGTGATGGGCGGCGGTTCGGTCTGAACCGTGCCGGGCGAATATACGTGGTCGAATTCCGGGCGTCCGGCGGCACGTTCGCGTGACAGAGCGGTCTCGTCAGTGGCCATATCCCCTCCTTAGGTGATGAGTCGTTCTCTGGACGCGGCCTGATGACCTGGCCCGATATGTGCTCCACCGGTGGGCGGGAGACGCAGACAGAAACATCTCACACCAAAGGTTGACGTAGGTCACATTCTAACCTAACGTTTTCACCAGATAGAACTTAACTTCCACAATCCGAAAGACGGGCACCCGCGATGGGCCGCCACACAGGAGGAAAACCGTGAGCTACACCGTCAACTCTTCGATCTTGCTGACCGACCTGCCGATCAACGACCGCCCGCAGGCCGTGACCTCCGCAGGTTTCACGCGCGCCGAGTTCTGGTGGCCGTTCCCCACGCCCACCCCCACGGATGCAGAGATCCAGGACTTCGTGGACGCGCTCAAGAACGCGGGCGTCCAACTGACCGGTTTGAACTTCTACGCCGGTGACATGCCCGGCGGCGAGCGCGGTGTGCTCTCCCAGCCCGCGCGTTCGGAAGAGTTCCAGGCCAATATCGACGCCGTGGTGAAGATCGCCCAGGCCACCGGCTGCAAGGCGTTCAACGCGCTCTACGGCAACCGTCTGGACGATGAGGACGCCGCTGAACAAGACCGGATCGGCGTCGAAAACCTGCAGCGCGCCGCGGATGCCGTGGCTCCCCTGGGCGGTGTCGTGCTGCTCGAGCCCGTTTCCGGCACCGAGGCTACCCGCTCAAGACCGCTGCGGACGCCCTGGCCATCATCGAGAAGGTGGGCCGCGACAACGTCAAGCTGCTGGCCGACTTCTACCACTTGGCCGTCAACGGTGACGACGTGGAGCGCGTCATCGAGGACCACGCCGCTGACTTCGGTCACATCCAGATCGCCGACAACCCCGGCCGCAACGAGCCCGGCACCGGCGAGTTGCCGCTCGAGAAGTGGATCGACCGCTCCCGTGAACTCGGCTACGACGGCGTGATCGGCCTGGAGTACAAGGCTTCGCAGGAGGATCCCTTCGCGTGGCTGCCCCGCGAGAAGCGCGCCTGATCCGGCCGCATCGCCCTCGGAAACAACGAACCACAGAACACCAGCTACACCCGCGGATCACCGCAGAACTTCTAAGGAGAACATCATGACCAAGGTTGCTGTTATCGGATTGGGCATCATGGGCCTTCCCATGGCCAAGAACCTCGTCACCGCAGGCCACGAGGTGACCGGTTACAACCGCTCCCCCGAAAAGGCTCAGGAGCTCGCCCAGGCCGGCGGCACCGCTGCCGGTTCCGTGGCCGAGGCCGTCAAGGACGCCGAGGTGATCATCACCATGGTTCCGGACTCCCCGGACGTTCAGGCCGTGTCGAGGGCGAGGACGGCGTGTTCGCCAACGCCCCGCAGGGTGCCCTGTGGATCGATGCGTCCACCATCCGCCCGGACGTGGCCGTGAACCTGGCCGACGCCGCCCGCAAGGCCGGCATCCGCCCCTTGGACGCTCCCGTCTCCGGTGGCGAACAGGCGCGATCGACGCCGCCCTGTCCATCATGGTCGGCGGCGAGGCCACCGATTTCGAGGCCGCCCAGGAAGTCCTCAACGGCGTGGGCAAGACCATCGTGCACGTGGGCCCCTCCGGCTCCGGCCAGACGGTCAAGGCCGCCAACCAGCTCATCGTTGCTGGCAACATCCAGTTGCTCGCCGAGTCGGTCGTGTTCCTGGAGGCCTACGGCGTTGATACGGACGCCGCTCTCAAGGTCCTCGGTGGCGGCCTGGCCGGCTCCAAGGTTCTCGATCAGAAGGGACAGAAGATGCTCGATCGCAACTTCGATCCCGGTTTCCGCCTGGCCCTGCACAACAAGGACATGGGCATCGTCACCGCCGCCGCACGCGAGGCCGGCGTCACCATCCCGTTGGGCGCTGTCGTCGCCCAGTTGGTCTCCGCTCTGGTCGCCCGCGGCGACGGCGGCCTGGACCACTCGGGTCTGTTCAAGCTCGCCAATGAACTGTCCGGCGGCGACAAGAAGTAATTCCCCGGCCCACGCGGGCACGGCGGTCTGACACAAGATTTCAAGGAGAACATCATGACCAAGATGCGTACGGTGGACGCCATTGTCGCCATCCTGAAGAAGGAAGGCGCAACCGAGGCGTTCGGTTTGCCCGGTGCGGCCATCAACCCGTTCTATTCAGCCATGCGTAACGACGGCGGTATCCGCCACACGCTGGCCCGCCACGTCGAGGGTGCCTCGCACATGGCCGACGGTTACACCCGTGCCGCTCCCGGCAACATCGGTATCTGCGTGGGCACCTCGGGCCCCGCGGGCACCGACATGATCACCGGCCTCTACGCCGCGATCGCTGACTCGGTGCCGATCCTGTGCATCACCGGTCAGGCTCCGGTGGCCAAGCTGCACAAGGAAGATTTCCAGGCCGTGGACATCGCCTCGATCGCCAAGCCGGTGACCAAGATGGCCGTGACCGTGCTGGAGCCGGGTCAGATTCCGGGCACCTTCGCGCGAGCGTTCCACGAGATGCGTTCGGGCCGCCCCGGTCCGGTGCTGATCGACCTGCCCCTGGATGTGCAGTTGGCCGAGATCGAGTTCGACATCGACCTCTACGAGCCCCTGCCCGTGGCCAAGCCCGCGGCCACCCGTGCCCAGGCCGAGCGCGCCCTGGACATGCTGTTCGCCTCCGAGCGTCCGCTGATCGTGGCCGGTGGCGGCATCATCAACGCCAACGCCTCCGAAAAGCTGGTCGAGCTGGCCGAGGTGCTCGATGTTCCCGTGATCCCCACCCTGATGGGCTGGGGCGCCATTCCCGACGATCATCCGTTGATGGCCGGCATGGTGGGGCTGCAGACCTCGCACCGGTACGGCAACGAGTCGTTCCTGGCCTCGGACTTCGTCCTGGGTATCGGTAACCGTTGGGCCAACCGCCACACCGGTTCCATCGACAAGTACACCGAGGGCCGCACCTTTGTGCACGTGGACATCGAGCCCACCCAGATCGGTCGCGTGTTCTCGCCGGATCTGGGCATCGTCTCCGACGCCGACGCCGCTCTGACCGTCCTCCTCGAGGTGGCCAAGGAACGTAAGGAAAAGTTCTCCGTCCCCGATTACGGCGTGTGGGCCAAGGAGTGCATCCAGCGCAAGGGCCAGCTCCAGCGCAAGACGCACTTCACCGAGGTGCCCATCAAGCCGCAGCGCGTGTACGAAGAGATGAACTCGGCCTTCGGCCAGGACGTCACCTTCGTGTCCACGATCGGTCTGTCGCAGATCGCCGGTGGCCAGTTCCTGCACGTGTACGGTCCGCGCAAGTGGATCAACGCCGGCCAGGCCGGCCCCCTGGGTTGGACCGGTCCGGCCGCCCTGGGTGTGGTGCGCGGCAAGCCCGGTGAGACCGTGGTGGCGCTGTCCGGTGACTACGACTTCCAGTTCATGATCGAGGAATTGGCCGTGGGCGCGCAGTTCAACCTGCCCTACATCCACGTGGTCGTGAACAACTCCTACCTGGGTCTGATCCGTCAGTCCCAGCGCGGGTTCAAGATGGAACAGAACGTGTCGCTGGCCTTCGACAACATCAACTCCCCGGAGACCCAGGGATACGGTGTGGACCACATCAAGGTGGTCGAGGGCTTGGGCTGCAAGGCCGTGCGCGTGACCGATCCCGACAAGCTGCAGGACGCGTTCTCCGAGGCCAACTCGTTGGCTCAGGAGCACCAGGTTCCCGTGGTGGTGGAGGTCATCTTGGAGAAGGTCACCAACATCTCCATGGGCACCGAGTTGGACAACGTGGTGGAGTTCGAGGAGCTGGCGGCACGCGGTGTGGACGCACCCACCGCCATCGCCCTGCTCGACTGATCACGGACAGTTCTACTCCGTCCGATACCTCGCGGGCCGCTCACGGAATCCGTGCGCGGCCCGCGGTTCAGCTAAAGATTTTCGGGAGGTTCTCGTGCGCATTGTGGTGGCACCAGACAAGTTCAAGGGCTCGGTGAGCGCCGAGGAGGCGGCCGAGCACATCGCTGCCGGGATCCGCGAGGCCCAGCCCGACGCTCAGGTCACGATTCTGCCGTGGCCGACGGCGGTGAGGGCACGTTGGATGCCGCGGTCACCGCCGGCTACACGCGCCACGACCTCACGGTCACCGGCCCCATCGGCGAACCCGTGGTCGCGGCCTGGGCGCGCCTCGACGACACCGCCGTGGTCGAGATGTCCCTGGCCTCCGGCCTCGCGGCACTGCCCCACGACGCGAACGGCGAACCGATCCTCGCTTCTCGCGAAGCCACCAGTCGCGGCACCGGCGAACTGATCGCCGCCGCACTCGACGCCGGCTGCACCCGGGTGATCCTGGGCGTGGGCGGCAGCGCCAACACGGACGGCGGCGCGGGCATGCTCGCCGGCCTGGGCGCCCGCCTCTTGGACGACCAGGGCAACGAGATTCCCGACGCGGCGCCGCCCTCGCACAGTTGGCCTCCGTGGACGTCTCCGGACTGCACCCCGGTATTTCCTCCGCACAGTTCATCCTGGCCGCGGACGTGGACAACCCGCTCACCGGCGAGCGCGGTGCCGCCGCGGTCTTCGGACCCCAGAAGGGCGCCTCCGAGCAGGACGTGTCCGAGCTCGACGCCGCCCTGGGCACCTTCCGCGACGTCCTCGCCGAGGCCTTGGGAGATTCGGCGCGCGACGCCGCGGAAGCCCCGGGTGCCGGTGCCGCCGGTGGCGTGGGCTATGCCGCGCTGGCCGTCTTGAATGCGACGCGAAGGCCTGGGATCGACGTCGTCCTCGATCTGGTCAACCTGGACGATGCCGTGACCGGCGCAGACCTGCTGATCACCGGCGAAGGCAGCCTGGACGAACAATCCCTGGGCGGCAAGACCCCGGTGGGTGTGCTCAAGGTCGGGCAAGCCCATGACGTGCCCGTGATCGCCGTGTGTGGCCGCACCACCCTGGACCGCAAGACGCTGGAAGACACGGGCTTCCGCGCAACTCACGCTCTCTCCGACCTAGCTCCGGACGCTCAGACATCCATGCGTGAAGCACCCCGGTTACTCCGTGAGGTGGGACACACGGTAGCTTCAGAACTAGCCTCGACCTTGAACGGCTGAACGGCCCGCGCCGTCACCGCTCCCGCACACCTCCGAAAGGAACTCCCCGTCATGAACGCAACCCCTCAACAGGGCAACAAAGACTCCGGTAAGAACACCGGCAACGCCAAGAACAACCAGCCCGCTGAGGACAAGAACCAGCGCACCACGGACCCGCAGGTCAACGAGGAGCGCGCCACGGACAGTGTGAAGGCCAAGGTGGCCGAGGCGGCGTCGAACCCCGAGGTCAACGAATCCCCGCAGGACGTGGCCCAGGAGAACTCGCAGCTGGCCGTGACCGAGGACCGCCGCGAAGAGGTCGAGTCCGCTCGCGCCGAGCAGATCAAGCTCGCCAACGAGGTCAACAGTGCCGAGCGCGTGCGCGAACTGATCCGCGCGTACAAGTCGGAGAACAAGCTCAAGGAATCTGACGAGCCCACCGAGGCCCGCATCACCGGTCAGCACGCCGGGAAGTTCGACCTGGTGGTGCGCGGCAAGCAGGTTTCGTGCGGCGATCACTTCTCGCCGCGTGAGATCGGCGTCAAGGACGGCAAGATCGTGGCGATCGAACCGCTCGGCGCGAACCTCGAGGGCGCCAAGGTTGTGGAGCTGGCAGATGACGAGACCCTGATCCCCGGCCTCGTGGACACCCACGTCCACGTCAACGAGCCCGGCCGTACCGAGTGGGAGGCTTCGGTTCAGCAACCCGCGCCGCGGCGGCCGGTGGCGTGACCACCATCGTGGACATGCCGCTGAACTCCGTGCCCGCCACCGTGAACGTTGCCGCGCTGGAGTACAAGCGCCTGTTCGCCCAGCAGAACGCCTTTGTGGACGTCGGATTCTGGGGCGGTGCGATCCCCGGTAACAAGGAGGACCTGCGTCCGCTGCACGACGACGGCGTGTTCGGCTTCAAGTGCTTCCTGCTCCACTCCGGCGTGGACGAGTTCCCGCACCTTGAAGCGGACGAGATGGAAGAGGCGCTAGCCGAGGTCAAGACCTTCGACTCGCTGCTGATCGTGCACGCTGAGGATTCGCGCACCATCGACAAGGCTCCGCAGCCCAACGGTGACGTGTACGAGCACTTCCTCAAGTCCCGCCCGCGCGGTGCCGAGAACATCGCCATCGCCGAGGTCATCGAGCGCACCCGCTGGACCGAGGCGCGCTCGCACGTCCTGCACCTGTCCTCCTCGGATGCGCTGCCCATGATCGCCTCCGCCAAGCGCGACGGCCTGGATATCACCGTGGAGACCTGCCCGCACTACCTGACCCTGCTCTCCGAGGAGATCCCCAACGGCGCCACCGCATTCAAGTGCTGCCCGCCGGTGCGCGAGGTCTCCAACCGGGAGAAGCTGTGGGAGGGCTTGCTGGACGGGACCATTGACTTCATCGTCTCGGACCACTCGCCGTCGACCCTGGACCTGAAGAACCTGGGCAACGGTGACTTCGGCGTGGCATGGGGCGGCGTTTCGTCGCTGCAGCTGGGTCTGTCCCTGATCTGGACCGAAGCACGACGCCGCGGCGTGGGCCTGGACAAGGTTCTCCAGTGGATGTCCACTCGCCCGGCCGAGCGCGTGGGCCTGCGCTCCAAGGGTCGCCTGTCCCTGGGCTACGACGCCGATATGGCCGTCTTCGCGCAGGACGAGAGCTTTGTGGTGGACGCCAAGTCCCTCAACCACAAAAACCCCATCACCCCGTACCAGGCAAGGTGCTCTCCGGTAAGGTCCGCAAGACCTTTGTGGGCGGCAAGGAAGTCGACTACAAGAAGCCCTCGGGTCGGCTGCTCAACCGCGGCCAGGTGTGATTCACACTCGGTAGGGGCTGGTAGTGGCCTATGAGTGGCTTGCCCGGGTTTCACGGTTCATACTGTGAAGCCCGGGCACACTATTGATATTTTTCACGTATGACTTGCCCGGGTTGGCCCGCCTGAGGTGGCCCGCCCGGGTTGGCCCGCCTGACAGGTTCGGATACGGGAAGGAACGGTTCCGCAGCTAGGAGCGCACCATGACAGATTTGATCGATACCACCGAGATGTACCTGCGCACCGTGCTGGAGCTCGAAGAAGAGGGCATCCCAGCCCTGCGCGCCCGCATTGTGGAGCGCCTGGGCCACACCGGCCCCACCGTGTCCGAAACCGTCCAAAGACTGTGCCGCAAGGGGCTCATGGTGCTCTCCGAGGGTGACATCCGCACCCGCACGGTGTCCCTGACCCCGGAAGGGCGCGAGCAGGCCACCTCCGTGATGCGCAAGCACCGCTTGGCCGAGCGCTTGTTGGCGGACGTCATCGGGCTGGAGCTGCCCTACGTACACGAAGAAGCCTGCCGCTGGGAGCACGTCATGAGTGATCGGGTGGAAGTGCTGCTCGAGAAGCTTCTATCCTCGCCAACCACCTCCCCCTACGGCACCCCGATCCACGGGGCATTCACGCAGAACCCCGAGGGTGTCTCGCTGTTGGATGCGGTGGCGCAGGCGGGTGCTGCTTCTGGTGGTGCCGAGGCGGATACTGCTGGTGCTGATTCGGTTCGGCCCGGTGGCGCTGGCACGGGTGCTGGAACTGGCGCGGATGCTGCCGAAGCTGGTGCACCCCACTCCAACGGCGAGCGCGAATACACCTTGGAGCTGATCTCGGAGTCTGTTCAGACCCACGCGGAGTTGCTGCGCTCCCTCTACGACGCGGGCTCATGCCGGGTGCACCGTGGTGGTCAGCAGCTCAGCCCCCGCCGATGCGGATGCCCACTCGGCTCACCCCGGACCTGTCACGCTGCGCCGCTCGGACGGCACGGAGGCCGTGGAAATCCCCGCTGATTTGGCGGCGTCGATCTTGGTGTCCTGATGTGAGGAACCTGCAGCACGGCGGCCTCATGTGATGAAGATGTAGAAAAGGTGCCCACTATCTGCATTTCCCTCCCCTGAGACTTCGCGACTGTCGTTCCCTCACATGAGGCTCCCGCCCGGCCATCCTGCCCCGCCTTTTCCCTGGATCGCTTGATTGTTGACAATAGGCGGATTTCCTTCAATCATGAACCATGAGCACATGGGACGTGTCTGAGGGTTATCCCTCCCCCGATCCGGCCCCCGCAACGGAGGCCGTGCCAGACCCTGCGGATGTCCGTTCGCCGCTCTTCACGGCCCTGGAGTACGAGCAACGGTTGCGGTGTGTCCGCGAGAAGATGGCACAGCAGGGACTGTCCGCGCTGATCGTGACGGATCCGGCCAATCTCTTCTACCTGACCGGCTACGACGCCTGGTCGTTCTACGTTCCGCAGATGCTGTTCGTTCCCGCCGAGGGAGATATCCTGCTGTTCCTGCGCGAAATGGATGCCCAGGGAGCGTTCCGCACCTCGTGGCTGCCTCCTCATCAAATCATCGGCTACCCGGAACGCTACGTTCAGCGCCCGCACCTGCACCCCTTCGACTGGGTGGCCTTCGCCCTACGACGGCGCGGTCAGGTCGCCCCGGCCGCCCACGGCTGCGTGGGTTTGGAAATGGACGCGCACTTCTTCTCCCCCAAGGGCTATCGCTCCCTGATCAACGCCCTCCCCGAATGGCTCCTGGTCGACTGCTTCGAGCTGGTCAACTGGGTACGCTCCGTGAAGTCGGAGGCCGAGATCTACTACATGCGTCTCGCAGCGAGGGTAACCACCGCGGCCATGCAAGCAGCGATCGATGCCATCGAGCCCGGCGTCCCCCAGAACACAGTGGCCGCCCGAATCGCCGCGGCGCAGGCTGAGGGCGACGACGACGCCTGGGGTGACTTCCCGGCGATCGTTCCTATGATGCCCACCGGCGCCTCCGCAGACACACCTCACCTGACGTGGTCGGACAGGATCTTGAAATCCGGCGACGCCGTGGTGGTCGAGTTGAGCGGCGTCCATCGGCGCTACCACGTACCCCTGGCCCGCACCGTGACCCTGGGCGAACCCAGTGCTGAGATGCTGCGGCTGGAAGATGCAGTGGCCGCAGGTTTGCAGGCCGTCTTGGACGCCATCGCCCCGGGGGTGCCCGTCCGCGAACTGGCCAGTGCCTGGAACTGGAAACTGGCCGCTTACGGGCTCGAGAAACACAGCCGCCTGGGCTACTCGGTCGGCATCGGTTACCCGCCCGACTGGGGCGAACGGACCATCAGCATTCGCTCCGAGGACGAGACCATCCTCGAAGAAAACATGACCTTCCACCTCATCTGCGGCATGTGGATGACGGGGTACGGCTACGAAGTTTCGGAGACCATCCGAGTGACCAGCACGGGGGTGGAAACGTTCACATCCTTCCCCCGCCAGATCATCAGGAAGTGAGCTCATGACCAGCACCACGCCACACATCACCACCGTCCGTTCCTTGGATCCCAACCCCACCGCGGGTATCTCGGGCCCGGCGTCCGAGGGCTTGTTCCCCCTGGCCTCCCGCGCCGACGGCTCGTGGGGTCTGTCATCGACTCCTCAACCTCCCTGCTGGCGGCCCAGACCCACGACATTGTGCGCTTCGCGATGGGCGCGCCCGCCGCGGAAGTGATTCCCACGGAAGAGTTCCGGCAGATCGCTGGCGAGGTGCTCACGGACGCGAGCTTCACCTACGGTGCCACCGAGGGAGAACCGGAGCTGATCACCACGGTCACCGAGCAGTTCTCGAGTGGATCCACCGACCCCGAGCGCATCGTGATCACCTCCGGTGGCATGCAGGGCCTGGACCTGGCGTTCAAACTGTTCACGGATCCCGGTGACCTGGTGGTCGTGGAGAGCCCCACCTACACCAACGGCTCCGGCACCGCGCTGAGCTACGGCGCAGACGTGTTGGAAGTCCCCGTTGATAACAACGGCATGGACATCGACGCGCTCGAGACCCTGGTCGCGGAGACTGGCCGCACGCCCCGCATGATCTACACGATCCCCAACTTCCAGAACCCGTCCGGCACCACCCTGAGCGAGGATCGACGACGCCGCTTGCTGAACCTCGCGCACCAATGGGGCGCCATGATCCTCGACGACGATCCGTACGGCGCCTGCGCTTCTCCGGCGATCCCGTTCCCGGCTTCCGAGAGATCAGCCGGATGACCCCTTGGTCTTCTCGGTGCGGACCTTCTCCAAGGTCCTGGCCCCGGGCCTGCGCGTGGGCTGGATCAACGCGGATCCCCGCCTGCGCAATTTGCTGATCGCCGGCAAGCAGGCCATGGACACGTGCGCCAACGTCCCGGCCCAGCACATCATCAACGCCTACATCGCGCGCGGTGGCTACGGCGAGCACCTGGCCGGCCTGCGCACCGAGTACAAGCGCCGCAAGGAAGCCATGGACGCATCCATCGCCAGGCACCTGGGCGATCGCGTGCGCACCACCGATCCCGACGGCGGCTTCTTCCTGTGGGTCACCCTCCAGGGCGACGACGTTCGGGTGTCCTCCTCGCGCTTGTTCGAGATTGCGTTGGCCGAGGGCGTTGCGTTCATCCCCGGTCCGGCGCTGTCGCCTTCGGGTCAGTTCGAGGACGCGTTCCGCTTGTGCTTTGCCTCGAGCACCCCGGAACGCACGGAAGAAGGCTTGCAGCGACTCGCTCGAGCTCTCGACATCGCCCGCCAAGAGGTCGACGGGTAAACCTGACCCGACCGCTCACAGGCAAACCGCCGCCGTGACCGGGGCCGAGCGCGCACGGAACCAAGGATCCGCAGGACCGAGAATCAGCGGCCCTGAACAGGCACCACACATGAACGGAGATCCTCATGACCAGTGACGATGTTCAGTGCACCCCACAGGAACGGGCCGTGCTCGATCTCATCGACCCCGATGAGCTGGTCGCGCTCACGTGCACCCTGGTGAACACCGCCGGTGAGAATCCCGGGGGCAGTGAGGAACCGACCGCCCAAGCCTTGGAGCGGGCAGCCGAGGAGCGAGGGTTACTGGCCCGCAGCGACGTCGTCGCCCCTGGGCGACCTAATGTGGACGTGGACCTGCCCGTGGGCGGCCCCGTGCAGATGGGCCGGGGTTGTTGTTCTTGGGCCACTCCGACGTGGTGCCCGCCGGGCCCGGGTGGACGCGGCAGCCCTACAACGCGGAGGTCGAGGGCGATCGGCTGTACGGCCGCGGCGCCACGGACATGAAGGGCGGGCTGGCTGCGGTACTCGTCGCGATGGATGCGCTGCGCCGTTCGGGTGCGAAACTCTCCGGACCGGTGCGGTTGTCGTCCACCGTGGATGAGGAGGATCTGGGCCTCGGAATTCGTCACCTCACCGCGCGCGGGCTGGGACGTGAATTCCGCGGCTGCATCGTGGCCGAACCAACCGATTTGCAGACCGTGATTGCGTGCCGCGGGGATTCTTACCTCGAGGTTGAGATCACCGGCGTCCCCGCCCATTCAGGGCGGCCGGCAGACGGACGCAACGCGATCGACGCCGCCGCGGCCCTCCTCACGCTGATCAAGCAGGACCACGAGAAGCACATCCGCGAGCTGGATCCGCTACTGGGATCCCCCACCTGGAACGTGGGCAAGATCGAGGGTGGCCGGGCCACGTCCATGGTGGCGCCGTCGTGCCACGTGTGGCTGGACCGGCGACTCATGCCGGGTGAGGACCCGGAGCAGATCGTCTCCGAACTCCGCACCGCCGTGGACCAGGCCGGAATCACCGGCGACGGGATTTCCATGGACATCGAGATCACCATGTCCATGCCTGGCTTCCGCACTGATCAGGATCATGTGCTGGTCAGCACCGTGCACGGAGCGGTCGCGGACGTGGGCGGTGCGGCATCGATCGGCGGCTGGACGGCCGCGTGTGACGGCGGATTCATCGCCCGCGACCACGGGGTACCCACCGTGGTCATGGGCCCCGGCGGGCTCAATGACCAGGCCCATCAGGTGGATGAGTCCGTGAGCGTTCGCGAGTTAACGCAAGCGGCCAGGGCATACACCCTGGCCGCGTTGCGATTGCTGTCGCGCTGATTTCTCCGCGAGAGCGCTTACCTGTTGACCACGGGCATCTTGCCCGTCTCCGGGATCTCCGTGCCGCGCAGCGACGCGCCCACGGTCTCCTTCATGAACTTGGCGGCGATCAAACCGATCACACACGCGCCCATCATGTAGAAGGCGGGGATCAGCGGGTTACCGGTGGACTCGATCAGCGCCTCGTTGACCAGTGGTGCCGTGCCACCGAAGATCGCGGTGGACACGTTGTAGGTGATCGCGAAGCCTGCGTAGCGGACCTGCGTGGGGAACATCGCCGGGAAGGTGGCCGAGATGCAGGCCAGCTGCGGGATGTAGAGCAGCCCCAGCACCGCGAAGCCCAGCAGCGCCCACCAGAAACCGTTGGCCATGAGCATGTACATGGGGATCGACATCACGATCAGGCCGATGAGCGAGAAGTACCACATGGGTTTACGTCCGAACTTGTCGGACAGCGTTCCGGCGAACGGAATCACGAGCATCATGGCGAACTGCGCGATGAACATGATGGTCAGCACCGTCTGCGCGGACATCTCCGTCTGCCCCTCCAGGTAGGTGGGCATGTAGCTGAGCAGGGTGTAGTTGACCACGTTCACGGACACGACCAGTCCGGCCATGATCAGCATGGGCTGCCAGTACGTGGTGATGAGTTCCTTGAGGGCCATGCCCGCGGATTCCTCCGAGTGGCCAGCCTCTTCCAGCTCAAGGAACACGGGCGAGTCGGCCAGCTTGGACCGCAGGTACAGACCGATCAGACCCATGGGTCCAGCCAGCAGGAACGGAATGCGCCAGCCCCACTCCATCATGGCCTCGTTGCCGAGGATGACCTCGCCCATCAGCACGATCAGCGAACCAAGGGCGAAGCCACCCAGGGTGCCGAACTCCAGGAAGCTGCCCAGAAAGCCTCGCTTCTTGTCCGGGGCGTACTCGGCCATGAACGTGGCCGCACCGCCGTACTCACCGCCGGTCGAGAAGCCCTGGATCACACGCAGCAGCACCAACAGGATGGGGGCCGCCAGGCCGATGGTCGCGTGAGTGGGCAGGATGCCGATACAGAACGTGGCACCGGCCATCAGGATGATGGTCAGCGCCAGGATCTTCTTGCGGCCCAACCGGTCACCGAGCGGGCCCCAGAACAAACCACCCAGGGGGCGGACCAGGAAGGACAGGGCGAACGTACTCAGCGCCAGCAGGGTGCCGGCTTCACCCGGGAAGAAGTTCTGGGTGATGTAGACGACCGACACTGCATACACGCCGTAGTCGAACCACTCGGTGGCGTTACCGATCGCAGAGGCAGCCACCGCACGGCGAACCGTCTGGGCGTCCGGTTCCGGGTGGTGGGCGGCTCCGTCTGGAGTATTGGCGCCGCGTGGATCGTGCGGCGGATCAGCCTGGTGTTGCGAATTCATGGAACCCTCCATGGTGAATTCAGCGGGCACCTGATGGCGCACCGGCGCTCTACGGCCGTGACGCAAAAGACGCCCAAACCGTTTGATTGTCGACAATCCTACCCCTAGGCTTATCGGTACGTAAGACGTTGACCTGCAAACCTTGTGTTTGCCCCGGACCGGAGGCCGCCATGCCCGGCAATCTGCTACGACCCGTGGTGCAAGAAACCACACCGTCACTGATCGCCCGGCAACTGCGACGAGCCATCGGTGACGGCGAACTGGCACCCGGCCAGCAGCTCAATGAAATGGAATTGAGCCGCTCCCTGGGCGTGAGCCGCGGCCCACTGCGCGAAGCCATGCAGCGCCTCACACAAGAAGGTCTCCTGCTCAGCGTGCGTAACCGCGGCGTGTTCGTCATCGAGGTCACCGACGACGACGTTCGCGACCTCTATCTCGCTCGGAACGCCGTGGAGCGCGCGGCCGCCGCGCGGGTCATCGCGGGCGACCCCGAGGCCGGTGCGGATCGACTGCTGGAAAAGGTCGACGAGATGTCCGCGGCCATCGAACGCGGAGACACTGCCGCGTTGACCGAGGCGGACGTCGCGTTCCACGAACTGCTCGTGGAGCTGTCCGAAAGCCCCCGTCTGATTCGAATGCACGACACCCTCATGGTGGAAACGCGCATGTGCATGACCGCGCTCGAAACCCGGTACGCGTCCCACAGTTTCCGCCTGGACGAGCACCGGGAGATCACCGAAGCCATCCGCGCGGCGGACGAGGCCCGCGTGGATCTGCTCCTGCTCGATCACATGCGTGACGCCGTGATGCGCCTGACCACCGAGGACGCGTAGCTCGCAACCCCAGAGGCGCTCACCACGCACAGGAGCTGCGCCACCAATCCACGCATGACTCAGCGCTGCGCCGCGGCTCCGGGGCCCAGTGCCCCGGAGCCGCATCGCACGAGCCTCAGCTGCGCGGCACGGCCACGTACTTGTACTCCA
>NZ_AJXN01000081.1 GCF_000286355.1 Kocuria atrinae C3-8 | reverse complement strand
GCTAAAGGACACCGATCCGGACAACTTCGCCCGCATCGTTCCGGACACCGACAACGATGCAGCCCGGGCAAAAGGTGAGCGCCGCATTCTGGATCGCATCGCCAGTCAGCTGGAGCAACCGGAAAAAGATGGTGGCGGGGTCCTCAATGTCCTCCGCAAGGGGTTCTCGGTTCCCGGTGCCCGACAGTTCAAGATGCTGCAGATGCCCCCAGCAGACGATCGCAATCCGAAAATCGTCGAGAAGTACGCCAAGAACCGCCTGCGCGTCGTTCAAGAGGTCAGCTACTCCGCCAAGAAGCGGGATCGTATCGACCTGGTGCTCTTCCTGAATGGTTTGCCCATGGCAACCATCGAGATCAAGACCAACTACACGCAGTCGCTCCAGGACGCTATCCAGCAGTACAAGCTCGATCGCCTCCCCGCAGGCGAGCCGCTGCTCACCCCATTCCGCGGGGCCCTGGTGCATTTCGCCCTAACGGACAACGACGTCTACATGACCACCGATCTCAAGGGTGGCGAGACGTTCTTCCTTCCCTTCAACAAGGGGCATAACAACGGAGCGGGCAATCCTCCGTGCTCTGACGGCACCAAGACTTCTTACTTCTGGCGAGAGATCTTGGACAGGGATACCTGGATCAACATCCTGACCAAGTTCGTCTACGTGAACCACCAGAAGAAGAAAGACCCCAAGACGGGCAGAGAAACCACAAAGGCCCAGATCCGCTTCCCTCGTTACCACCAGTGGCGGGCTGTCACTCGTTTGACCCAGGCAGCTCGCGAGGACGGACCTGGGAACAAGTATCTGATCCAACACTCGGCGGGCTCGGGTAAAACCGACTCCATTGCCTGGACGGCCCACCGCATGGCGAGCCTCCACACTGCGGAGGGCGAGAAGGTCTTCGACACCGTCTTCGTGATTGCAGACCGTCAAGTCCTGGATCGCCAGCTACAGGACGCCGTGGACCAGCTAGTGAACACGACCGGCCAGTTCCAACCGATCACGTCGGGCAACGAGGGCTCTAAGACCAAGAGGCTCCTGGAAGCGCTGACGGCTGGCGTGCCAATCATCGGCGTGACCCTGCAGACCTTCCCCTACGCGTTGTCCAAGATCCGCGAGGAAGGTGGGACTTTTGCCGGTAAGCGCTTTGCCGTGATCGCGGATGAGGCGCATTCGTCGCAAACGGGTGCGGCGGCGTCGTCGGTGAAGGACCTGTTGTATCTGATCGACCCGTCGGCAGCGCAGGTGGGCGAGGACACCGAGCTGGAACCCGGCGCTGACCAGGACGCGCTAGTACAGATGGCCGCTCAGGCCGATGACGGCAAGCGCATTAGTTACTTCGCCTTCACCGCCACACCCAAGGCCAAGACCTTGGACCTCTTTGGCGTCAAGGATGGGGACGGTAAACCCCAGCCGTTCGACCTGTACTCGATGAAGCAGGCTATCCAGGAGGGCTTCATCCTGGATGTGCTCAAGAACTACACCTCGTACGAACTGGCTGCTCGCATCGCTCTGCGAGGCGCCGACCTCGAGAACGTGCCGGAGGGCCGGAAGCGGGAGGCAGCGGCGTCGTCGACAGAAACTGAGGTGGACGTGCGCAAGGGAACGCGCGCGTACATCGGATTCGTGGAGCTGCACCCCACCAACGTGGATTCGAAGGTGGGCGTCATCATCAAGCACTACCTGAATACGGTGCGACACGAACTGGGTGGGCGCGCCAAGGCCATGGTGGTCACCGGCTCCCGCGCGGCGGCGGTGCGGTATCAGCGTGCGTTCCAGAAGCACATCGAGCAGGAAAATCTGCCGTTGAAAACGCTGGTTGCGTTCTCAGGATCTCTGCCGGACCCGGATGTCTCCGCTCTCCCGGGTGTGGAGGTGCCCGAGGTGACGGAATCCTCCATGAACCCCGAGCGCCACGGGCGGGACCTGGCCGAGCTGTTCAAGCAGGACGACCAGAACATCCTGGTGGTTGCCAATAAGTATCAAACTGGGTTCGATCAACCGCTGTTGGTTGCTATGTACGTGGACAAGCAGCTTTCCGGAATCGCGGCGGTGCAGACTCTGTCACGCCTGAATCGCCGAGCGGATGGCAAGGACAACACGTATGTGTTGGACTTCGCCAATGACCCGGACAAGATTCTCGAGGCGTTCCAGGAGTACTACGAGGAAGCCGAGATCGAGACCGCCTCAGACCCGGACCTGGTGGCCAAGCAGATGACCAAGCTGGATGCTTCGGGCATCTACACGCGAGGCGAGGTCAACCAAGTGTGGACCGCGTGGGCCAAGGTGCGGGGTAAGCACAGTGGCCTGTCTGCGGGCATGGACCCCGCGGTCGAGCGATTCATGCACAAGTGGGAGCGCGCAATTTATGACGACGACGCCGAGGCCCGCCAGGAGCTCGAAGAGTTCCGTTCGCTGCTGACCAACTTTGTGAAGGCGTACGCGTTCTTCTCCCAGATCTTGAACTTCGGGGACGAGTACTACTTGAAGTTGTCGGTGTTCGCGGATCTGTTGGCGCGTCGGCTCAATTCGGAGCTGGATTCGGGAGCGCGGGAGATCGTCGACGCCGATGACGTGGTGCTCACCCACTACCGCCTGGAGAAGCAGCGCGAGGCAGATTTGAAGCTCCGAGAGGGCGAGGCCTCTGGGCTGCAGGGTATGACCGAGGCCGGGATGAAGCGCGAGCAGGAGCGGAAGCGGGCTGCCAAGGCGGAGTTGATCGAGAGGGTCAATGAACTGTTCGGGGATTTGGAACTCGGGGAACAGTTCCTGGTGGCTGGTATGGAGCAGTACACGTCCATCGTGGCTGAGGACGAGAAGCTCAAGATGCAGGCGCGGAACAACACCAAGGCGGACTTCGCGTTCTCACCGCACTTGGTGGAGCGTTCTGGTGACGGGGTTTGGTCTCAGCAGATGGGGTCGGCCGAGTTTTCCAAGCGGTTGCAGGAGCTGGGGCAGCGGGAGTTGGTGTCGCTGCTGCTGGCTAACGGGTTGTATGAGCGGTTGCGTGGGGAGGCTAGTTAGGGCCACGGGTACCGTTTCGAATATTTCGATTATTTACTACACTGGAGTCATGACAACCAACGCCCAGGAACGATCAACCGTGGCGCCCAGCCCTGCGCATAAGGAAGAGCTCAAGGCTCTTTCTCGATTCCTCGATGGCACTCCCGCCGCGAAAGACAGGCAGATCCCCTACCTTGTGTCCCCCGCTGGCGACAAGCAGGAGATCCCCGCAGAGGTCTACTTCTTGCTTACTCACGTGGTGGACGCGCTCGCCAACGATCGAGGCGTGTCTGTGGTGCCTACCAACACAAGGCTGACCACCCAACAAGCCGCCGATCACCTTGGGATCTCCCGCCCAACGTTGGTAAAGCTGTTGGAGCAAGGTGACATCCCTTTCACGAAAGTTGGCAGGCATCGCAGAGTGCTTCTGACTGACCTCGTTGGTTACGAAAAAGATCTAGAGGAACGACGTCGCGAAGGTCTCCGACTGGCGACCCAAGAAGCAGCGAACGACGGCACCTACTTCGACACTCCAACAGACTCGTCCACTCGGTGACCGATTATGTCGTTTCCAGTGGTACTCGATGCCTGTGTGCTGATCCCGATGCCAATCACAGATCTACTCCTTCGCTTAGCAACAGCCAAACAGTTCAGGCCGCTTTGGTCGGATGAAATTTTGGACGAGGTAGAGCGTAACTTGGTAGGGAAGCTCAGCAAGGAGCCATCAAGCGCCCGCAGGCGAGTAGACGCCATGCGGAACTTCTTCCCCGACGCTCTTGTAGAGAACTACGAGAGCTTAGTGCCAGGCATGACCAACGATCTCAAGGACCGGCACGTGCTGGCAGCTGCGGTGCGAGCAGGTGCTGAGCTCATTGTTACTTTCAATGGGAAAGACTTCCCCGCCACCTCGCTCAGGCCTTACGACATTGGGGTTAGATCTACCGATGACTTCCTACTCGATCAATTGGACTTAGACACTCCAACGGTGTGCGCGATCGCTCATGAAGTGGTCACAGATATGCGTAATCCGAAGATAACTTGGGGTGAATATCTTCACGGACTATCCCAGGCGGGACTGCCACTGTTCGCCAATGAACTAGCTCAGAAAGCACCTTCGTTCGCAGCCGGTCACGAGGGCGCACCTCAGCGGAGATTTGGTCAATCTCGGACCGTTGACAATTGAGCACGCTCTCGAGCTGGCGGAGGCCATTGCGGAAGACGATCTCTACAAGGTCGGGTTCACCCGGCGCCAAGCAGGACGGGGTACTGCGCAATCACGGTGTACGGCGGGAGGGAAACGTGGGCGACGTCGTCGTCTTTTCGATCATCGACCGCGAGTGGCCCACCGTGCGGCTGGGGCTGAGTGAGAAAGTCCGGTCATTCACCGATTAGGGTCTGACATGCGCGTTCAGTGCATCGTAAGCGACCGCCGAGTAACCACGCCTCCAGCTCCGGAGGCCGCCGCGCTATTGGCGGTAGGTTCGGAGGCATGGTCGGCAGTGTCAGGGAGACAACACATCTCATTCCGGGGGTAGCTGTCTGCCTTCTGGTTGCCGGCGTTTCTTGGCTCGTTTCGGGAGCCATTCCAGGACTCAGTGCCCTCTTGATCGCCATTTTGTTAGGTGCCCTGTGGCGCAATCTGCTGCCGCTCCCGGAGACCTTGAACTCCGGCGTGGACTTCTCCTCCGTGAAGCTGCTGCGCACGGGGATCATCCTTCTGGGCTTCCAATTGTCACTGTCGACCATTCTCGATCTGGGGCCGGGCGTGCTGCTCGTAGTGCTGATGTCCGTGGCCGTGACCTTCGGGGCAACCCTGTGGATCGGCCACTTGATGGGCATCGGCTTGGCTCAGCGGTTGCTGATCGCGTCCGGATTCTCGATCTGCGGTGCAGCTGCCGTGGCGGCCACGGAGGACGCTGCCCGCGCTAGTAAAGAGGAAACGGCCACAGCACTGGCCTTGGTGGTCTTCTTCGGAACCTTGATGATCCCGCTGGTTCCTTTCATGGGGCATCTGCTGGGCTTGCCGGATGAGTCCTTGGGCATGTGGATCGGCGGCTCCACGCACGAGGTGGCCCAGGTCGTGGCGGCGGGTGGCGCCGTCGGCGGGGGTGCGCTGGCTGTCGCAGTGACCGTGAAGCTGGCCCGTGTTCTCATGTTGGCCCCGGTTATCGCGGGCATCACCGTCTACATGAATCGGAAGGGCGAGCAGGCGCGGGTAAGCGGCCGCCCCTGGTGCCGCTGTTCGTAGTGGGGTTCGTGATCGCCATGCTGATCCGCACGGCAGGAATCCTCCCGGAGAGCGCACTCGAGGTTTTCCAAGTAGTGCAGACGCTTTTGCTGGCCGCGGCGATGTTCGCGCTGGGATTGGGCGTGCATTTCAAGACCCTGCTGCGGGTCGGCGGGCGGCCGGTGCTCCTGGGTTTGCTGTCCACGCTGGTGATCATGGCGGTGTCACTGGGTGGGACTGTGGTGTTTCCGCCGGGGTAAAACACACGGCATGAAGAAGAAGCGCATTGCTTCTCATGAATCAGATTATGACCGGTTCGACATGAATCACCCTCTGTAGTGTTGCGCATCACACAATGACGGTAAGAATGGACAACGCCGGTTTTCGCGACCGCGCGGCGCCTTTGATCCTCGCGCGCCTGCCGAGCGATTCTTCTCCAACAGTGATCTACGGAGCAATATGCCTAGTTCCATCAGTCGACGCTCATTGCTCACGGGCATGACGTCACTGTCCGCACTGGCCGTGCTTTCCGGCTGCACCTCGGGCCCCGCGCCACCGATCGCTCCGAACAGCTCGTGTGGTCCACCTACAACGTGGGTACGGGCACCTACAACGACCTCGCCGCCGTAGCCAATACGCTGACCGGTAAGACGGGTCGTCAGATCCGACTCATGACCTCGGACACCGGTATTGGCCGCCTAGCTCCACTGATCAACGGCACCGCTCAGTACTCCCGAGCGGGTGACGAGTACTACTACGCCTTTGAAGGCAACGACGAGTTCGCCTCCGAACAGTGGGCCCAACCCCTGCGCCAGGTGTGGACACCCCCGGGCAACTACGGCGTACTGGTTCGCAAGGACAGCGGCATCGAGACTGTCGCCGATCTCAAGGGCAAGAAGTATCCTCGCCTGGTCGCCAGCACGTCCATGAACCGAAAATTGGAAGGCATCCTCAATTACGGCGGCCTCACTGGGTCGGACGTCGAAATGGTGGACATCTCCTACGGCGGCCAGATCGAAGCGGTCAAGACCGGACAGCTGGACGCCATGTATCAAAACGTGGTGGGCGCCAACGTGGAGGAACTTGCTTCGCAGTACCCGATCCGCTGGCTGGACCTGGGCGGCAACGACCAGTCCCGCTACGAAACCTGGGAAGAGCTCGCCCCCATGGTCATCCCCGGTCGCTTCACGGACGGCGCGGGCATGGCCGACGGCGAGTCCGCGGTAAACATGCAGTACTCCATTCCCTTGACCACCCTGGCGGAGCGCCCCCACGACGAGGTCACTCGCTTGGTCACAGCGATGGACAAGTACTTCGAGGACTACAAGAACGCCACCCCGGACGCCAAGAACTTCGCCTTCGACCAGATCCTGCTGGACCCGATGGTGGTCCCGTTCCACGAGGCCATGGTCGATTTCCTCAAGGAGAAAGGTCGCTGGACCAAAGACCTTCAAACCCGCAACGACGCCTGCTGGACAGGGAACAACGGATGGCGGAGGCCTGGCCGGACTTCTGGGAGCAGCATAAGAACGACCCCGAGGTGCCCGCCAAGTGGGTCGATTGGAAGCGCGAGAACTACCCAAGCTCCCCACCATCGATGACCTTCCCAACTCTTCAGATAACGGAGGTGCGGCATGAGCACCGTCCAGCAACCCGCCAAATCCGCCGGTCAGCCATCCGCTCAGTCCGTGGCGCAGGATGTGGATCCGTTCGCCGATACCCACGCGCACGCCGGCGACGCCGTGCTCCATGACCACAACCCTCGCCTGACCCCCTTCTGGCGCGGGGTCATTATCGCGCTGTCCGTCGCCGGCATCCTCCTGACCATGAACCAGGTGTTCTTCTGGAACATCGGTGGTCTGGCAGTCCTGACGAATACGTTCCTGTACCTGCTCATCGCGTGCTTCGTGCCGATCGTTTTCATCGCCACCCCGCTGGTCAAGAAGAAGGAGCCGGCCAAGGGCGCAGAGACTACTGAACGATCTGACGGCGATGGTTCCTCGGCAGCGCGCCCTGGCAAGACCGCCGACGCCGCTCGCGGAGTTCCGTGGTACGACATCCTTCTGATTCTGGTCACCATTGGCACGTGCGGGTACTTCGCTGTGAACGGTGTGAAGATCCAGGAATACGGCTGGCAGTTCATTGCGCCCACTCTGGCCACCGTGCTCAGTTTCGTGTTCTGGATCATCGTGCTGGAGGCTCTGCGTCGCGGGTCCGGCTGGATCGTGACCGTGATTGCTTTCGCGTTCTCGGTGTACCCATTATTCGCCGGTGCCATTCCGCTCTCCTTCCTGCAGGGCATCTCTTACGACCTGCCCACACTGGCCCAGGTTCACACCATGGGCGCGGACAGTGTCCTGGGGCTGCCGCTTCAGACCGCTGGCACCATCCTGGTGGGTTTCTTGCTGTTCGGTACCGTGCTCCAGCACACCGGCGGCGCGGACTTCTTCCACAACCTGTCCATGGCAATCTTCGGCCGCTACCGCGGTGGTTCCGCCAAGGTCTCCGTGGCAAGCTCCGCAGCCATGGGCATGATGAGCGGTTCGGCCGTCTCCAACGTTCTGACCACCGGCCCCATGACCATCCCAGCCATGAAGAAGTCCGGGTTTAGCTCCAAGGTGGCCGGCGCGGTGGAGGCAACAGCCTCCTCCGGTGGTTCCATCACCCCGCCCATCATGGGCACCGCGGCATTCCTGATGGTGTCCTTCGTGGGTGTGCCTTACACCAACATCCTCATCGCCGCGGCGATCCCAGCCCTGCTATACTACCTGGGCATCTTCTTCCAGATCGACGGCTATGCCGCGCAGCGCGGTCTGCGCGGCACCGCCAAGCACCTATTGCCCCGTGCGGGTGCCTCGCTGATCGCCGGCTGGCCGTACCTGGCCGCACTCGGTCTACTGACCGTCATGCTCTTCGTGGGAGATTCCGAATCCCAGGTCCCCTTCTGGGTAGTCGGTCTGCTGCTGGTCATCGCATTGATCAAGCCCGGCCTGAAGTTCGGTCCCTCGCAGTGGATCGACCTGGGCGTGGACGTGGGCAAGACCCTCGGTCAGATCGTGGCCATCATTGCCGGTGTGGGTCTGATCCTGGGTGGCTTGAGCGCCACCGGTGTGGCCCTGTCACTGTCGCGTGACCTGGTGGCCTTGGTGGGCGACAACGTCATACTGCTCCTCGTGGCCGGCGCAGCAGTGTGTTTCGTGCTCGGTATGGGGTTGACCATCTCCGCCGCGTACGTGTTCCTGGCCATCGTGATGGTCCCAGCGGTGACCGCCCTGGGCGTCGATCCGATCGCCGCACACCTGTTCGTCATCTACTGGGCCTCGGTCTCCTACATCACCCCGCCCGTGGGATTGGCAGCCTTTGCTGCCGCCGGTATCTCCAAGGCCTCGCCAATGGCTACCTGTTTCTCTGCCATGAAACTCGGAGCGGTCAAATACGTGGTGCCGTTCGCTTCGCCCTCAACCCCGCCCTGGTTGCCCAGCGCCCCCGGGAGAAGTTGCCCTGGCCTTCGTGTTCAGCTTGATCGCCGTCTATGCGCTGGCAGCGGCCATCGGCGGCTGGATGTCCTTCGTGGACCGCCAGGTCCCGATTCCCTTCCGTGTCCTACTGGCAGTGGGCGGATTCATGATGTTCCTGCCCGGTCTCGTAGTGACCTTAATCGGTCTGGCCATCGTGGTCGTCTCTGCGGTGGTGGTTCGCATCATGAAACCTGCACCGGTGATTGACCCGGACACCGGCCAAATAGCCCGCATTCCCCAAGCCGAAGAAAAGGAGCCCGCTCAGTGACTTCTGCTGACAACACCGTGACGGTGGACATCCAGGATGGCATCGCCGTGATCACCATCGACCGCCCCGAGGTACGCAACGCCATCAACGCGACCGTTCTCGGCCAAATTTCCCAGGCCTTGGATGAGCTGGCCGCCAACGACGACGCTCAGATCGTGATCTTCACGGGCGCCGGCGAAAAGGCCTTTGTGCCGGTGCTGACATCAATGAGCTGGCCGTCCGCAAGCCGAAGGACGGCCTGCGCGCCGCAATGCAGGGTGTCTACGAAAAGGTCGAACAGTTCCACAAGCCGACCATCGCCGCGGTCAACGGTTATGCCTTCGGCGGGGGCCACGAGCTGGCCTTGTCGTGTGACATCAGGATCGCGTCCACCAACGCCCAGTTCGCCCTACCAGAGACCAGCCTGGGCATCATGCCGGCCGCAGGGGGCACTCAGCGCCTGGCGCGATTGGTGGGAGTGGGTAGAGCCACCGAGATGATTCTGACCAGTAGGCGCGTCAAAGCCCAAGAGGCCCTGACCATGGGACTGGTGACGGACGTCGTCGAACCCGAAGAACTCATGTCAAAGGCCAAGGAAACCGCGCAGACGATCCTCTCCACGGGACCGTTGGCCACTCAGCTGGCCAAGACCGTGGTGCGCCACGGATTCGACGCCGATCACAGCACGGGAATCCTCTTGGAACGCCTGGCGCAGTCGGTGCTGTACAGCAGCGCCGAGAAGGTCGAGGGAACCAACGCGTTCCTGGAAAAGCGCACGCCCGACTACCGAGCTGCCCAGCGAAAGGACGATGAAGCGTGAGCGACAACAGCAATCCCCTGGAGGGCGTCAAGCACGTCACCGTGATCGGTGCCGGTGCCATGGCTCCCAGATCGCCATGGTGTCCGCGCTGGCCGGATACACCACCGCCCTCGTGGACATCGCCGAGGAGTACGTGGAGCGCGCCAAATCTCAACTTGAATCCCGCATGAATCGCGATGTCGAAAAGGGCCGCCGTTCTCAGGAGGACGTGGCAGCCGCGTTCGATCGGCTCACATTCACCACCGACCGCGATGGGAGCGCCGCCCAGACGGACTTCGTCATCGAGGCGGCAGTGGAGGATCTGGGTATCAAACGTGAACTGTTCACGGAGCTGGACCAGATCTGCCCACCGCACGCGATCCTGGCCACGAACTCGTCCAATATCGTGTCCTCCCGCGTGGCCGATGCGACCGAACGCCCGGACAAGGTCTGCAATTTTCACTTCTTCAACCCTGCCCTGGTCATGGAGTGCGTGGAAGTGGTTCCCAATGAGCACACCTCCGCTGAGACGGTCGAAACGGCGGTGGCCTTGGCCAAGTCTTTCGGCAAGAAGCCCGTGAAGCTCAAGCAGGAGACCCCCGGTTTCGTGGCCAACCGTCTGCTGGGTGCGCTCCGCACCGAGGCGCTCAAGCTTTACGAAGAGGGCATTGCCGACTTCGAGGACATCGATGTCGCCGCGAAGACCGCGCTGCGCCATCCCATGGGCCCGTTTGAATTGATGGACCTGGTGGGTGTGGACGTCGTTTACTTGATCCGTATGGCCGAGTACGAGCAAACCGGAAATCCGGAGAGCCTCCCGCGGCCCGCCATCAAGGAGCTCTATGAGGCCGGCCGCTTCGGACGAAAGTCCGGGCAGGGCTGGTACAGCTACGACTGAGCGTTCTGCTCACCGGTGTGGCGGGCCTCGGCGAACATCGTGCGCGCGATCTGGATCACTGATCGCAATGCAGGGTTGCGGTCCGAGGCCCGCCACACCAATCTGACTTCCAGCGGGCGCTGCTCCTCAGCGAGCGGCAGGAACACCACGCCGTCAGATGACACGTTGTCGCGCACGGAATCCAGACTCACTGCACACCCGATTTCCGCGCCCACCAGCACGACCAGGGTCCAGGAATCCGGGGCGGTCTGCACCACACGTGGCACGAATCCCGCGCTCATTGCCAATGAGTTCAAACGGTTCGAGAGCGCCGATACCGCTCCGCCAGGCAGGGTGACCCACGATTCCTCGGACAGGCTGGCCATGCTCACGCGTGATTGATTCGCCAGCGGGTGGTTCTTGGGCAGCACCACCATGACCTCTTCTAACGCGAGAATGCAGGAGTTGAGTTCGGCGGGGATGAAATCCCAGCGCCCGATGACCAAATCGAGCGAATCGTCCAGAAGCCGTTCCAGGCCCAGGTGCGAGAACTGCGAACTGTGCAGATCCAGCATGAGGCCGGGCCGTTTGGCCTTCACCTGCCGAGCAAGCTCACCGACCTTGTGATTGATAGACGCCCCAGCAAAGCCCAAGCGCACGCGCCCGGTCTCGCCGCTCACAGCGTCTCTCACGGCCTGCCTAGCTTCTTCAGAAGTTGCCACCAGCCTCGTGGCCGGTTCGACCAGTGCTTTTCCCGCGGGGGTGAGTGCCACGTGACGAGTACTGCGCTCGAAGAGTTCCGCACCCAAGCTTTTCTCGACCTGTTTGATGAGTCTGCTCAGAGGGGGCTGGGCGACCCGCAATCGGGTAGCCGCTCGTCCGAAATGTAGCTCTTCGCAACCGCGAGGAACGCCTTGGCCTGGTGCACTTCCATCAATTGCCGCCTTTATTGCGTTTCGAGCATCACCGGGGGACGCAATTTATATTAGACAGAGCCTAATAGCGGTGGTTATGTGGTTCAAGACACATTCGATTCCACCCTTAGAGGTCACCTTCATGACGCTGCCAACCACCGAGGCTCCCCGGGGCCCTCTCAGCGGAGTAGTCATTGCTGATTTCACCCGCATTCTCGCGGGACCGTACTGCACCATGCTCCTGGCCGATATGGGCGCCACAGTCATCAAGGTCGAAGGTCCCGGTGGCGACGATTCCCGCCAGTGGATCCCGCCGCACCGTGACGGTGTCAGCACCTACTTCCTGTCCGTGAACCGGAACAAACACTCGGTGGTGCTGGATCTCAAGGACCCGGCAGACCTGGAGACCGCTCATCAGATCGTGGATTCCGCGGACGTTTTCGTTGAGAACTTCAAACCGGGCGGTCTGGAACGCTTCGGGCTCGACGCCGCTTCAGTCGCGGAGCGCTGGCCGCACGTGATCCACGCGAGCATCACAGGGTTCGGGACCGAGGGCGGTCGCACCATGCCGGGCTACGACCTGCTGGTGCAGGGCATGTCAGGATTCATGTCTGTCACCGGTAACCCGGACGGGCCGCCTCAACGTGCAGGCGTAGCCATGTTCGATGTGATCACTGGTTTGCATACCGCCATCGGAATCCTGGGCGCATTACATGAACGTGCACAGTCCGGCCAGGGCCAGCACCTGCAGCTGGACCTTCTGTCCTCCGCCTTGTCCGGGTTGGTCAACCAGACCACCGGCTATGCGGCCTGCGGCAACGTGCCCCAGCGCTTGGGCAACGATCACCCGAGCCTCTATCCCTACGGGCCCTTCCCCACCAGTGATAAAGACCTGATCATCACCGTGGGCAACGACAACCAGTTCGCGCGACTGGTGGACACCTTGGGTGTGGCACACCTGGCCGATGACGAACGCTTTGCCACGATGAAGGGCCGTAACAACCATCGCGACATTCTCCGGCCCATGTTGGTAGAAGCTCTCTCCACCGGGACCGCCGACGAATGGTTCACCAAGTTGCAGGCCCAAGGGATTCCGTGCGCGCCCATCCTCAATATCGATGAGGGCGTGCAATACGCGGAGCGCCTGGGCCTGAACCCCGTGGTTGAGACCGGCGCTGGCGAGAATGCTGTTCCCACCATCAAGAACCCCATGTCCTTCAGCCGCACGCCCGTCGGTTACGACAAAGCGCCACCAGCTCTGGGGGCAGATCAAGCAACCGTGCTCGCATGGCTAGAGGAGCGCCGTCGTCATGACTGAGACCAACCAACCGCAAGGCACCAAGTTCTCGCGTGAGATCGACTTGCGTTGGTCCGATCAAGACGCAAACGGCCACGTCAACAATGCTCGTGCGATCACGCTGGTGGAGGAAGCGCGGGTGCGTGCTGCCCTGCATTGGACGGGCACCATGCCCAACGGTGCGCGACCTCGTGTGGTGCGCTCGCTCAACGTGGACTTCTTTCGGCCCATCAATTACGGACCTGAGCTGTGGGCGCACGTGTGGATTTCCAGGATCGGCTCCACGTCCTACACCGTGCACCACGAACTCCACCAGAACAACAAACCGTGCGTCGTGGCGGAAACCGCGATCGTCCAGCTCAACCCCGAAACCCAGAAGCCCGAACCCCTGGACGATCAGATGCGCCAGGCTCTCTCGAGCGCGCTCATCACCGAATAACCCTGACCTTCAAGACCGCCACGAAGCGGTCATCACCGCCCAATCACTTGCTACTGAAAGGCCCACCATGACCGCGATCATCGACCATCCTGACTTCTTCCTCCTCGACCAGGACCTCTCCCCCGAGGACATTGAGCTGCGGGACAAAGTCCGAGCCTTCGGCCAGAAGGAAATCCTGCCGACCATCAATGAGTACTGGGAGCGGGCGGAACACCCCGAGCCGGTGTTCGCCAAGCTGCCCGAGTTGGGAATCATCGGCTCGTTCATCCCCGGTTACGGGTGCCCGGTTTCTCACGTCAGACTGCGGGCATTGTGGCTCGCGAGTTCGGCCGTATCGACGGCTCGTTCAACACGTTCCTGGGCGTGCACTCCAATCTGTGCATGGGCAGCATCTACATGCTCGGTAACGAGGAACAGCGAAACCGCTGGCTCCCGGTCATGGCCAAGCTCGAGAAGACGGGCGCCTTTGCCCTGACCGAACCGGATCACGGTTCTGACTCCGTCTCCCTGGAAACCTCCGCCCGCAAGGAAGGCAACCAGTGGGTCATCAATGGCCACAAGCGATGGATCGGAAACGGCCATGCCGCCAACGTGATCGTGCTCTACGCCCGCGATGAAGCCGATGGCCAGGTCAAGGCCTTCGTAGTCGAGAAGCAGGACAACGGCGAGTACCCCGAGGGTTACCGACCCGAGGTGATCCAGGCAAGATCGCCAAGCGCGCCATCAACCAGGCGGACATCGTGATCGAGAACCTCAAAATCCCCGATGAGAACCGCCTGCCCAACTGCAACAGCTTCAAGGACGTCAACCTGGTCCTGAAGGCCACCCGCGGAGGCGCGTCCTGGGAGGCCCTGGGCCATGGCATGGCTGCTTTCGAGATCGCAGCTCGATACGCCCTGGACCGCGAGCAGTTCGGTGCCCCCATTGGCAGCTTCCAGCTCGTGCAGGAAAAACTCGCCACCATGCTCGCGGATCTGACCGCCATGCAGCTCATGTGCACCCGCATGGCTCACCTGGCGGAGAACGACCAGCTCACCGATGCCATGGCATCCATGTCAAGATGTTTACCTCCCGCAAGGCCCTGGACATGTGCCGTACTGCCCGCGACATGCTCGCAGGCAACGGCATCCTCCTGGAGAACCACATCGGCCGCCACCTCACGGACATGGAAGTCGTCTCCACCTACGAGGGCACTGACTCCATGCAGGCACTCATTGTGGGTCGCGAAATTACCGGTATTTCTGCGTTCACGCGCAAACGGAAATAACCAACGGCAAGTAACCGTCGAACCCGACTGTTGGAGCCCCGGCACGCGCACTGCCGGGGCTCCAATTCTCTTCCCCGCTTCGCCGCGAGAAGATGTTGGACATGAGTAACCAAACAGCCGGTCAGGATTCTTTGACGAGTAATGCCGCTGTGACCACGTTCGTGGGACGCCGCAAGGAGCTGACCGAGGCCCGGGCTGCGCTGTCCCGATCCCGGCTCACCACGCTCACCGGACCGGGCGGTGTGGGAAAGACCCGTTTGGGGATTGAGGTATCACAACGATCCCAGCGTCACTACAAAGACGGCACGTGGCTGGTGGATCTCGGGGCGTTGAACCGCGGCGCTCCCATCAGTGCAGCTGTTGCCTCTGCCCTTGCCGTGCCGGATCAGTCCAACCGCACGGCACTGGAACGAGTGGTGAGCTACTTGCGCGATAAGGAACTGCTGCTGTTCCTGGACAACTGCGAGCACGTCCTACCTGGGGCTGTCGATCTTGTCGACCGTGTGTTGGCCGCCGCCCCCGGCGTGAGGGTTCTGACCACCAGCCGCGAACCGCTCAACATGGCAGGCGAGCTGGTCTACCCCGTCCCTCCCCTGGCCATGCCGTCCATGGAGGATGAGCACTCGGGCCAGGATCTGGAAAACTTTGAATCGGTGGCTTTCCTGATGGATCGGGCCCGCAATGTGGTTCCCGATTTCGCAATCACCCCTGAGAACCGGCGAGCAGTGATCGAACTGTGCACCCGTTTGGATGGAATGCCTCTGGCCATTGAATTCGCCGCGGCACGGCTTCAGAGCATGTCCGTGACACAATTACTGGACCGATTGGACCAGCGGTTCCGCCTACTCTCTCGTGGTTCTCGTCTTGCCCAGCCCCGCCACCGTACGCTCCAGGCCCTGATCGATTGGAGCTACGAGCTGTGCAGCCCCCAGGAACAAATGCTGTGGCAACGGCTCTCGGTGTTTCCTGGGAGTTTCGATTTGGACGCGGCCGAGGAAATCTGCGGATTCGGCGATCTCAGCCCCGACTTCGTGCTGGATCTTCTGGACCAGCTCGTCTCAAAGTCCATTGTGCTGACGGAACGCACCGGCGAAACCGTGAGGTACCGCCTGCTCATGACGGTGCGAGAATACGGCGCGGAACAGTTGGAAGAGGGGGCGGGGAGCGAATTGCAGCGCCGCCACCGCGACTGTTATTTGCGCCGAGCGGAAACCATGGTCGATCAGTGGTGCAGCCCTCGACAGGGCGAGTTCATCCTCCGAGCCAGGACCGAACGCCACAATTCGATGGCTGCCCTGGGGTGGTCGGTGAGTACGCCGGGCGAGTTGACCGCCGCCACACGCCTCGCTGTTGCGCTGCGCCACCATTGGGTGTCAGACGGTTACCTCAGCGAGGGGCGGCACTGGCTCGATAGCGTGTTGGACGGGTACGACGACGCCGCGGCCTCACCCGACCGTGGGGCGGCCTTGTGGGTGGTCAGCTGGGTCAGTCTGCTGCAAGGCGATCACCAGGCCGGGGCCGAGTATCTGGCCGAGTGCCGCGAGGTCGCAACCATGCTGGACGATGACGGGTTACTGGCCCACACCCGGCACTGGTCGGGACTGCACAGTCTGTTCACCGGTGACCTGATGACATCGATCAGAGAATACGAACGCGCCGTAGCCGCACACGACCGAGTGGGTGACACGGGCGCCAGCCTTACGGCACAATTCCAGCTCGGAATGGCCCAGGTTTTCCACGGTGACCCCCGAATCGCTCTGGCCACGTGCGACCGCGCCATTGAGACGGCAATCGAGCACGATGAGCTGTGGAACCGTGCGTATGCGTTGTGGATCAGCGGGATCTGCCATTGGATGCTGGGTGATCACCGGGCTGCCCATACAGCCGCCACCGAGGCTCTCACGATCCAGAAGCATTTCCAGGACGCGATCTGCGCCGCCCTGACGATCGAATTGCTTTCATGGATTGCCGCATCCACTCGGAACTTCCCGCGAGCTCTCGAGCTTTCCGGTGCCGCAGCCAATGTGTGGCGCAGTCTGGGCACCACCATCGGTGCCTTCGGGCCCCACATTGAACAGATCTCCCAGGCATCCGCCCGTCGGGTTCAGCAGGGGTTGGACCCCACCCAACGGAGCTCCCGTCCCTTCGATCAGAGGCCATTGTCCAAGGAGGAAGCCATTGAGGTCGCTCTGACAGAGCCGGAGGAGAACGCTACCAACGAGATCGACTTCGATCCCCTGACACGCAAAGAATGGGAGGTCGCGGAACTCGTGGCGCGAGGGATGACCAACCGGCAGATAGCTCAGGAGTTGGTTGTTTCTCCCCGCACCGTGGACGGTCATGTGGGGCGGATTCTCACCAAGCTGGGGTTCGCATCGCGCATGCACATCGCTTCGTGGGCCGACGACAAGAGAGCGGACTAGGAACCCCCGCGACCAGAAAACGGAGTGTGGCCCCGGACCTGCTGGTCCAGGGCCACACTCCGTTTCCCTCAGCGTTCAGTCACGCCGCGCCGCCAATCCAGTGTCAGCCCGCGACCGGCGCCTTAGTCCGCACAGCCGGCACCACGCCCGCGAGGAACTCCTCGATCTCGGCTGTGTCATCCAGCGGGAACACACCGGCCACGTATTGGTCCGGGCGGACCACCACCACGGCCCCGTCCTTGCTGATGCCGCGCTCCTCAAAGATGTCGTGGTCCTCCAAGGTGCCGAAGACCTTCTCCATGTCGGTCAACTGGAACTTGCCGATCTTGGGCTTGAACGCAGCAGGCACGTCAGAGACGTCGAACTCAGTGTGCAACTGACGATGAATCAGTTTGGTGTCGAACAGTTCGGGCGAAAGCGCGCCTTCGGCCCAGCGAGCCCAGTCCTGCAGGGGCTGGGAGGCGCCCGGAGCGACGTCGTCCGCGAAGACATACACCCGCCAGCGGCCGTCCGCAAAGTGGTCGTGACCGATCTGCATGGGCACCAGGTCGCACACCCGCCCTGTCATGGCGGACTTGAAGCGCCGCCCCAGGGGGTAGCCTTCCGCGAGCTTCTGATGACGGTTGTTCGTGGTGATCATGGACGGTTCGTATTCGGTGAGGTAACCGGCATTGAACTCGGCGTTCTGGATGTAGAACTCCTCAAGTTCACGCGGATTCTCGAACTGATCGCTGGGCTGCGCCATGAGAGTAGACCATGCCTTGTCAAACTCGATCAGGCGGTGAGCGATGTCCTTGCGCTCCTCAGCGTAGGTGCGCAGCAGCGACTGGGGGCTGTTCCCGGATAGCACATGACCCAGCTTCCAACCCAGGTTGAACCCGTCCTGCATGGACACGTTCATCCCCTGGCCGGCTTGGCGGAGTGGGTGTGACACGCATCGCCGGTGATGAAGACGCGAGGATCCTCGCTGGAGGTCTTCTCCGAGGCCCGGTCGTCGAAGTGATCGGACACGCGGTGACCCACCTCGTAAATCGAATGCCACACCACGTTCTTCACGTCCAACTTATACGGGCTCATGATTTCTTGCGCTGTTGCAATAACGTCCTCGAGCGGGGTGTCACGTACCGAACGATCACCGTCCGCAACTTCGCCCAGATCCACGTAGAGGCGGAAAAGGAATCCGCCCTCACGCGGGATCAACAGAATCGTGCGGCCGGTCGAGGACTTGATGGTGCATTTCTTGCGCACATCCGGAAAATCGGTGTCCGCGTAGACGTCCATGACACCCCACGCGTGATTGGCCTGCTTGCCGTGCAAGCGGTAGCCCAAGGACTTCCGGACGTTACTGCGGGCCCCGTCAGCACCCACCACGTACTTGGTACGCACCTGGATTTCCTGGCCCTCTTCCGGACCCGCGGAACGGCGCAGGGTGACAGTGATCGGGTACTCCTTCTCCTCCGAATCGGGAGCAACTTCCATGTCCACAAATTCATAACCGTAGTCCGGTTCCATCCGGGTCGGCGCGTTTTTCATGAACCGGTTGAAGTGGTCGATGATGCGCACCTGGGTGATCAGCATCATGGGCCACTCACTGAATTCCGGCGGGAGTTCGCGGGTGCTCATCTCGCGGATGATGCGCTGGGGATCCTGAGGGTCCGGCTTCCAGAACGCCATGTCAGTGATCGTGTGGGCTTCCTCGTAGATCTCGTGAGCGAAGCCGAAGGCCTGGAACGTTTCCATGGTTCGGGAGTGCACACCATCGGCGTTGGCCAGCGGGAGTCGGTGCCCACGGCGCTCGATCAACCGGGTGTTGACGTTCGGGAAGCGGGACAGCTGAGCCGCGGCAATCGAGCCGGCGGGGCCACAGCCCACAATCAGTACATCCATCGTTTCCGGCAGTTCTTCAGGGCGGTCCACCCCGTAGCCCTGGGCGGGCATGGTCATCGGATCGCCGGTCTGGTAGCCATCTACGTGAAACTGCATGGGATCTCCTTGGTGTGCGGAAGGGACAATTCCCTATGTCGTGGATCACACGCTAGGAAGGCTCGATTGAACGAGACAAGCAAATTCGCAGCCCAGCATGGACAACCCAGCAAAAAACGTATCCGCTAGCACACAAACCCCTGCGGCGAAAGGGTGAGACTACGCGTGTTTCACATTGGGAGCGCATTCGTATCGATTGATGGGGCCGTCCCCGGCACCCATTCCGTGCCGGGGCTCCAATCCGTTAAACCAGCCCCTCTCAGCCCCACCAAAGCCTGCCGTGGCAAGATAATGCGATGGCCGAGTCACCCGGATCCGGCCGCGATCAACGATTCCCCCGATAGGCTGCCCGTTGTCTTTCCCTCCCGCGCCCGCGCGTCCCGTATCCGCACGCTCCGTGATCCGACCGTTGGTCACGGTCGTGTTCCTGTGGACGTGCGTGGGCATCGCGACCTACATCAGCCTCATGACCATGACGGGTCAGTCCCTGGATGACGAGGCACTCGCCCAGGCCAAGGCCGATCGCAACAACTTCTTCCCGTGGATTTTTCTGGCCGCGGCACAGCACGTGCCGGAACTCGTCTCCATCGCGGCAGCCGTTCTGGCGCTCGTGTGGACCATTCGCACCCGCCGGTGGATCCCCGCGGTCGTCGGGTTGGGGATGATCCTGGGGGCCAATTTCACGACACAGTTCCTCAAGCGAGTGCTCCTGGACAAGCCTGACTTCGGCATTCAGCTCATCGTGCACAATTCATTCCCGTCCGGGCATACGACGGCCACGGCCACGATCCTGGTGACGCTCCTGCTGGTCGCTCCCCCGCACCTCCGCGCCAAGACCGCCACGTGGGGCTGGGTGCTCGCGGCCATCACGGGCATGCTCACGGTTCTCAACGGTTGGCACCGCCCGTCGGACGCCGCCGCAGCTCTCCTCATCGTGGGCGGTTGGGGCGTGCTCGCCGTCCTTGCGATCAGGCTCGCCGACGCCGCTCTCGCTCGCCCCGGGGCTCGGCCCACCGATGTGTATCGCCGTGTCCGAGACAAGATGGACGCCCACCGCGAGAACCTTCAACAGCGAGAAGAACGTGGCGACAGCGCTTACATTCCGCCCACGGGATCTCAACAGCGGCAACACGGTCAACCGAGTCAATCGCATCCGTACCAATCAGGGATCGGGCAGCCCGGCCCCCGTGGACCCGGAAACCCGCGCTTCAGCACCCACGGCCCCGCGGCGGCGTCGTACGCGGATGCCCCGTATTCGAACGCACCCAACCCACAGGCCCAACAGCAGTACCCGCCCGCGGGATACCAACAGAATCCGTACGCGCAATACGCCGCCCCGGCTACGGTTACCGCGCAGCAGTGCGCCCACGGAAGGGCACGGTGATCACCTTATTGGTGTTGGCGATCGGCCTGGCCGTGGCCGTGGCACTGATGCCGTCGCTCGCCGTGGCCGGAACCTGGGCAGGTCGGGCAAACGTTATTGCGGGATACCTTGGGATTGCGGCTGCTGCTGCTCTGAGTTGGCGGTCTGTGGCTCGCTGGCTGCGGTCTCTATCCTGACGGTGGCCAGCCGATCCAAGAAGATCCGGGCCACCCCCGCCTGATACGGGAGCCTGAACATGGACGCGGTGGCCGTGCCCGCGGATGCCGGATCGGCCTGTTCCGCGCGCTTGATCGCGAGTGCATGGTGTCCGCCTGTTGCAGCACGAACGTGTTGGAGACCGGGCTACCGTGGCCGGGTACGAAGACTTTGTACCGCTCCAACGTGGCCAGCGAGTGCAGGGTTTCCACCCATCGCTGCGGGTAGGAGTCCTCGAAACTGGGATCCGCGCCTTCTTCCACCAGGTCACCGCAGAAGACGATGTCCTCCACGCCCACACACACGTCGTTGTCGGTGTGGCCAAGCCCCAGGAAGAACAGCGTCACGGGTTTGTCACCCAGTTCGATACGCGTCAGTGACGGCCTGCGACCGTTGCCGGGCAGCGTGTTGGTGGGGAGCACGAGTTGGGTGTCCAGGCCATCCGCGTCTCCCATTTCGGGCTCTTGGGTCCCCACGAAACTGCGCTGGAAGTCACCGTGATCTCGCATGGCCGCCGCGCACGCCTTATGGGCCCAGAATTCAACAACTCCGGCGCGTTGGAACACGGCGTTACCCATGTAATGGTCGTAGTGAGCGTGGGTATTGACCACGGTCAGGGGCAAGTCTGTGACCTCACGAACGGCGGCCAAGATCTCGCGCCCCTGGCGCGGCCCCGCACCCGTATCGATGACCAGGGCACGCTGAGATCCCACGATGAGCCCGGAGTTCAACCTCCAGTTCTCCGTGCCAATCACGTAGACGCCGTCGCGCAGCTCGTGGATGCGTGCCATGCCGAACAGCCTAACCGCCCCCGGGCCCCTCTACATCCACCCAGCGATTGAAGTTACGCGGTGCTAGCCTGTGCGGCGTGCTCCCGTCCCAGCCCGCCTCGCAGCCTTCGAACGACGCCGCCCTGCCGCCCGCCGGCCGGTTCGCACCCTCGCCGTCGGGAGACCTTCACCTGGGCAATTTGCGCACTGCGCTGGCCGCGTGGGGATTCGCTCGCGCGACCGGTAGAAAGTTCATCCTGCGGGTTGAAGACCTGGACCGTGTGAAGAAGGGCGCTGCGGAGCGCAATATTGCCGATCTGGCCGCCATCGGCCTGGATTGGGACGGCCCCGTGGACTACCAGGCGCCGCGCATTCCACAGTTCCTAGAAGAGGTGCAACGCCTTACAGATGCCGGGCTCACCTATGAATGTTTCTGCACTCGCAAGGAAATTCACGCGGCCGCCTCGGCACCGCACGGGATCCCCGGGGCTACCCGGGTACGTGCCGGAACCTGAGCGAAGAGACCCGCGAGCGGCGTCGTGAGGAACGCCCGCCGGCCATCCGACTGCGCTCGGGCGTGACCGAATTCACCGTGCACGACTACTTTGCCGGCGAGTACACCGGCGCAGTGGACGACATGGTGCTGGTGCGCAACGACGGCACTCCCGCGTACAACCTGGCCGTGGTCGTGGACGATGCCCAGCAGGGGATCGACCAAGTGGTGCGCGGCGACGATCTACTGCCGTCAGCGCCGCGGCAGGCCTACCTCGCGGAGCTACTGGGATACCGGACCCCCGAGTACGTTCATGTCCCCCTGGTGCTGGGCCCCACGGGCGCGCGGTTGGCTAAACGCGACGGAGCTGTAACACTTGAGGAATTACACGCTCTGGGTTACAGCGCGCGAGACGTGCTGCTGTGGCTCGGTGAATCGCTGGGGGTTAACCACCCCCTCAATACCACGGCTGACTTGCTGAAGGACTGGAATCCCGGGGCCTGGAACACGGACCCCGCCAGCTTCACGGAATGGCCCGAAAAACGGGCCTGAAACCACCCTTAAGGGTGGGCAACGACACTTAACGGCTTTGGGTAGCTAAATAACGTCCCCTACAGTGGACGCCGTCCAAATCTCTCGCACCGGAAGGTACACCTATGTCCGACCAGGCGTATCAACTCATCGCGATTGTGATCTATTTCTTAGGCATGATCGCGATTGGCCTGTGGGCCAACAGTAAGACAAAGAACCTCGACGATTACATGTTGGGGGGAAGAAATCTCAAGCCCGGCGTGGCAGCGCTGTCCGCGGGTGCTTCGGATATGTCCGGCTGGTTGGTCATGGGCCTGCCCGGTGCCGTGTACCTCGCCGGCATGGTTGAAGCCTGGATCGCCATCGGTCTGACCATTGGCGCCTGGCTGAACTGGAAGTTCGTGGCGCCGCGACTGCGTGCGTACACCGAGGTTTCCAACAACTCGATCACCATTCCGTCCTTCCTGGACAGCCGACTCAAGGGCAACACCCGCATGCTGCGCGTGGTGTCCGGCATCATCATTCTGGCGTTCTTCACGTTCTACGTCTCCTCCGGCATGGTCGCGGGCGGCGTGTTCTTCATGTCCTCCTTCGGCTCCTCCTACCTGGTAGGCATGCTGCTGATCGCCGGCGTGACCGTGCTGTACACGTTCTTCGGTGGCTTCCTGGGTGCGTCCTACACGGACCTCTTCCAGGGCATTCTCATGCTGGTTTCGCTGCTGCTGGTCCCGATCATCGGTTTGATCATGGTGGGCGGCCCGGTCGAGATGGTGGATCGCATCCAGAACGTGAACCCGGACGCTCTCTCGTTGGTCGCCAGCGGCACCGCTGTGGGCATCATTTCCGCGCTCGCCTGGGGCCTGGGTTATTTCGGCCAGCCGCACATCATCGTGCGCTTCATGGCGCTGCGTAGCCCGGCCGATGCCAAGACCGGTCGCCGTATCGGTGTCGGTTGGATGATCCTCTCCGTGGTCGGCGCGATTTGCACCGCTCTGGTGGGCATGGCCTACTTCGGCAACCGCCCGGATCAGGAAGCTACGGACCCCGAGGCCATCTTCTTGGACATGTCTCAGGTGCTGTTCCACCCGGCCCTGGCCGGCCTGGTGCTGGCAGCCGTTCTGGCAGCCATCATGTCCACCGTGTCATCGCAGTTGATCGTCTCCTCCTCCGCATTGGTGGAAGACCTCTACGGCCTGGCCGTCAAGAAGAAGCCCTCCAACAAGGCACAGGTCTGGATGGGTCGTGCCGGCGTGCTGCTGGTGTCCGTTGTCGCCGCAGCTCTCGCCTGGGAGCAGAACGCGACCATTCTGGAGCTCGTGAGCTTCGCGTGGGCCGGCTTCGGTTCCGCATTCGGCCCCGTGGTGCTGCTGAGCCTCTTCTGGCGCAAGCTCACCAACACCGGTGCGATCGCCGGCATGATCGTGGGTGCCGTGGTGGTCTTCACCTGGCAGTACACTCCGTGGAGTGACCTCTACGAGATCATCCCCGGCTTCTTCCTGGGCCTGCTGGCCGCTGTCGTCGGCTCGCTGGCCACCTACAAGCACAACCCGGAGATCGAGGCCGAGTTCGACGAAGCCGTCCGGATCGTCAACAACCCGGGACAGGCCACCCCTGCCGCCGCTGCTTCGGAGCCCGTCGAGTCCGACGCCGCTACCGGTCGCCGCTAAGTTCCACCTAGTGGCGGGGAAATTCCCCGCACACGAAGTAGGGGCCCACTCACCTTTTTGAACTGACCCCCGGAGTGGACTGAGTAATTCGGTTCCAACTCCCGGGGGGTCAGTTCATGGGGAAGCAGAGTGCTCTGACGCAGGAGCAGCGCATCTACGCGGTAGCCTGCTTTGAGGAAGGACGCGGCGAGCGATCAGTCGCGAGGGAAATCTGCGTGAGTAGGTCAGCCGTGAAGCGGCTCTACCATCGCTGGCGCGTTCGTGGTCGAGGAGCACTGGTGACCAAACCGACGAAACAGTCCTACTCGTTTGAGATCAAGCTGGCGGTCGTCACGCGCTTCCTGTGCGGGGAACCCAAGGTCGATCTCGCCCGCGAGTTCGACCTGTCCTCGCCGAAACTCATCGAGACGTGGGCGAGGAACTACCGTGCCAGGGGCGAGGATGCCCTGAAGCCACGACCACGTGGCCGGCCACGCCGATTAGCATCGACTCAGGACGGCGAGGAGTCGGAGCTTCAACAGCTACGACGCGAGGTCGAGTATCTTCGGGCTGAGAACGCTTACCTGGGAAAATTGCGGGCCTTGAGGGAGCAACAACGACGGACAAAGTGAATGCCGTCCTCGCCCTCAAGGCTGAACACTCACTCACCACACTTCTCACCGTCGCTTCTCTTGCCCGATCGACGTTCTTCTACCACCAGGCACGCCTGGACACCGCGGACAAGCACGCCGCGTTGAAGGCCGAGATTCAGCGGTTCTTCCACCATTTCGCCGGCCGTTACGGGCACCGACGGATCCACGACCGGCTGCGCCGGACGGGATGGGTGGTGTCGAAGAAGACGGTCCTCAAGCTCATGCGAGCCCTGGGGCTGCGGTGTCAGATCCGCCGCAAGCGCTACACCTCGTTCAAGGGCAAGATCGGCCAGATCGCTGCCAACCGCTTGGAACGAGACTTCACCACGACCGCCCCGAACCAGAAGTGGGTCACCGACGTGACTGAATTCCGCGTCGGAGAGCGGAAGGTCTATCTCTCGACGGTGATGGACCTCTTCGACCGGCAGATCATCGGCCACACGACCGGGACCTCCCCGAACCTGGTATTGACCAATACCTCGCTGCGGCAAGCATTGGTGGGGTTGCCATCAGACCAGAAACCCATCGTGCACTCCGATCAAGGCTTTCAGTATCAGCACGCTTCCTGGCGACAGCTCCTGAACGGCCGAGCGATCCAGTCGATGTCGCGCAGGGGCAATTGCCTCGACAATGCCGTGATGGAGAGTTTCTTCGGGCATCTGAAGGACGAGCTCTACTGCAACACCACGTTCCTCACCGTCGAGGCACTGACCACAGCGATCAATGCCTACATCACCTGGTTCAACACCGAGAGGGCACATTCAACGCTGAAGGGCCTGAGCCCGGTGGAATACCGGACCCAGGCCCTAGCGGCCTAAGCTTTTACTTGGCCAGTCCAACTTCTTGGGACCAGTTCATTTTGGTGAGTGGGCCCCTACTTTTGCTTTCGAGGACGACGGCGCTCGCGACGTCGTCGTCCTTCGCCCCCGTTCCCGGGGCGGTTGGGTGACCCGTGAATTGAGCCGGTCGCGTGCTCAGAAACCGAGCGAAGCGAGGGCCTTGCGCATGGCCTGGGCGGAATCACGCAACTGCTGCTCCTCGTGCTCGCCCATGGGGATCGCGAGCGGCTGCTCAACACCGCGGCGGCCCACGATGGACGGAACCGACAGCGCGAGCCCGCTGATCCCGTGAAAATCATCGAGGATAGATGAGACGGGCAGCACGGAGCGCAGGTCACGCAGAATGGCCTCGGCAATGCGAATGCCGGACAGGCCGATCGCGTAGTTGGTGGCGCCCTTGCCCTCGATCACCTTGTAGGCGGCGTTGACCACCTGATCGGTCATCTCCGCCAGACGCTGCTCGGTGAAGGGTTTGTGACCGTCGATCTCCCAGTCCCGCAGCGGAACCTGGCCGATGGACGCGGAGGACCACACGGGGAACTCGGAATCGCCGTGCTCGCCGATGATGTACGCGTGCACGCTGGTGGTGTTGACCTGCGCCTCGTTGGCGATCATCCAGCGCAAGCGGGAGGTGTCCAGCACGGTGCCGGAGCTCAGGACTTGGCGGTACGGCAGCCCCGTGATCTTCTGCGCGACCACGGTGAGCACGTCACACGGGTTGGTCACGAGCACGAAAATCGCGTTGGGCGCGTGCTCCAACAGCTGAGGCATCAGGGACTTGAGGATCTCGGTGTTGGCCCCGGCCAGGTCCAGGCGGGTCTGGCCGGGCTTCTGTTTGGCTCCCGCGGTAATCAGGATGACGTCCGAGTTCTTGAGCACGGACACGTCATCCGAGCCCTCCACGCGGGTATCTGAGGCGAACATCTGCCCGTGGGACAGGTCCAGTGCCTCGGCTTCGACCTTGGCGGTGTTGAGGTCGTACAGGGCGATATCGGTCGCGGTGCCGCGGATCATGGCCGCGTACGCCAGCGAGGTTCCCACCGACCCCGCTCCCACAATGCCGATCTTGGTTCTACGGACGGTGGCTTCACTGCTGGTGGTCATAGAAACTCCCCGGTTACGCGGATACGTCCCGCAGGCTCACGTGTGTGTGAGCTGCAGTGGTCATGTGGTCTTGCCACAGTCCATTGTGACGTATCCGCCGTGCCGGGGATAGTTCGTGTGACGAGGTCAACTACCTCGTGTTGTTATTGGATGCCCACCCAGTGACTAGCAGTGATAGGTGTCGGTGGGAGCCTCGAAGTGCACGTCGTAGCCTCCGGGATACTCATACCGAACGAGGTGGCCAAACCGAGCACCTTGCGTGCACGGGCCAGACGGGGCAGGTCGGAGCCGTTGCGGATCTGACCGCCGTCAGCCTCGAACTCCTGCAGGAAGTCGGTGGCCCAGGACAGCTCGTTGAGGCTCGGGGACAGACCTTCGTTGACCGTGGCGGTCTGCTCGGGCATGAGGCACAGCTTGCCGGTCATACCGAACTCGGAGGTCACGCCGGTGGCCTCTGCGAGCTTGGCGCCGAGTGCACCAACAGCCGGACCGTCGATCGGGCCGGGCAGGTTGGCCGCCCGCGAGGCGATGGTGAACTGTGAACGGGTGTAGGCCAGGACCATGGGACTCTCGCCGAAACCGGTGTCACGGCGGTAATCACCGATACCGAACGCTAAGCGGTAGGTGGAGCGCGCCGTGGCAATATCCTGCAGATTCTGCACGCAACGGGCAGTTTCCACCAGAGCAACAATGCGGGTGCCGCGCAGCATCTCTGCCGTACGGGTCACATGCTCCGGGGACTCGGTCATGGCCAGCATGACGCCTTCCAACCCGGGAGCTTCGCGCAGGGCACGGAGGTCTTCTTCCCACCATGCGGTACCGAAACCGTTGATGCGGACCCACCCATGGTTGAGTTCGTGGTTCTCATTGCGTGAGGACAGCCACTGGATCACGTTCTGACGGGCTGCGGCCTTATCCGCTGGTGCCACCGAGTCCTCGACATCGAGGACCACGACATCCGCTGCGCTGTTCGCCGCCACGTCGAAGCGCGCGGGCTGCGCACCGTTGACGAGCAGCCACGAACGGGCCAGCTCCGGACCAACCTTGGGATTCTCAGTGGTCGTAATGGTCATTTCGATGGTTTCTGACAGGGTGGTGGACATGATTCACTTCTCGATCTGTGTCTAAGAACGGACACGCTCCCGCAACAGAATGTGCGGTGAAAGCGCGGGTCAGCCGAGCGCCTGAACCAACCTGAGAGATGAAGCGGTCGGAGCGGGTCAACTGCCAGTAGAGAGCCCTAGGCCGTGCGGCACCAGTTCGGTGCGTTGACAACCTGCGCGTGAAAGATGGCACGCCGGGCAAAAGCGGTAGGGCTACCGTAACCAAGATCACATCGAGACTCAAATCGAGCGGTTCCACGGGGACCGTTGCAAGCTGGTCGACGCAAAAACCCATTTCCCTGAGGCCGCTGCACACGGATCGACAGTAAGGCCAAAATCCTCGACGGTACGGGTCGTACGGTCGATCAGACTGCACGAACGCCTCGATTCAGTTTCACCCACCACTTCGCTTCTTGGTTCGCGCCGTGGCCACCGCGTTCCAGGGGTCTTCGGGCCAAGGGTGCTTCGGGTAGCGGCCGCGCATTTCTGAGCGGACCTGTTGGTACGGGCCGGACCAGAACGACTTGAGGTCGTCCGTGATGGCCAATGGTCGCCGCGCGGGAGACAGCAGGTGGAACTGCACGGGCACCCGACCGTCCACCAAGCGCGGTGTATCCGCCCAACCAAAACATTCTTGTAATTTCACGGCCACCACGGGCGGTTGCTCGGGGTCCTCGGTCGAATAGACCTCCGGGTAGTCGATCCGCGCTGTGTTCCCACTCGGCACCGCCAATCGCTGCGGTACCAGCTCCTCCAGCCGGCTGGCTTCTGGCCACGGCAGGAGCCTGCGGAGCGCATCAGCCACCTTGATCGACCGCAGCGACGCTCCTTGCGCGATTTCTTGTAATTCCACGCTCAACCACTCGTCGAGTCGGTCCAACAGCGCGGAGTCATTCATGGCCGGCCACGGATCGCCCAGGTGCCTGTGGAGCAAGGCGAGGCGGGCGCGGAGGGAGCGAGCGGCGTCGTCCCAGGGCAGCAGATCCAGGCCCTGGCTGTGCAGTGCGCTGCGCACGGCGGGCAGGGCGGTCTGCGGATCTGCTGCGATGGGTGTGGAGGACAGTTCGATGGCTCCCACCCCTCGGACCCGGCGGGCTCGAACCTTGCCGTTCTCGAAGCTTCCGCGAGTCTCCTCGCTCGCCAAAGAACCCGCGATGAGCAGTGCCGTGGACTCATCCAGTGGCGCAGCCGCACGAATCACCGCTCCGGTACCAGCGGCCGCTTTTCCGGCGGCGCGGCTCAGTTCCGCGACAGCGATCCACTCGTGTTGCCGCAGCGGGCTCCTCGGCTCGAGTCCCGCTCGAGTTCCCGACGCCAGCAGCCACTGTTCCCCCGCATTGTAGACCCGCTTGGCGATCCACTCGGGTTTCCCCAGACCGACGACGGCGCCCTCCCGCACATCGCGCGCTACCTCGCCGTGCGTGCCGCGCTCCACAGCACCCCTGTCATCCACATCGGAGCCTGTTCCCCGGCAATCCGATCCAACCGGGACACCTCCCGCTTCCACCGCGCGGACTCCGCTCCACCGCCCGAACGCAACCGACGAACAAAGGCGGGGATGTCGGCACCAGGGATGCGAGCGCCGTCGGCGATGGCCGCGATGACCTCGGCAGCGGCGCGACGCCCAACCAAGGTGGAGCCGTCCAACAGGGCCCGCCCCCATCGGGGCTCCACAGGCATGCCCACGAGGACGCGGCCGAGGTCGGTAGCGCGACCGTCGCCGTCAATAGCGCCCAGGCGCAGGAGCTCGGCTTCGGCGGCCGCGCGAGCACGCGGTGGCAGCGGATCCGGCAGGGAAAGCCCGTCACCACCCGGTGCACCCCAAACGGCAAGCGCCAAGCAGGCGAACGTGAGGTCGGCGGTGCGCACCTCGGGAACGGTGCGGGCTGGCATAGCGCCCCAGGTGGCGTCGTCGTAGCAGCGGACCACGGTGCCGGGTCCCTGGCGAGCGGCTCGACCGGCCCGCTGATCGGCCGATGCCTTGGAAGCGGAAACCGTCACCAGCCCCGAAATCCCGCGCCCGGCATCACGGCGCGGCTGACGCGCCAAGCCAGAGTCGACCACCAATCGCACCCCGTTGACCGTTAGCGACGATTCCGCGAGAGACGTGGTGACCACGATTCGCGGCGGCTCCCCCGGTTGGCGCCCAGCGACCGCTCGGTCCTGCTCCCGAGGCGAGAGCTGACCGTGTAGTTCCAAAATTTCGGCGTCGGACAGCCTGTGGAGTTCGGATGCCACGCGGGAGACTTCCCGCGCGCCGGGCACGAATACGAGGCGTCGGCGCCGTCATGAGCTTTGACCGCTTTCGAATGGGCCTCCGCAGCCGCGCGAGCCACGTGCGACAGGAACGCGGGAGTCACCCCGCGATCGTCCAGACGTTGTGGCCCTGGGGCCCACTCGACGTTCAGGGGATACAGCGCGGATGGGCAATCCACTATGGGCGCGGGAGTGTCCTCACCCAGCAAGTCGGCGAAGCGGGCGGCATCCACGGTCGCGGACATCGCCACGATGGTCAGGTCATCGCGCAGTTCTCGCAGCTCCGCGAGCATGCCCACCAATAGATCGGACTCCACGCCCCGCTCGTGCACCTCGTCCAAAACCACCGCCGCCGTCCCCGGCAGGTCCGGGTCCCGCAGCAGGCGCCGAAGCATGATCCCGGGTGTCACGAACTCGATGCGCGTACTCGGTTTCGTGGTGCTTTCGCCGCGAACGCTCCAGCCGACGACGTCGCCCGGTTGCGATCCCGTCAGCGCAGCCAGTCGGCGAGCGGCTGCCCTGGCGGCTACCCTGCGCGGTTGCACCACCACAACGCGACCGGCGGCCTGGGAGGCGGGAGCGGCGCCGGCAAGAACGTTGGCGATCACCGGCGGAACCAAGGTGGTCTTACCCGTCCCTGGCGGGGCCTGAACCACCGCGACACGCTGCTGGAGCACGCTCTCCAGGTTGGACACGGACTCCGCGAAAGGCAGGTCGTGACCAATCCGTTCCAGGTCAAAGGGGGCGGCACTCATGGTTTCAAGTATTGCCGAGACCTCGGACACGGTTGTTACGGTGGAAACCCCGAAAAGGAGGAACGGATGGACTCCACCGTCAGACTCGGCCGTGTGCTGGGCATTGCGGCGATCGTTGCTGGGGCCGGAATCGTTCTGGTGACGGCGCTGACAGAGGCCGGGAACTTGGCCACTGGATTCTTGGGTTTCATGACCCTGATAACCGGCGCATGCGCGGTCATGATGGCCAATCGACAAGGCACGCAACAGGCCGCGACCTCCAGGAGTTCTGATGACGTCCACCGCTAAACGTGTCTTCATGGACCGTGAGGTGCGGTCGTTCCATGATCTGCCATCGGGTGGGGCGAACATGTCCCCGTGGCAACAGTTCGCCACGGCCGTTCGGTTGTTCTACCGGAACTATTTTCGCCTCAGAGGCCGAGCAACTCGTCGAGAGTTTTGGTGGGCCGTTCTCTTCCACGCTCTGATTTCTGTCGTGTTCATGGTGATCAGTTATGTGGTCACCGGTGGTGAGGTAGTCGACATTTCTCGCGATGCTCTGCCTTTGGTTCTAGGCGATTCCGTGACGTTGGCCTCACTGATGGCCACATGGCACACGTTGAATATAATCCCGTGGATCACGTTGCTCGCTCGCAGATTCCATGACACTGATTCCAGCGCCGCCTTGCTCTTCACGCTGCTTATTCCGGTGGCGGGTTTGGTCATCGTCATCATCTACGCGCTGACCGCCTCCAACCCTCGGGGAGTGCGTTACGACCCGCCTAACCGTTCAACCAGCCGATCCGTGCAGTAAAGAATTCCCATGCCTCTGGAATCATTGCGGCGACCGCTTGGCCTTTCGCAGTCCTTGGATCAGTCCAAAGAGGCCAGCGAGTCCACCCGCCATACCTCCCACGGCAGCTCCTAGGAGGAAACCTCTGAGGAAGCCGCCATTCTTGACTGGATCGACGGACGGGGCAGCCAACAAAGAGTCACCGGTCCACAGCGTGTAGCTGACCACCGCGCATGTAAGGACCATGGCGCCCGAGAAGATCGCAGCGTTGACCACGGTCGAACGTGCACCCGCCGTTTCGGCCATCATCTGGATGTCCACGCCCTTGCGCTTCGCGTACCAACTCGCCGCGAGCGATGGACATGCGATCATCGCTAGCAGGGCAGCTGGGAGCAGAAGGTATCCGAAAAGGGCAGCGGTGAAAGCTCCGGCAGCACCCAGATACAACGCGATGGTGAGGCCGAACGTGCTGGACTCCATGAACACCGACCGCTCTCGCTCATCACCGTAGGCTGGGCTGTCCAGATCCATGACCTGGTCAGCCATGTGACCCATGACCGTATCTTTGCGAGTCATTTCTTGTCTCCCGTCTCATCGACGAACAGTTCTTCCACGGTTCCGCCGAGCACACGGGCAATTCGTAATGCCAGGTACACAGACGGTGCGTAATCTCCCTGTTCGATCGCAATGATCGTTTGCCTGCTGACGCCAACATCCAGCGCCAATTCGGCCTGCGTGATGCGCTGCGACTTACGCAGATCCCGGATGGGATTCGCCGCAGCTGCACTGGGTTCGCGGTTCGTCATGTACATAATGTTAAGGATTCTTGACATTCAAAGTCAAGAATAGTTGACATAGGGTTAGGGTGCCCACAGATAGTCCGCCACTCAGAGTCGGGCGCACCATCACTTCCCATGCCTGTCCGCACTCCCACCTAAAGTGGTACCCATGACCAACGCGCAGCTTCCCGAGCAGGTATCCGAGATTCTCGACCCCCAGCAGTGGCGACAGGTGCAGGGCTTTGAGGACCTGCAGGACATTACCTACCACCGCGGCGTCGAACGAGACGACAACGGTGAAGTGGTCAAGGACCTGCCGTGGGTCCGTATCGCGTTCGATCGTCCCGAGGTCCGCAATGCCTTCCGCCCGAGCACCGTGGACGAGCTCTACCGCACCCTTGACCATGCGCGCATGTCCTCGGACGTGGGCGCGGTCATCCTCACGGGCAACGGCCCCTCCGCCAAGGACGGCGGCTGGGCGTTCTGCTCCGGCGGCGATCAGCGCATCCGCGGCCGCGACGGCTACCACTACGCGGAGGGCGAGACCGCCGACTCCATCGATCCCGCTCGCGCCGGCCGCCTGCACATCCTGGAAGTTCAGCGCCTGATCCGCACCATGCCCAAGGTGGTCATTGCGGCGGTGTCCGGCTGGGCTGCCGGCGGCGGTCACTCGCTGCACGTGGTGTGCGACATGACCATCGCTTCCGCCGAGCACGGCAAGTTCAAGCAGACGGACGCCACCGTCGGTTCCTTCGACGCCGGTTACGGCTCCGCTCTGCTCGCCCGTCAGGTCGGCCAGAAGTTCGCCCGCGAGATCTTCTTCCTGGCAGATGAATACACCGCCGAGGATATGTTTCGCATGGGTGCCGTCAACAAGGTGGTCACGCACTCCGAACTCGAAATCTCCGCGCTGGAATGGGCCCGCAAGATCACCGCGCAGTCTCCGCAGGCCGTGCGCATGCTCAAGTACGCGTTCAACCTCCCGGACGACGGCATGGTGGGCCAGCAGGTCTTCGCCGGCGAAGCACGCGCATGGGTTACATGACTGACGAGGCCGTCGAAGGTCGCGACGCGTTCCTGCAGAAGCGCGACCCGGACTGGTCCGCGTTCCCCTACTACTTCTGATGCCTGACCTAGCCGGAAAACCACTCGCCGCGCCCACAGTGGGCGCCTTGCCGGCGGATACGGTCGTCTTCGACGGTCCGGTGGCGGGCGACCCGTTGGATCTCCTCGAGCCGCTGAGACAGGCGTTGTCCCGCCCCGGGCCGGCGGTGGTCGTCTCGACCTCCGGGTCCACGGGCCGCCCCAAGAAAACGGTCCTGACTACCGAGGCGCTGACGGCATCAGGTCAGGCCACCGAACGAGCCACGTCCGGTCCCGGTCAGTGGCTCCTGTGTCTCCCTTCGCACTACGTCGCGGGCGTTCAGGTTCTCGCTCGCTCCGTGCTCGCGGGCACCACACCAGTGGTCATGGAGCCCGGGCCGTTCACACCGGAGGGTTTCGCGCGGGCCGCAGCGGGCATGAGTTATGAGACGCGTTACGTGTCCGTGGTCCCCACCCAGCTGCAACGCATTCTTGATCCCGCCGACGCCGCTCCCCACCCGGATGCCGTGGCCGCCCTCGCGCGCTTCGACGCGATCCTGGTGGGCGGCTCCGCCCTCTCACCCGCCCTCGCCCAGCTAGCCGCCGACGCCGGCCTCACCCTGGTCAGCACGTACGGCATGTCCGAAACGTGCGGCGGTTGCGTCTACAACGGCCGGCCCTTGGACGTCGTCGAAATCCGCACGGTCCCCGACGACGCCGCTCCCGACCTCTCGCACTTCACCTCCCTGGCCACCCGCGAGCCCAAGGAGGGGCGCATTTGGTTAGGCGGCGGCGTCGTTGCCGGGGGCTATCTGGACGACCCCCGGCAGACCGGTGAGCATTTCCGCGTGATCGACGGACAGCGCTGGTACCGCACGGATGACCTAGGGCGGATCGACGAGGACGGGCCGCTGAGCGTACTGGGCCGCACGGATGACGTGATCAACACCGGTGGCATCAAAGTCTCCGCGGGAGTGGTGACCGCCGCCCTCACCTCACACCCCGAAATCCGGCAGGCCCTCGTGGTGCCGGTACCGGACCCCGAATGGGCCAGGTCGTCGCCGCACTAGTGGTGCCCCGCGGCGGTGCCCTTACTAACGAGCTACGGGCAGAGCTCAGCGATCTGGTCCGTGATCGGCACGGTTCCCCGGCCGTCCCCAAGCACTGGCGCGCAGTCGGTGAAATCCCCATGCTCGCCACCGGCAAACCGGATCGACAGACCGCAGTCCAAAGCTTCCGCTAGCTGGGCTTTCAATAAACTTTCCAACGCATGAGACAATAACGCGGTTCAATTCACCAGTTTTCGGAGGTATGTCCGTGGCCACGCCAGCACAGTGGTAGAGGGCGCACGTCTCAGGACCCTGCCCATGGCCGCGGCTCCCGTGATTGCCGGTACGCGCCGCGCAGCAGATGCACGCGGTGCACCTGGGTCATGCGGGGCTGGCGCTGCTCGTGGCGCTGTTCCTCCAGATCGGTGTGAACTACGCCAATGACTACTCCGACGGCGTGCGCGGCACCGACGACGAACGTGTGGGCCCGCTTCGGCTCACCGGCTCCGGAGCGGCGAAGCCGCGCAGGTGAAGCGCGCGGCGTTCTTGTGCTTCGGTCTCGCGGCTCTGGCGGGCGCGGTCCTGGTGGTGCTGTCCCAGCAGTGGTGGTTCGCGATCGTGGGCGTGGCTGCAGTCTTCGCCGCGTGGGGCTACACCGGCGGAAAGAAGCCCTACGGCTACTTGGGCCTGGGCGATATTTTCGTGTTCATTTTCTTCGGCCTCGTTGCCACTCTGGGCACCACGCTCACACAGGCCGGTCGACTGAACGTGGACGCCTGGATCATGGCGATCTCCACCGGCCTGTTCGCGTGCGCCCTGCTGATGGCCAACAATGTGCGTGACATCCCGGGTGACCGCGAGGTGGGCAAGAAGACCCTGGCCGTGCGCCTGGGCGATGCCAAGGCCCGTTTGACCTTCGCCGCGGAAATGGCCGTGGGTATGGTGTTGCCGCTGCTACTGGTGTCTTACAACCCGTGGGTGCTGCTCGTCTATGCGATGACTCCATTGGCCTTGGCCGCCAGTGCCACGGTACTCAAGAGCAAAGAACGCCGGGCGTTGATCCCGGTACTCAAGCAGTGCGGATTGGTGAATCTCGGATTCACGGTGCTCTACGCGCTAGCTGTGCTCGTCCACCAGTACGTTTAGGCCGGTGAGTTAGGGCTGGCCACAGAGCCAGTGGCCAGCCAAGGAGCTCCGAAGGTGTTCGGAGTTTGACGGTCTCAGAGGGAACTCAGATGTCTTTGCGAGCCTGCTGGTCCGTGTAGGAATCCTCGATCTCCTGATCCTCCATGGCCACGCGGTTCTTGGGCTTGGGAGAGCGGTCGATCCAGCGGTGGCAGTCCTGGCTGGCTGCCAAGTGCAGCTTGGGGAAGAAGATGTAGCAGATCGCGAACGCCGCCACGATGGCCGCGATGCCGGACAGGATCAGTCCCGCACCCACGTACATGGAGATCACGAACACCACGATCAGGATGCCCAACCGCAGCAGAGAGTACTTGAGGAAATTCACGGGCATCAGTCTACTGGCCTGCCCTGGACGCCCGCCCCATGCGATTCACACCTGTCACCCCGGTCTACGCCCATGACTTAACGCCCAGACACCGATGCGTCAGTGATCAGCATGCTCCCCTAGGATTGTGGCCATGGGCAGAGCGATACTCATCATCGGAGCAGGCGCCCTCGCCGTGGGTGTGATCATTTATTCACTCATCGAATGCGCCCAAACAGAAAAGTACAAGGTCAGGTCCCTCCCCAAGGGTGCGTGGATCCTCTTGATCTTGCTGCTGCCCGTGATCGGCGCGGTCCTCTGGTTGTTCTTCGGCCGCCCCAAGAAGGTGGACCCGAGCACTCAACCACAGCGCGGCCGTGGCCCGGACGATGACCCGCAGTTCCTGCGAAACTTGGAAGAGCGGCGTCGTCAACAGGAACATGAGCGCAGGCTCCAGGAGTGGGAGAACGAACTCAAACGGACGGGACGTCCCCCGGGAGAGAAGCCCCAACCGTTGGACCCGGACGATCCGCGCCTGAGCGAAGAAGTCCTGAATGACGCCGACGGCGCCCCCGAGACTGACGCCCCGGGCCAGAAAAACCCCGGCACCAACTTCCCCAAGGATGGCGGCAGCACCGCCACCGGAAGCGATAGGGACAACCCGGCGGACCCGGATGACGGTCCGGAACCGCGCCGCACCCGGCCCCCGCGCCTAGACCCTCCTGGGCCATGAGCTCTCGTCAGCCTAAGAACCCATAAAGGAAGTCCCGTAGCTCTC
>NZ_AJXN01000080.1 GCF_000286355.1 Kocuria atrinae C3-8 | reverse complement strand
GGTTCTCGGCCGCTACTTTGTGGGTTCGGGCTCTCGGGCGAGGGCCTGATAGTGGAGCGTTTCGAACTCTACCGGGGTGAGCATCCCGAGGGTGCCGTGGAGGCGGCGGTTGTTGTACCACTCGACCCATCCAGCGGTCGCGTACTCAACGTCTGCGAGAGTCCGGTAGGGACCGGGGTGGAAGACCGTGGTTCGGATGCACTCGGTCTTGAACAACCCGTTGATGGTCTCCATGAGGGCGTTATCGTAGGCATCGCCAACCGATCCGACCGAAGGATTGATGCCCTCGAGTGCGAGGTGCTCGCTCAGCCGCACGGATGTGTATTGCGACCCGGCATCGCTGTGGTGAATCAGCTCACCAGTGGCCACGGGGTGGTTCTCGCGGTCTCGCTGCCACAGTCCCATCCGCAGCGGTGTCATCACCAGGTCCACGTTCTTACAGGTCGCGGCATGCCAGCCCACGATCTTCTGGGCGAAGACATCGACGATGAACGCGACATAGGCGAACCCTGCCCAGGTTCGGACATAGGTGAAATCGGTGACCCACACCCGGTTCGGGGCGGGGGCGGTGAAATCGCGATTGAGCAGGTCACCAGCCCGGGTCCCATCCGCGGCCGAGATCGTGGTGCGCAGCTTCTTAGCCCGGACCACCCCCTGCAGACCCAGAGTGCGCATCGCCCGGTCCACTGCGCCCCGAGAGGCGGCGGCGAATCCGGGTTGGCGGCGGAGAAGGCAGAGCATCTTCCGTCGCCCATACAGGCCCTCCGGGGTCATCCGGGGCGCCCCGTGAGCTGATCAATGCCCAGACGAGATCGCGGATCTTATCCTCGACCAGAGCATCGGTGACAGTCCTGACAGCTATACGGGCAGGTTTTTTCCAGGACCGGTAGGTACGTGCAGCGATCTGCAGGCCCTGCTGGGCCAGGACTCTCAGGATCGACTCGACTGCAAATCCCTCGGCTCTCATCTGGTCGATGAACGCGAGGATCAGCGGTTGCGGGGGTCGAGCTCCCCCGCGAAGAAAATCGAGGCCCGGCGGAGGATCTCGTTGTCCTCCCGTAGCCGACGGTTCTCAGCTTTCAATCGTTTCACCTCAGCGGATTCCTCGCTGGTCACACCGGGCCGGGACCCGTCATCGATCTCAGCCTGGGCAAGCCACCGCCTCACCGACTCTTTGGACACACCTTCCTGGCGGGCAACAGCGATCACGGCTGCGGTCTGGGTGGGGTACTCCTGCTGGTGCTCACGCACCAAACGCACGCACCTCGCGCGCAACTGGGGATCGATCCTCTTCGGCATACTGTCCATCCTTCCGGACTCAAACAGTAGCGGCATCAAACCCGGGCCGGTTCA
>NZ_AJXN01000079.1 GCF_000286355.1 Kocuria atrinae C3-8 | reverse complement strand
CGCTGATCCGCATAGGGCGGCGACATGAAGAACAAGTCAACGCTGGACTCAGGCAGGGCCGGCAACCACAGAGACGCATCACCCCACGTCACACCCTCATCGAGGAGACGGGTGAGCGCGTCTTGTGGCGCCGAAGGGATGTCAGGACCAGACTCAGGAACAGGTTGGAGAGGCATGGTGCAATTCTCGCGCACAAACAAGGCAGGTGAGACACCGACGCACGGTCGCCCCCACACGAGTGCGCTGAACAGCATGGAGCGGAAACGGTGGGTTGAGCCACCGACCCGCCCCGGTGGTGCAGAACCCTTCGTTTGAGCTACACCGGTCGGACGGCTTCGATGATGATGACGCAGGCAAGAACGGCGTAGACCGTGGCCGCAAGGTAGTTCAACGCGGCGCTAGCTCGCGGACTGCTAGTGAATCGCTCATGAAAAGTGCCCGCGAGAGCACCGATGGTGCCGTAAAGCACCAACTCGGTGCACACGTTGACTGTGCCGAGCAGGGCCATCTGCGCTGTCGTGTTGGTGGCGTGGCCGGCGAAACGCGGGAGGACGGCGAGGAAGAACAGGATGATCTTGGGGTTCGTCAGGCTGACCGACAGACCCCGCAGGTACCACCGCCCGGCGCGACGTCGCCGATCGCGGAGATCTCGCGAGCATGGCGCACGGTAGTCACCGACAGCCAGAGCAGATAAGTAGCCCCAAGCAGCTTCAGGCCGGTCAGCAAATCAGGGTGACTTTTGGCGACCTCACCCAGGCCAACAACGACTGCGGCGGCGTAGACGCTCATTCCGGTAGCGATGCCAAGGATCGCTTTGAGCGCGGCTCTCCGCCCTCCCTCGAGTCCGACCGCGAGCATGTACGCCATGTCTGGGCCGGGTGGGATGAGGAACACCAGAATGACACCGAGGAAGCCCGGTAGTACGGACAGGTCGACCACGAGCGTCCTCTCCGCCGGCGACGCACTCGTGGCGCCGCCCTCACGCTACGACACCTTCTACCTAGGACAGGTGCGCTGGTTCCTGCCCCCCGCGAAAACGTTCGTTTGAGCTACTGCTTGTCGGCGCATGAAAGAGAACCTTCCCAGCGCGTCTCTCCGTCGACAACGACACCGGTCGGCGACATCGCGAGGTGTATAGCGACGCGTTGCGAGGCGACATGCTCGGGGTGAATGTGCGCGACGACGTCTACGACGCCCATGCGTCGAAGTTCGTCCGCCAGAAGTTCCGCAGCGGTACGCGCGTACCGCGGCCCTGCCACAGTTCACCGATGACCCACGCGATCTCTGTCGGACCTGAAGATTGCGGGATGGTGGCTTGCACGTACCCGATCGCCTGCCCGCCAGGTTCGAGCGCAACGATGAGGTTGAGCCATCTCTGTGAACCATCGGTGGAGCACCCACGGGTCTGGACGGCATAGCGGCGTCGAAGCTCCGCTTCGTCTGGCGGTTCACCGCCAGTGAAGACGTACAGTCGCGGGTTGCTGAGGACGTCGACCATCTCTCGAGCATCCGATACCGCCAGGGGGCGAAGACCGACTACATCGTTCATGGCCGAAGCCAACCCCACGCCTCCGCCAGATGCAATCGAAATAGCGGTCCGAGTCCAGCTATGCATAAGCGGTCGTTTGAGCTACCTATCTGCGGCCATGTCCTTCCTCACGTTTAGCGTTGGGGGCATGAGTTGGGAACCAGTCCTCGAAGCAGTCGGTCAAGCGGTTAACGGTCGGAGCGAAGCCGCTAAGGCGGCTCTTGAAAAGTGCTGGGATGAGACGGTCGAAGAAGACCATGCCCAACGGTGCGTGTTGGCGCACTACCTGGCCGACCAGCAGGAGAATCTTCAGAGCGAGACTCGCTGGGACGAGCAAGCCTTGACGGAGTTCACATACCTCCAAGATGGTGACCTCGCAGCCATCGGAGTTCCCTCGACAGCGGGGTTCGCTCCGAGCTTGCACTTAACCTCGGTGATGATTACCTGCGCGCTGGGCGCGTCCAAGACGCCGAAGATCAGGTTGTACGGGCGCAGCAATCTGTCGCACGACTGCCCGAGCAGGGGTATGGCGCGATGATTCGAGACGGTGTTCGTCGCCTCCAAGGACGTGTCGAGGCGGCGAACTCGGCCCTGTAGCTCCACCGGTCGATTTCGCTACATGAGCAGCGCGGCCGCGGATTGGTCTGTGACTCGCCGCGATAAGCGTCCGGTTCTTCTCGTCTGTCGCTGCCCGGCTAGCTCGACTTCCCCGTCATCATGACCCCGCCTCCACTCAGGGAGGTCTTTGCGTCTCGCCTTTTGAGGGATCGACTCCTCCCGCTATCAACGAATCTGCTTTGCTTCGGCACTCCACCCACTCAAAATGAGGCCATGGACATCCTCATTCTCGGCGGCACCGGTTCTTGGGCCGGGGCCTCGCCCTCGCCGCACTTAACGCCGACCACACCGTCACGTGCCTGGCCCGTGGCTCGGCTCCGGCGCCCGCAGGAGTGGAGTTCATCCAGGCTGACCGCGACCACCCGAAAGCCCTGGCGTCCGTCACCGGCAGGGCGTGGGACGCCGTCGTCGATCTGACCAGCCATCCCCGGCACGCCCGGGAAGCCGCGAGCCGGCTCACCGCCTCGCACCGCATCTTCGTCTCAACGACCAGCGTCTACGTTTCGTTCGAGGCGCCCGACCAGGACGAGGACGCAGCCGTGGCGGCTCCGCTGGAAGCTGACCTCATGACAGCGATGGACCAGTACCCGGCAGCCAAACGCCGGTGTGAGCTCACCTACCTGGACGTCCCGGATCCCGTGACGGTCATCCGGCCAGGGCTGATCGGCGGTGCCGGCGACGAGTCTGGCCGCTCCGGCTACTACCCGTGGCGCTTCGCCCATCCGACGGGTCCCGACGTGATCGTCCCCGACGACTCTTTCCCTGTGGCCCTGATCGACGTGGAGGATCTCGCCGCCTGGATCCTGCGGTGCGCCGAGCAACGGATCACCGGGGTTTTCAACGCGGCCGGCACCCCGCACGTCCTTCGGGACGTCGTCGACGCCAGTATCGACATCACCAGGTCGACCGCCCGGCCGCGTGTGGTCGACGACGCGACGCTCGACGAGTGCGGTATCAGCCGTGGGCCGGCCTGCGTCGCTGCCGCTGTGGGTGCCATGGGAGGGCTGGCGATACGTGAACATTGTCGACTCCTCCCGGGCTCTCGCCCAGGGCCTGAACCGCCGCCCGCTGCGCGACACGCTCATCGCAGCTTTGCGGACGGAGGAGTCCAGGAGGACCCCCCGCCCGGCGGGCTCAGCGACGGAGAGGAGATCTGCCTGCGGGCGGCTCTCCACTGAGACGGTAAAAAGACCCACGCCTTGGCTCGTTGGGGGCTAAATCGGTCGTTTCTGCACCACTCCCCCGCGCCCAACCTCCGCGGGTATGTGTGGGTCGGATCGATGAACGGCGCGAAGATTGCAACGTTTGATGACGTATCGAGGCGCGGGCCGCCGACAGATGCGCGTACCTGGCGGCCGGACTCAGCTGAGCGGGACTACTCCGGCTGCGCCCTCTCCACAGAGCTTTCGTCGATCCAGCGCGCCAAAACACTCAGAGCTGCCAACTGCTCCAAGACGGTCTGTTCGGATGCCTCCTCCAGAGCGTCATGGCTAGCTGGATTACGGATCGCAGCGAAGCATCCCTCTGCGTAAGCAGCAATCCCTCGTCGCACGGAACGTGCTGTTTTGCCACCGTCGTCACCCTCTGGCCGGAGGCGGGGCTTGCCGGGTTGCGGGTCATCGTCGCTGTACGCCTGTTTGAACAAATCTGTTTCTGCCATATCGCGACGAGAGACCTTGTTCTGCGTCTCAGAGTTGATCTTGACTGCGGCGGCCCTGACCGCCTCGCGAAAATGACCGGACTGCCAAAGAGAGCGGGCCGCCTCCCAGGCCCAGGGTGCATCTCCCCGGCGCTGATCGTCGGCGCGTTATCGCCTAGACGCTCCGCAACCTCTTCCTGGCGCTCCAGCTCGGCCTCCGCTCGTATCGCAGCCTGTCGGTGACGGGCCCAACGCTTCTTGCCATCATCCGGCACTTCAGTCCGCCACCGTGGCAACACGCGGTCGAGGATCTTCTCGACGATCTGCGCCGCAGCGATGATGTCGTTCGTCGGTGCCATGGGCGTGGCGAAGTCCCCCATGAACACCACCCCGCCCGTAGAGGAGGGCTGACGCAGACTCGTCATCTGGATAAAGCGGCTCATCACAAAGCAGGGTGTAGCGGTGTCTTGAGCTGTGCGGCGCGTCGGTACGTGGATGGGGGTCGAGGCCTCCCGAAGATGGAAGTTCTCACACTGCCCATCCGGAAGACCTCGACGTGCCCCACGCTACCTTCGTTAGCCCTGACCTGACCACGTTCACCCGCCTCGATGAGCTCGGCCTCGAGGTCATCGGCCAGCATGTGGAGCCGAACCAGGCGGTACTGGCCTGCCGGGTCGCCAATCCCGACCCGTGGTGCCGACGCTGCGGCTGTGAGGGAACCCCGCGCGGCAGCGTGGTTCGCCGGTTGGCGCACGAGCCGTTCGGTTGGCGACCCACCGTCCTGCTGATCACGGTGCGCCGCTACCGGTGTTCCGAGTGCGGGCACGTGTGGCGCCAGGACATGAGCAAGGCCGCCGAACCGCGATCCAAGCTGTCCCGGCGGGCGCTGCGCTGGGCGCTGGAAGCACTCGTGGTCGACCACCTCACCATCGCCCGGATCGCCGAAGGCTTGGCCGTGTCGTGGAACACCGCCAACGACGCCGTCCTGGCCGAAGGCCGGCGGGTCCTCATTGATGACCCGAAGCGGTTCGACGGCGTGCGCGTGCTCGGCGTCGACGAGCACGTCTGGCGCCACACTCGCCGCGGCGACAGATACGTCACCGTGATCATCGACCTCACTCCGATCAGGGACAACACCGGCCCGGCACGCTTGTTGGACATGGTCGAGGGCCGCTCCAAGCAAGCATTCAAGACCTGGCTCGCTGCCCGTCCCAAGCAGTGGCGGGCCGGGGTGGAGGTCGTCGCGATGGACGGCTTCACCGGGTTCAAGACCGCCACCACCGAAGAGTTGCCCGATGCCACTGCTGTGATGGATCCATTCCACGTGATCCGCCTCGCCGGGGATGCCCTCGACCAATGCCGCAGGCGGGTCCAGCAAGACCTCCACGGCCACCGCGGCCGTGCCACCGACCCGCTCTACCGGGCCCGCCGCACCCTCCACACCGGTCTGGACCTGCTCACCGCCCGACAGAAGACCCGCCTAGAGACCCTGTTCGCCGGCGATGACCACGTCGAGGTCGAGACCACCTGGGGCATCTACCAGAAGATGATCGCTGCCTACCGGGAACCCGACCGGGCCACGGGACGCATCCGCATGCAGGCCGTCATCGACGCCGTCGGCAGCGGTGTCCCCGCCGCTCTGAAGGAGGTTATCGTGCTGGGCCGCACCCTGAACAAGCGGGCCGCTGACATCCTCGCCTACTTCGACCGGCCCGGCACCTCGAATGGCCCCACCGAGGCCCTGAACGGTCGGCTCGAACACCTCCGCGGCTCAGCCCTCGGCTTCCGCAACCTCGTCCACTACATAGCCAGATCGCTGCTCGAGACCGGCGGATTCAGACCCCAACTACACCCTGCTTTGTGATGAGCCCGATTGTCGACCGACTTGCCTTGAGGGACATTTACACACACTATTGTTTTAGCTGGGCCAGGAAAACCACTTGTACGACCTGGGTTGGCGGGAGTTGATTGCTAAGCTTGCAAAAATTTGGGGTGAGTTTTCGCGTCATTCCATATCAAGAACCAAAGGTAACTTAGGTTGCGCCGGCGGATAGGCCTTATCAAACAAGTCCTCGAATTGCTCCTTGCTTTCAGAGATACGCATCAGAGTGGTCACAGTGGAAATTTGACGATCCAAAGACGTCAAACCGGTGCCCTCCGTGAGGTGTTGATGGTGTTTATGCGACCGATTCCCATTTTTATTTTTTGGATTCAACCGTTGAAGCTCATCCCTAACCCCTGGTGCTAGCTTGTCATATATATATTTGTTTACAAGCTTACCGACATAGGGAGTTCTTTGAGACTGTCCGGGCCTGTACTCCCACCCATTCAACCGGTAAATTTGTTTAAAAAATTCGTCGGGAAAGCGTTTTATCCAGGGGCGCAGCTCCGCCTGTACGAACTCTTCAAGAATTCTCTGAAGCTCATCACGGGCACGGACCTCCTGAAATCCTGTAGCCTCATCCACTAAGGCAGTAATTCCAACTCTGGCGAGGCCCCTCATTATAATTTCCGCCGCCTTTGCTGAGGCCTTTTGGCTTTGAAGAATTACTCCATCTTCATTGGCAGACAAGTATATTTCGCATACTTCGGGGAGAATCTCTGCGTTATAACCGTATGCAATTCCACCAGACGGAACCCGATATCGTACGGCATCCCATCTAGATCTTAGATCGTCGCTTGCATAGGCCTGGAGATTCTTTGCAGCGAGAAATGGGGGGGACGTTGAAGTAGTGCCTCCCGTCCCCCCTTTAGCCTTAGGAGCCCTATTCAGCGCCGTCAAAAAAGTTTCTTGATTGATCAAGCGTGTGCCGTCAGCTAGAACTGCACAGGAAATTACCCGGTCTCCAATTTTAATTTCGCCTGTATGGGTGGCGCGCTCAATAGTTGTTCCCCAACGCTTCTGTGCGCCCTGTCGCGCAATTTCTGAACGTTCTTCCGCACTTAACGCTTTCGCTCTGGCGTTACCGCCGGTACTGGGATTCGGAACCTTGGTCCCGTTTGATTTTGGTTGGTTAGCCATGCAATTCCCGCCTTGCTTGTCTGAGATGGATTGGTGACTCACTGGTCGACGATGCTTGCAGGCGGCAAGCATATAAAAGATGCTTGCAGACGGCAAGCATCGGAGCACGGCCTCGAATACATTTTTTCAGCCCCTACAACCAGGGCACGGCAAGGTCAATGGTGGCCGTGCCCTGTGCTATCCGGGTCACCTAAGCACCCGCCGTCACATGGTGGGGGGTGTATTGCAACGCATGGGATGCGAGACGTCTCGTCCGAGAAATTTGCGCCCGCACGATTCCGCCGTTCGGCATGTCTCGCATCCTTGTGCTTTATCCCTGCCCCTCGAGTCGGATACTCAACGTTGGTTGCGAGACAGATGAGGTGGACATGGGGAAGCTAGTCGGGTATGCCCGGGTCTCGACACGGCAGCAGGACGCCGACCGTCAAGTGCATGACTTGCTGGCGGCGGGTGTACGGGGCGATGACATCTATACGGACCATGGAGTGTCTGGAAGCCGCGCGTCCCGTCCAAACCTCGATAAGGCGGTGGCGGCGCTCGAGTCGGGGGACACTTTGGTCGTCACCACGTTGGACCGGTTGGGGCGGTCGACGCAGAACATGCTGGCCTTCGCCGAGGCGCTGCGGGGGAGAGGTGCCGGGTTGCGGGTGCTGAACCTCGGTGGGGGAGACGTGGACACGCACACCCCGATGGGTTCGATGGTGTTCACAGTGATGGCTGCCCTGGCGCAGATGGAGCTGGAGATCAAGCGGGAGCGGATCACCGACTCGGTGGCCAAGCGCCGGGCCGCCGGCAAGGACCTCGGTGGGCGGCGCCAGACCTTCACTGACTCCCAGATCCGCAACGCCCTGCGCCTGATCGACGGTGGGGAGCCGGCCACCCAGGTCGCGCGCGATCTTGGCATGTCGAGGGCCACCCTCTACCGGAGAGTCCGGGAACTGTCGTAATTGACGACCTGAAAGCCTCCATGGTCCTTGAGCGCCGTACCCCTTGACCTTGGAAGGCTGCTTCCACTATTCGTTCCTTTCATCCTTCGGGGTCCCTGTGCATACCAACGCACCCGGGCGGTCGCTACCTGCCGTATGAAGCACCATCAGCAGTGCTCTGTTCCGACGAAACGCCTGCTAAATCCGGATAATTACGTCTCAGATCTCGTATCCTGCAAAAATATTCGCATGCCGATTCGAGTCCGAGGTAGAGACTGAATGTTCCTTGAGCGCCTCACCCTGAGCAACTTTCAGTCTTTCGGACCTACGCCAACCACAATCCGCTTCGACCAGCAGCTGACCGCAATGCTCGGGGGGAACGCCGCAGGGAAGACGGCGGCATGTCAAGCGCTCCTGCGGCTGTTCAGCGTTCTTGGCGATCAACGGCGGATCCGTGTCGAGGATTTTCACGTCCCCAACGAGGAGGACGAAGCACCCGAGACCCGGTCTCTGAGTATCGAAGCAGTCTTCGCATTTCCGGAGCTGGCCGCGGACGGCACTGATGACCTTGGAAGCGTGCCAGAGTTCTTCGCGCAGATGACGGCTGACGAGGACGGGCAACTCAAGCTCCGAATCGTCCTTGAGGCTTCGTGGTCGGCCGAGGGGCCCATTAACGGAACCATCGACGATAGCCGCCGCGTCGTCTACACCTTCGAGAAGGATTACGGCGAGAGGTGGGTAGAGCTGAGTGCCTCGGACCGCAACCGCATCCAGATGGTGTATGTGCCTGCTACCCGAGACGGGGCTCGTCAGGTCGGTGCATTCCTGCGGGGGCGGATCTGGCGCGCCAGCCAGTGGTCCACCCCGTTCCGGGAGCACGTTAAGACTGCGGCAGACGAGCTCTCGGATAAGTTTAAAGGCGAGGCGGTCGTCAAAAGTGTGACCAAAGCGATTTCCACCAGGTGGCAAGAACTTCACCACCTAACCTCTGATCAGCACCCAATTTTTGAGCCCATTAACCGTGACGTGAGCGTCCTTGTTGCGAACGCAGAGATGCGCTTCGAGCCTTCACCCACCGGACGAACACGGCCTGTCAGGGAATTAAGTGATGGACAGCAGTCCCTGCTCCACATTGCGTTAACTGCCACCACGTTGGATCTCGAAGGCGCAATCGCTGCAGGCGACCACGACGATCATTTCGACCTCACTGCCACAGCGCTGCCGTCCCTGACCCTGTTGGCACTTGAGGAACCGGAGAACAGCCTGGCGCCCTTCTTTCTCTCCCGCGTCGTCCAGCAGCTCCTGTCCATCACTGAGTCCGGACGCGCCCAAGCGGTCATCTCTAGCCACTCCGCCAGCGTGCTTTCCCGTATTCCGCCGGAGCGGGTTCGGCACTTCCGTCTTGACGAAAAAACCAAGACCAGTCGAGTGCGTGAGATCATTCTTCCGGACGACACCACCGAGGCCGGTAAGTATGTCCGTGAGGCCGTGCGCGCCCATCCCGAGCTGTACTTCGCCCGCTTTGTAGTGCTCGGCGAAGGAGATTCCGAAGCACTCGTTTTGCCTAAACTCGCCGCGGCCAGAGAGCTGTACATTGACCAGTCGTTCGTCGCGGTCGTCCCACTTGGTGGTCGCCACACCAACCACTTTTGGCGTCTTCTCTCCCAGCTAGACATCCCGTACGTTACTCTCCTCGACCTGGACTGGGGGCGAGCTGGTGGAGGCGCAGGCCGTATCCGGGACGCCTGCACTCGACTGATTGAAATTGGTCACAATCCCTTTGACGGATCGGAGGCGATCGACGGTTATAATTCGATTGACGACATCGATGAGTTGGATCAAACCGAATTGGTAAAATGGATAGAACACTTGGAAAAGTGGAACATCTTTTTTTCTGCACCGCTTGACTTTGATATGTGCCTTTTGAAATACTTTACGTCGGCCTATACCGATCACCTTGAACAGGGTCAAAAGGGGCCAAGTGGCCAGGGCGATGCGCGTGATACAGTTCTCGGTGATCCTGATGTGCGCCCCGAAGTGGGCTTCTGGGAAAACAATCAGTGGACCTACTACATGCGTTGGTATCGGTACCTGTTCCTAACTCACTCTAAGCCGAGCACACACTTACGAGCCCTCTCATACGTCGATTCCGTCGATCTGGCCGGTGTCCAAGGTCCGCTCGACAGGATGCTTAGTCGCATAGGAGAGGCGATTAACCCGATATGAGGACTGACCCCATTAAATGGCAGCCTAAGGGCATCGAGAGCCTCGAACCCGCTGCCTGGGACGCATTGCGCGCTGGCACAGCTTCGGTCACAGCAGGACCCGGAGCCGGAAAGTCCGAGTTCTTGGCGCAGCGCGCTAGCTACCTGCTAGAAAACGGTCTGTGTCGTCCGCCCCGGCGCATTCTCGCTATTTCCTTCAAGCGTGATGCTGCAGCCAACCTGAGACGACGTGTCCAGATGCGCTTGCCCGCGCACGCCGAGCGATTCACTTCAATGACATTCGATGCGTTCGCCAAGTCGATCGTGGACAGATTCAAGGAACTTCTACCACCTGCTTGGAAAATGAGCAGTACCTATCGGATCGGCTTTACCAGCCCGGCAGAGGTCAGTGATTTTCTTGACAACCTCGCCTCGACAGCACCCGAGGAATTTCGTAGCGGCGTCTACGATATCCGGCAGGCCGAGTTCATCACCAATGTTGTCGGGGCCTATAATTTGGAAGTTGAGCCCCAGGAAGCCGCGACCGCGTTGGACTACGCAGTTCAACAGTGGTGGGCCGAGAAGTACCAGTCACACAAGTCCCCACGATCGACTTCGTCATGATGAACAGACTTGCCGAGTTGGTCATCCGCTCCAGTCCGCAATTACAACGGGCACTGGCCGCGACCTACCCGTTCGTCTTCGTCGACGAGTTTCAGGATACGACCTATGCCCAATACTCATTCCTAAAGTCGATATTTGCACCCGAAACTACAATCATCACGGTCGTCGGCGACCGTAAACAGCGGATAATGGGTTGGGCTGGCGCCCACACTGACGCGTTTGCCCAGTTCGAGCACGACTTTGGCGCGAGGTCATTCGAACTGTCCTGGAATTTCCGTTCGACTCAGGAGCTTGTCGACCTACAACATCGATTCGCGAAGCGCCTTGCTCCAGACAGTCAACCGCAGATGTCTCAGGTTGACAGTCAAGTTGGAAATACCCCGAGTCAAATTTGGTCATTTTCAAATGCCAGACTCGAGGCTGAATACATTGCAGGATGGGTCGCTGCCGATATTGATCAGTCCGGGCGTCCGCCGGCTCAGTATGCTGTGATTGCGCGCCAGCAGGTGGCTAATTTGGAACCGGAACTTGCGCAGGCCTTCGCAGCTCAAGGGCTCAAGCTTCGCAACGACGACGCTCGTGTGGGTGAGCTCCGGCTCCAGGATCTGCTCAAGGACGATCTCGTGCGGCTACTCATCGGACTGGTGCGCCTCGGATCCACTCGTGGCGGTCAGCCCCAGACCTGGCGCGAGGTCACCACAACACTGAGGCGCGTCACTGCTACCGATCGGGACCGCGAAGTGGGCACAAGTATTGATGACGCGCTCTCAGCCTTCCTGGGGCAGCTACGCATTTGGTTCGCTGCCACGCCGCCGAGTGAGCACGCCACTTTTGAGCCAGACGTGGATCTCACCGAAGAGATCGCTCAGACGCTTATCGACAAGCTCACCTCATTCGTGAGGTTCGACAAAATCGCCCAGAAACGCGTCCTTGCTGACAGGCCCGAAGATCTCGCAGTGACAGTTGAGGCGTTTAAAATCCGCCTCATAGATGTCCTTGGACGTGCCAACTCGTGGGACCAGGTTGCCAGCGCCTTCACAGAGGACAACGCCGTGCCTTTATTGACGATCCACCGCAGCAAGGGACTGGAATACCACACAGTCTTCTTCGTCGGACTCGATGGCGACCAATGGTGGGCCCATTCCCGTGACACAGTGAATCCACGATGGCGTTCTTCGTCGGGATGTCCCGCGCCGCCGAAAGGCTCATTTTCACCCAGTGCGATCAACGCGGTTCCACAAACCGGATTGCTGATTTGTACGAGATACTGGATCAGGCCGAAGTTCCACTCGTACGTATCGGCTGAAATCAGAGGAGGTGGCGCTGGGGAAGTCTCGGCGTCACGCGTACGTGGGTCCTGTTGTAGAAGCACCACCGGGCAACTTGAGTATGTTGGGGAGACTGAAACCGTGCACAGCGAGATCACGTGGGTGGAGCCGCCGATGACGCGCCTGTGTGACGGGAGGGGGCCCGTTTTCGCCGACGACGACCGGTTCAACCCCACCTGGTGGCGGCGGAACGCGGACTTCGGCCCGCCTGAGCATCAGTGGCGTTCCTACGCTTGGCGCGGCGAAGAGGTCGCACGCATGCTCGTCTCTCTCCGGTTTTCCAGCCACATTTCACATACATCGGTACCTGCCGTCATGGTCTGGGACTTCGAGGTGCGGGAAGACCTGCGCTGTAGTGGCGATCACATTGGCACCCGAATCATCGAGCAATTCTCCGACGACTTCAATGACAAGGAGATATACATCGGTCCAACCCCCAAGTCCACGTCGTTCTGGACGAGGTTCGGATGGCCGATGTGCGACTGTGCTAGCTGTTGCGGGCGTGACTTTATTGTCCGGCCGCCCTTAAATCCTGGAGGAAGACGCACAAGGTGACTAGCCAGAAGTTTCCCGCGTTTCCGGCGGCACTCTCGAGCACGTCTGCAAGCTGATTGCAGAGCTGTACAGCGGCAGCGAACTGACTCGCATCATGTCCGAGATCCCTCTCCGGGACGATCCCGGGGAAGGAAATACCAAGTGGCGGCGTCTGGCCTACGCAGTGAGCAGCAATCAGGCACGTACGCAGAGCGGTAACGCTGTGATCGCGCTTATATCAGCGTCGATGCGACCGGAACGGACTCTCGACCGCGCGGACGTTGCACGGCTGACTCGTGATCAGCTCAATCAGGTGTTGTCGCTCGTGGGTTATCGAGTCCGTGATGATGGGCGGGTTGGCCGTGCTTCCCGGGCGCGATCGACGGATGAGGCTGAGAAGCGGACCGAGCATCTCCGTGGTTTGCTGGAGCGCCGCGGTGCCCATCGTGAGGTGCTGACCTACTGTCGACCCGAGCTGCTGCGCAAGGACTACTACGAAGCCGTGTTCGAGGCGATCAAGGGGCTCGGGAGCAGGCTCCGACAACTGACGGGCGTCGACGGCGACGGCTACGCACTCGTGGAGGGCGCTATGGCCGGCAGCACGCCACGGCTTCGCATCACCGCACTCCAGACGCGTACACAACGAGACGAGCAGCTCGGTGTCGCGAACCTTGCCAAGGGGCTGTTCAGCGCGTTCCGCAACCCGGCTGCGCACGAACCGCGGATCGAATGGACACTCTCGGAGCAGGACGCGCTTGACGTTCTGGGAACCTTGTCAATGATCCATCGCCGCCTCGACGTGGCGACTGTCAAAGCCCACTGACGTCGCCGTGCTCAGAGCTGGTCAGGGAAGGTCTGCCCGTGCTTGAGGCAGTCCCAGGGACTGCGTCCACGATCCCTATGGATATGGGCTCTTGCTCATGGTGGCGGAGCCTTTTAGGGCTAACTCATCGAGTTGATCGTCATAGTGCTGTAGGTGGTGGCGAGGCATCACATGACCGCCCTCATGCTGTGCCGTAGCGCTGCTGGGCGCTGCTTGCTGATCTCCAGAGCCTCGCCCACCGTGGACCACGACAGCCCCACGTCACGGGCGTCCTGCACAACCCATCCGCGGGCTGTCTCTGATCCCCGCACGAGCGCGTCAGCGCCCAAGAGCGCCAGACGCGCCCGGCGTTGAACCTCCCCTGCCTGCGCCTCGGCGAAGCCCCGGATGATGGCTTTCGCGACGTTCGCGAAGCTTCCTGAACTGGCCAGCATGCGCCCGAGCTCTTCGGCCTGACTGATGGTCTGCTCATCTCCGCTCATGGGTCAATGCTGGTTGACGCCAGAGCACATCGTCAATTGGTGTTGACGCCCGATGACCCATCTGGAGCGGGATCACTGGCAGTGGGTGAGGAAACTAGGCAAGGGTATAATGTTGACATATCAACAATAATGATGTTGGCTCGTTCTTGAGGTGCACAGATGGCCGCTCCGATGGAGAGTTTCTAGCGTCGGTGGGTTTGGAGGCACTCGAAGCGCTGCCCCCTGGATACGGTGAACATGTTCAATTCGTCGCATCTAGGAGTCCCTATGGCCAGAGCGCGCAAGAAACAGCAAGTTGAGGGGCAGCTGAGCATTGATGCTTTTCTCTTCCCGGAACCCGAGGAGGTTCGTGATGAATACGTACGGCAGGTTCGCGCAGGAAGCGTGGAAGACGACCGCGCCGACGGAGTACGCCCTGATCCCGGACCCGAATCAGTGGTTCGAGAGCCTGGGGGAGGAGGCGGCTCAGCGGGTGGGCGAGCTGATGATGGAGCTGGCCGGCCCGGACCCGGTGGGGGAGACCTACCTGGAGAAGGTAGGGCGGTTGAACGCGTCGAAGATGCAGGCCGAGGAGATCGTGCGCGCAGAGATGCTGACCCCGGACCCGTCCGTGCAGGAGGAACCGGAGGAGGACGAGGAGGAGTCCGGGGTGGCGCGGAGGCTGCGGATCGTGCAGCGGCTGAACCGGGAGGACCGGGAGTATTGGGAAGAGGTGGACCGGCTGGACGCCGAACAGGCATAGCCCCGGCTTCCACAGAGTCCGTGGGCCCGGGGCGCTTCGTCCCCCGCGCCCAGGACGAGCTGGCCCCGTCCGGGGCGCAAGCAAGGTTCCGAGCCAATCTGGCAGCGCTGCGCGTGCTGCGCACCCTGCAGGCTGAGGAGCGGGCCGCCACTGAGGCCGAGCGCACCACGCTGGTCAGGTGGGGGTCCTGGGGTGCCAGCGGGGTCGCGGAGGTTTTCGATGAGTCCCGCACCGAGTACGAGGCCGAGCGGTCCGAGCTGCGCGAGCTGCTGGATGAGGCCGAGTACGCCGCCGCACGGCGCACGGTGATCAACGCCCACTACACCGACCCGGCGATCGCCGCCGAGGTCTGGGGGCGCTGGAGGGCCTGGGTTT
>NZ_AJXN01000078.1 GCF_000286355.1 Kocuria atrinae C3-8 | reverse complement strand
GAACCTTTTCGTCGTCTGAGGTCAGCTCGGACTTACCCGAACCACTTGCTTTCAGCCCTTTCCTTCGTCCCATCCTGGGACGCTATATCCAACCAGTTATCCACGTATTCTTCCCATTCGGTATCACCCTGGGGAACCAGATACCCCTTGTCGAAATGGTCGAAGGGCTCGTCGGGGTGAACGGCACAGAGTTCCGGTTTCTCGTGCTGAACCCACCGCGTCTCGGAGGCATCCGTGACCATGACATCCGCGTCCCCCTTGATGATCTGATCGAAAATTGTGTTGTTGTCCTTGAACTTGATGACCTCGGCATCCGGAAAATTCTTGTCCGCAAACCGCTCGTTAGTTCCGCCGATGGGTGTAATGACACGCACGTTCGCCCGATTGATCTGGTCAATGTCGGAGTACTTCTCTTGCTCACCGCACCGCACAATGGGTGTCTTACCGTCCGGCGCCGTTGCGTCCGTGAATGCAACCTGCTGCGCCCGATCGGTGGTGTACGAAATCCCGCCCACGGCTATATCGCACTGATCTTTGAAATCCGGGACCAGATCTCCCCACGAGGTTTGCACGAATTCAATATCGGCATCGAGTGACTCCGCCAAGCTATTGGCCATATCGATGTCGATACCACTCCATTCCCCCGTGTCCGGATCCTTATACGTGTAAGGGCGGTAATCCCCTGTGGTGCACGCTTGAAGCGTCTTTTCCCCCAGCACTTCGGCGAGGCGGGAATTCACGTCAACATCCTCACCGGCAGAGGGTTCCCCTGCCTGGGTGCAACCCGACACAAGCAGGACTACTGAAGCCAGAGATACACTGATCTTCTTCATCATCGACCTATCTGTTAGATGCATCACGTCTTGACGCAACTAACACTAGGTCCGGTCAGCGGGTGGGAGAACCCGGGCCCAGCGGAATACCCAGACCCCACCATGCGAGGAAGAACAGGAACCAGACCACCAGCATTGCGATGGACACCGGGATGGTCAGGGACATCAGCGTGCCGATGCCTGCCTTGGGGTACCACCGCTGCATGAAGCCCAGGGTCATGGCGAAGAACGGGTTCAACGGGGACACCACGTTGGAAGGCGAGTCACCGATACGGAACAGCATCTGCGTGGTCTCCGGCGGGATCGACAGGTACATGAACATGGGCACCACCACGGGCGCGGTCAACGTCCACTGCGCGGAACCGGAGGTGATCAGGATGTTGAGCACCGCCACGATGAGCACCAAACCGGCGAACAGCACCACGGTCGGGACACCGGCATCCCCGAGGAACTCCGAGCCCTTGATGGCCAGTACCGTGCCCATGTTGGACCAGCCGAACCATGCAATGAACTGGGATGCGGCAAAGAACAACACGATGAGCGGGGCCACCTGGGTGATGGCCGAGGCCATCATGGAGGGGATCTCCGAGAAGTTCTTCAGTGTGCCGGCAACCCAGCCGTAGACGGCACCGCACAGGAAGAACAGCAGAGCGATCGGAACGGCCACGCCGCTGATCAGGACCGATGTGAGCGGTGTTCCGTCCTCACCGGGGAACGGCGTATTGGGCATGAACATCAGCGTGAAGTAAATGGCCAAACCGATCGCCAGGGCGATCAACGCCGCATAGAGCCCCTTGATCTCGCGCTTGGACGTCACCGTGAGGTTTTCGGAGGTCATGGTGGCGGCCTCGTCGCCCGAGCTCTGTTCGGCGCGGTCGCTTGCCTCATCTTCACTGAGTTCGTGAGTCTCGAAGCGCTTGGCGAGCTTGGTCAGAACCAGTTCGGACACCAGCGTGATGGTCAGCGCCAACACCACGGCAGATGCCGCGGAGAAGAAGTAGTTGGCAATGGGCGAAACCGTGTACTCCGGATCCACCAGTTGCGCGGCAGACTGCGTGATTCCACCCAACAGCGGGTCGGTCAGATTCACGAGCAATGACGCATTGAAGCCGGCCGATGAAGACACGAACGCGATCACAGCACCCAGCACTGCAGAGCGCCAGCGGCCTTGAACGCCGCAGCACCCAGGGGGATCAGCACCACCACAATGGCGTCAGAGGCAATGGAACCCGTGACACCGGCGAGGGCCAGGACAAAGGTCAACCAGCCGGCCGAGACACGTGAGACCACGAGCTTGACGGCCGTGTTGATCAAACCGGTGCGTTCGGCAACGGCCACACCCAGAAGCACGGTGATCACCACACCCAGGGGCGGGAACGTGGCGAAATTCTCGACAGCCTCCCCCAGCATCCGCTGGGCACCTTCTGAGGTCAGAAGGTTCTGAATGGCTACTTCTTCGCCGTCTGCAGGATTGACGGCGGTGACTCCCAGGTTGGCCATCAGCGAGGACAGCGCCACGACGATACCCGCAAGGATCACGAACAACCAGAACGGGTCCGGAAGCTTGTTACCCAGCACCTCCACCACGCTGAGCGCGCGGATCACAGGCCCGTCGCGCCGCGGCTGTTCCGCAGAATCTGATGCGGTGCTCGGTGCTGAGCCGGACGGTTTATTCGCCGTGTTATTGGCCTCGGTATCAGTCATGGGAATCTCTCATTGGCTGTCAGGTCGTGGGGCGCGGCGCTTGTGCCCGAGTGCTTCACGACACTATCAAGATGGGGGTTTCACACGCCTCTCAAGAACGTTCAACCATGTCAACTAACTATTTGTGGTTCACATCACAGGTCTATTACGATCCGCCGTTTACCATTGCAAACCACCGGCAGTCTCGGAAGACTCGAAGACATGGCACAGAGAAAAGCCCACAACTGGGCTATAACCCTTGGAATATCCACCACTATCGCCTTGACCGGGTGCAGCACTTCAACCCCGGCAAGCACAGCGTCCGAAACGCAACAAACCACGGCGCTGGACGCGTCCGGGACCACGCCGAGCGCGGCGTCGTCGACGGCGCACAGCGGAACCGCACAACCCGCCGCGACCGGTGCGGAACAGACAACGGGTGCCCTCACGGAGACCTACACGGCTCCCGACGAGAGCTACTCCGTGAAGTACCCGTCCTCATGGAAAGCCACGACCGATAAGGGCTACCTGGAACTGACCAGCCCTGACGGCACCGTGACCGGCCACGTATCCGCAACCGGCACGTACGCCCCGGGTGAGGAATGGTTTACGGATCGTCACCTCGACCACAAGAACTCCTATCCCGCTGAGCGTCTCACCGAACTTCTGGGCACCACGGTGAGCCTCTACTCCGGCTTCAAGGCTGGGGACAGTCCCGAACAGGATGTCGTGGCGCACGGACTGACTCAGGTCAACGCCAGCGGCACGGTGTGGTTGGGCAAGACCAACAGCAAGGAAGAGCTGTGGGCTTCCTTTGAGCAGACCGGCGTGAACACGACCGGCAAGGCCCTGACGGATGCCGAGGCCGCGGAGGCCACCGAGAAGGCGGTGACCTCGGAGAACGGTGTGACGACTCAGGCCATCCTGAAGTCCGTCGAGATCACCCCGGAGGCCTCCCCCGAGCCGCCCGCTCAAGGTGAAGCGGAGGCGTTGACGGAGACCTACACCGCTCCCGACGGACGGTACTCGCTGAAGTACCCGTCGTCATGGACGGCGAAAACTGACCAAGGCTACTTGGAGCTGACGAGCCCCTCGGGCGAGTTCACCGGCCGCGTTGCCACCACGGACGTGCGACCGGCCACCGAGGAGTGGTTCACCACCACCAGGACCATGGGAGATGGCGGAGTGGAATCCCCCATCACTGAACAGCTGGGTAGCCCGGTGAACACCTACTCCGCGTATGTTCACAGCCCCGAGTCCGCGGACAAGGATCAGGCGCTGTATGGGCTCACGCAGGTCAACTCCTCCGGCATGGTGTCACTGCTGAACGGCTCCGGCACGGGTGAACTCTGGGTTGAGTTCTTCGCAACTCCGCCCACCGTGACCAACCAGGCACTGTCGCATGAGGAAGCAAAGGAGATCTTGCACAAGGTCGACACGACCTACACCGACGTCCCCACGGTCAAGGCCATCCTGCAGTCGATCCGACTCGGCGACACCGCGGTGTCCGGTGGCTAATCATCCCGTCCAGACTTTGGACGAACCCCGACCCGGCCCCGAAAGGACCGGACATCGAAGGCCCGGGTAGCGAGCGCTACCCGGGCCTTCTCCGTGTCCCTCGACCTGGGTCAGTTCAGGAGCTGAACTGAGTTGCCATGACGTCAGCCTAAACAACGCCTACTTCTGAAAAGCCTCCAACAGGGCCCGGCTGCCGTTGGCGAGCAGAGCGACGTCGGCGCCCACGTTGACGAAGTCCGCCCCCGCGGCGAGGTAGTCCCGCGCCTGTTCCTGGGCGAAGGCGTTGACGCCCACGAACTTGCCCGCGGCCTTGACCTCGGTGATGACGTGCTTGACGGCGGCGACCACGTCCGGATGAGTTTGTTGACCGATCAGCCCCATGGAGGCGGCCAGGTCGGACGGGCCGATGAACACGCCTTCGACGCCCTCGACCGCCGCGATCTCGGTGATGTTCTCCACCGAGGCCGCGGATTCGGCCTGCACGATCAGCGTGATGGTCTCGCGCGCTCGCGCCAGGTAGTCGGGGATGCGGTTCCAGCGACCGGAACGGGCCAGTGCGGAGCCGACGCCGCGCACGCCCTCGGGCGGGTAAGCCACCGCACGCGCGGCGGCTGGGCTTCTGAGACCGAATCGACCATGGGCACCACCAGGGTCTGAACGCCCAGGTCCAGGTACTGCTTGATGATGACCTCGTCGTTGGCCGGAACCCGCACCATGCCCAGCGTGGGATAGGCGGCCATCGCCCGCAGCACGGATTGGATGGTCTCCAGGGACAGCGTCGAGTGCTCACCGTCGATCAGCAGGTAGTCGAAACCGGTGCCGGCAAGGATTTCGGCGGCGGTGGGGTCACCGGACGAGTGGAAGATTCCCACGACCGGTTGCTCGCCGTCAGCCAACGGAAAGAGGTCCTTGAGGCTCGGCAGCGCACCCGGCAGGTTCGCCGCGTCCTCCGCTCGGAAGGACTGAATCAGGTTGTTCACTCGAACCGACATGTAATGGCTCCCAAATCTCCGTAGTCAGCGTGCACGGTGTCACCGGGGTGGACCCACATGGGCTTGGTGAACGATCCGGCCAGGATGATGCTCCCGGCGGGCAGCGAGTCGTCGTGGGCGGCCAGTTTGTTGGCCAGCCACACCACACCGTTGGCCGGGTGGTTGAGCACAGCGGCGGCCACGCCGGTGTCCTCGATGGTCTCGTTGCGGTACAGCAGCGCGGAGACCCAGCGCAGATCCACGGCATCCGGGGCCACCGGGTTGCCGCCGTAGACCATGGCACCCAGTGCGGCGTTGTCCGAGATGGTGTCCACGATGGTGCGGCCCTCCATCTCAATGCGCGAGCTCAGGATCTCCAGGGCGGGGACCACGTATTCGGTCGCGCGCAGCACGTCGAAGATGCTCACGTTGGGGCCCTTGAGCTCGTCCTTGAGCACGAACGCCAGCTCCACCTCGATGCGCACGTTCGAGTACTGGTCGTGCTTGATCACGGAGCCGTTCTCGTAGACCTGGTCCGCGAAAATCGCGCCGTAATCGGGTTCGCTGATGCCCGTGGCCTCCTGCATGACCTTGGACGTCAGCCCGATCTTGCGGCCCACCAGTCGGCGGCCGGATTCTTCACTGCGGCGGCGCCATTCGTTCTGCACCGCGTAGGAATCCTCCACGGTCATCTCCGGGTACTGCTGCGTGAGCCGCGGGATCATGGTGCGGTCGCGTTCGGCCGCGGCCAAATCGTCCGCAATCTTGGTGATGCGTTCCTGCTCCAGCATGGGGTCTCCCTCGCGTTGGTCGGGTGTCACTGGCGACGACGCCGCTCGGCCGCCCCGCGTGCGGAACGGCCCGGCGGCGTCGTCGTCAATAACGAAAGTCGAGTGGTCAGAGCTGGTTGCCCAGCTTGTACTCGCCCTTCTTCCAATCGGGCATGGACTCCTCGCCCTCGGAGGCGCGGGTGTAGGAGAAACCGTCCGCGCCGATGGTCGCGGCCATCTCGGACTCGTCCGTGCGGGCGATGACTTCCTGGGGGTTGCCGTCCAGGTCGAGCACCAAGGAGGCCTCGGTGTACCAGGACGGGACCACGGGCGTGCCCCACCAGTCGCGGCGCTGATTGTCGTGGACATCCCACGTGACCACGGGGTTGTCCGGGTCGCCGGTGTAGTAGTCCTGGGTGTAGATCTCCACGCGGTGACCGTCCGGGTCGCGCAGGTAGAGGTAGAACGCGTTGGACACACCGTGGCGGCCGGGACCGCGCTCGATCTTGTCCGACTGGCGCAGGGCACCGAGCTTGTCGCAGATCGCCAGAATGTTGTGCTTCTCGTGGGTCGCGAAGGCTACGTGTGCATGCGGGGGCCGTCGCCACCGGTCATGGCGGTGTCGTGCACGGTGGGCTTGCGGCGCATCCACGCGGCGTAGACGGTGCCCTCTTCGTCCTGGATGTCCTCGGTCACGCGGAAGCCCAGGTCCTGCATGAACTTGGTGGCGCGGGGAACGTCCGGGGTGACCTGGTTGAAGTGGTCCAGTCGCACCAAGCGCCGGGGGTGTAGAGGTCGTAACGCCAAGCCAGGCGTTCCACGTGATCCACGTCGTAGAAGAACTCGTACGGGAAGCCCAGCGGGTCCTCCACGCGCACCGAATCACCGATGCCCTTGGTGAAGCCGTCTTTGTTGCGCTCCACGCGGCAGCCGAGTTCCTCGTAGAAGGCGACGGCCTTGTCGAGTTCCTCCGGGCTGCGCACGCGGTAGGAGAATGCGGCCACGGCGGCAACCGGGCCCTTGCGCAGCACCAGGTTGTGGTGGATGAACTCCTCGATGGAGCGCAGGTAGATGACGTTCTCATCCTCTTCGGTCACGGTCAGGCCCAGCACGTCCACGTAGAAGTCGCGGGAGCGCTTGAGGTCGGTGACCACGAGCTCCATGTAGGCGCAGCGCAGGATGTCCGGCGCGGGAACCGAAGGGGTTTTGATCGGGTTGTCGGTGGAGATCGGGGCTTCCTGGGATACATAGAAGCCCGAGGACGTCATTGTCCGGTCTGCGGGATTCGTCATGATGGTTGTCCTTCGTGATGAGGGTGATCAGGTGGTGGGGTTCGAAAGTTTCATGTGCAGTGTGCTTGCGTAGCCGCGGGCCGGTCGCACTGACCGACCCGCAGCGCAGAGTCAGTCCTGCTTGCCGAAGACCGGGTTGTGGACCTCGCCCAGGTTGATGTGCACGGCCTGCTGGTCGGTGTAGAAGTCGATGGAGCGGTAGCCGCCCTCGTGACCCAGGCCGGAGGCCTTCACGCCGCCGAACGGGGTGCGCAGATCACGCACGTTGTTGGAGTTCAGCCAGACCATGCCGGCCTCGACGTCCTGCGCGAAGTTGTGGGCACGCTTCAGATCGCTGGTCCACACGTAAGCGGCCAGACCGTACTTGGTGTTGTTGGCCAGCTCGAGTGCTTCCTCATCCGAATCGAACGGAGTGATCGCCACGACCGGACCGAAGATTTCCTCCTGGAAGATCCGGGCCTCCGGCTTGACGTCCACGAACACGGTGGTGCCACGTAGTTGCCGGTCTCGAAGCCCTCGGGGCGGCCACCGCCGGCGACCAGACGGGCCTCGGACTTGCCGAGCTCCACGTAGGACATGACCTTCTCGTAGTGCTCCGGGTGCACCAGGCGCCCACCTCGGTCTTGGGATCCGAGGGCAGGCCCACCTTTACGCGCTTGGCCTGAGCCGCGTAGCGCTCCACGAACTCTTCGTAGATCCCGCGCTGAACCAGGATGCGCGAACCGGCGGTGCAGCGCTCGCCGTTGAGGGAGAACACACCGAAGATGGTGGCGTTGATGGCGGCTTCCAGATCGGCGTCGTCGAAGACGATGGCCGGGGACTTGCCGCCCAGCTCCATGGACAGGCCCTTGAGGTAGGGGGCCGCGTTGGCAAAGATGATCTGGCCGGTGCGGGACTCACCCGTGAAGGAGATCAAGGGGACGTCCGGGTGCTTGACCAGCGAGTCGCCGGCGTAGCCTTCTTCGCCATAGCCGTTGACCAGGTTGAACACACCGGCCGGGACGCCGGCTTCCTCGAAGATGCCCGGCCACAGGGAGGCCGAGAGCGGAGTGAACTCTGCGGGCTTGAGCACCACGGTGTTACCGGTGGCCAGCGCGGGACCGAGCTTCCAGGACTCGAGCATGAACGGGGTGTTCCACGGGGTGATCAGACCGGCCACACCGATGGGCTTACGGTTCACGTAGTTCACCTGGCGGCCGGGGACCTTGTAGGTGTCATCGCTCTGGGCGACGATCAGGTCCGCGAAGAAACGGAAGTTCTCCGCAGCGCGGCGCGCCTGGCCCAGTGCCTGGGTGATCGGCAGACCGGAGTCGTAGGACTCCATGGCCGCCAACTGGTCACCGCGGGACTCCACGATGTCCGCGATCTTGTGCAGCACCCGCGAGCGCTCGCGGGGCAGCATCTTGGGCCAGGGGCCCTCTTCGAACGCGGTCTTGGCGGCGGCCACAGCGGCCTCGATGTCCGCCTTCTTACCGGAGGCGGCCTTGATGTAGGGCTCGTTGGTGACCGGATTCAGAACATCAAAGGTGTCTCCGTCAATGGAATCCACCCATTCGCCGTTGATGTAGTGGCGGATGGAATCGGGCAGGCCCTGGGGCTTGGCATCGGTGTTCGTAGTCATGTGAGTACTCCCAATGTGTGTGCTGGGTGTGGACGGTTGGTCAGTTGGTTCCGCGGCTGTTGAGGTAGCTGCGCAGTGTGGCGGTGCGGTGTTCGCGCACTGCCTTCTCCACGGCGTCCGCGGGGGCGTGGGTCTCGATCAAATGCAGGATCTGGTAGTGCTCGTTCACGGAAGCGCGAGCGCGGTTGGGCACGAAAGAAAATGTGGAGGTGCGCAGGTGATTCAGGCGTTCCCATTCCACGGCGATCATGTCGTTGAGGCGCTGGTTGGGGCACCGGCACGCCAGAATCTGGTGGAACTGGTGGTTGACCGCGGTGAAGGTTTCCGGGTCGAAGTTCTCCAGTGACTCTTCGAGCTTGGCGTTGAGTTCGCGGGCCTCGGCGAGTTCTTTCGCCGTGAGGTGCGCTGCGGATTGGGCGGTGGCCGCACCCTCCAGGATCCCCAGGGCCTCCATGGAGTAGCGGTACTGCTCACCGTCCACCATGGACACCCGGGCACCCACGTTGCGCTCGAACGTCACCAGTCCTTCGGCCTCCAGCCGACGGATCGCTTCGCGCACCGGCACCACGGACATGCCCAGGGTTTGGGCAATGTTCGCAAGCACCAAGCGGTATCCGGGCGTGAACGCCTGCTCCAGGATCTGCACCTTGATCCACTCGTAGGCGTACTGGGCCTTACCGAGTTTCTGAGTTGCTTCCGTACGAGCCGGGGTGGTCATGGGGTTGCCTCTGTCCTTGATCAGTTCCGTGTCAGCCGGTTCAGTTACCCGGAACCGGGTTCTCGGCCAGCCACTGCTGGAACTTTTCTTTCCACTCGCCGGTGGGCGGGAACAGGCCGTCGACGGGGTTGCCCTCGGCCACGCGCTCGGCCACCCAGGCATCCTCGTGTTCCTTGGCCAGTGCCGCGTCCACGACCTCCTGGGCGATGTCGCGCGGGATCACGATCACGCCGTCGTCGTCGCCCACGATCACGTCGCCGGGCAGAACGGTCGCGTTGCCGCAGGCCACGGCGATGTCCTGGTCCCACGGGACATGACGGCGCCCGAGCACGGCGGGGTGTGCGGTCTGGGCGAAGACCGGCAGGCCGATCTCCTTGACTGCCTCGTAATCGCGCACGCCGCCGTCGCTGACCACACCTGCTGCACCGTTGAACTGCGCGCGCAGGGCAAGGATGTCGCCGAGTGTTCCAGAACCGGCCGATCCGCGGGCCTCGATCACGATGACTTCACCCGGGCCCACGGCGTCGAAAACTCGTTTCTGGGTGTTGTACCCACCGCCGTGGGATTTGAAGAGGTCCTCGCGATTCGGGACAAAGCGCAGCGTCTTGGCCGTGCCGACCATCTTGGTGCCGGCCTTCTGCGGGTAGACACCCTCGATGACCACGTTGTTGAGGCCGCGCTTACGCAGCTCCGCGGACAGGCCAGCGGTGGGCGCCTGCTCGAGCTTGGCACGTAGGTCCTCGGGCAGGCCCTTGCTATCTTCGGCCGGGAGACCTGCCTCCTCGCGGGAGCCCCATGCTTCTTCGCGCTGCTTATCGTCCACCGCGGGCATTGCGCCCAGGTTTGAATCGAAGCTCGCGGTGCCCTCGGTGACGCGACTGATCAGGCGGCCGGTGCTCGGAGCGCCGTCGGCCTGGGGTGCGTCAACTTCAATTTCGACGACGTCGCCCGGCTGGGCTACCGACGATCCCGCCGGGGTGCCGGTCAGGATGACATCGCCCTCTTCGAGCGTGACGTGCTGGGAGAGGTCCGCGACGAACTGGGCAAGCGGGAAGATCATGTGGTCGTCGGCGGTGACGTCGTCCTGAACCAGGTCGCCGTTGACCCACGTGCGCACGCGCAACTGGTCCGGACTGACCTTACGGGCGTCGATCAGCTCGGGGCCGACCGGGGTGTAGCCGTCGCGGCCCTTATTGCGCAGGTTGGAACCCTTGTCCGCGGCGCGCAGGTCGTAAACGCCCCAGTCGTTGGCGGCGGTCACAGCGGCAACGTGGTCCCAGGCGTTCTCCAGGGAGACGTTCTTGGCTGGCTTGCCGATCACCAGGCGATCTCGCCCTCGTAAGCGAGCAGCTCGGTGCCCGCGGGGCGCTCCACCTCTGCGCCGGAACCGGCCAGGGAGCTGAAGGGCTTGATGAAGTACGAAGGAACCGCCGGCTTGCGACCGCGCTGTGCAGCACGGGATTCGTAGGCCAGATGCACGGCGATGATCTTGCCCGGCTTCACCGGAACTGCCGCGACCTGGGAAGGAACGTTCTGAGTGCTCTCAGTCATGGAGCCTCCTCTGGTTATCCTCGGATGTTATTCGAAATCGTATATTATCTGCGGCGGGGCGACAAGGGTTGATCGCGCTGTTTGCTCACGAGACGGGCGTGGAGTAACTGAAAATCGCTGGAACTACGCGATTTGATCGTATCCAACTTGTACACGCTTTGACTAGTTGTTGCGGGGGTCTTCTTCGCGGCGTGTATGACATGCGCCACTGCCGATGGCCACCCGTGGCCCAGGAAGCGTTCACTCAACCCCAGGCCGGCCAAGCTGACTGTCCCATACTTGCCCTTTGTCGACGTTTACATACGTGTTGGCCGATCGAATACTTGAAGCGTCATGTAGATTTCGAAATTATTCCCAGCGCAACCCCGGAGTCAGACATGCCCTACGTTCCTACCCACCCCTCACCTGCACCTCAGAAAAAGAAGGTGTGGCCGTGGATCCTGGCAGCTATAGGCGCCGTGGTACTCCTCGTCCTCACGCTGATCATCGGAATTGCGGTGGGTAAAGTAGGTAGTTCCTCAAATGGGGAAACAGAGGAGCCTGTCGCGGCAGCCCCGAGCGTCGCACCCGCCAACGAGGCTCCCGCGTCAAGCGATGAAGCCTCTCCTGCCTCACGTTCCGATCTTCAGACTCCCCAGATGGCCGGGCTGACCGACCGGGGAACCATCCCCATGGTGCCTGGCTCTTCAATCACCACATCAACCCCAGAACATGGTGAACTTGCCTCGATGATGGTGCATTCGATCGAAGTCGATCCCGTCTGCACCGGGCCGTACGCCCGGCCACCCAAAAATGGGCACTTTGTAGTCATGGATGTATCTGTGAAGGTTGCACCTCAGAGCACCTTGAGCGCAGCGGGGAATTACTACCCCTCCGTGAGTTTGCGTCAGGGAGGGTTCCGCGCGGTGGACAATGACGGCAATGTAACGCCAGGCAATGACATCATCGGCAACGGCTACGGATGCCTCCCTGAAGAAGACACCGTCCCGGTCGATGTAAATGCTGGCGAGAAAACTTCCGGCAAGATCATCTTCGATGTTCCGACCGCCGAGGGAGTCATCATCCTCCCGGAACTCTTGGAGCCAGCTTCTGACAACAACGGCTGGGAATGGGCTTACCCCGCCCAATAGGTTCCCTGGCGATCGGCAGCCAGCCAACTGCTAATAAACTCCCGCAAGCACCATTCATGGCATCGCGCAATCTGCTCGACATTAGGACCACCCCGCGCGCATGCCATGCGCTCTGATCGACGGTGCGGCCACGAAATCCCGTTTTTCTGGCCGTACCGTCGATCAGACTGCAACGGACCACCAAGTTGTGGTCGCACCGTCGATCGGGCTGCATCCCGTTGTGAGCCGATGGCCCTACCGTCGATCAAGCTGCAACGGGCCGCCAAGGAGCGGCCGTAGCGTCGACCAGATTGCGACGGCAACTAGGATCGCCGCATGGCTCTCGATACGCGCGGTTCCATGTCCATGCTTCAACGTGTCCGCGCGGAACTGGATCGGCTGACGCCGGAACAGGCCTTGGCCGAACAGGAACGCGGTGCCCTGTTGATCGACCTGCGCACCAGCACGCACCGGGCCACGAGCGCGATCATCCCCGGCTCGCTGGTGATCGACCTGACCGTACTGCCCTGGCGCCTGGACCCCACGTTCGAGTACCGCATCCCGGAGGCCACCGGCTGGGATAACCGCTACATACTGTTCTGCCGCCATGGCTACTCGTCGTCCCTGGCCGCATGGAACCTCCGCCAGCTGGGGCTCTCCCGCGCCACCGACATGGTTGGTGGCTACGACGCATGGGTGGAAGCCGGACTGCCCACCACCACCGATCCGGCTGACGAACGGCCCTGAACGCCACTTCGTCGAGACCCACAGCCAAACGCACATCAGCCCGCCCGCTGAGCAGACCCACAGAAACAGTCCGAAAAACTATTACACTCATGTACTAGTTTGTAGTAACGTGGATCACGATTCGGATGCGACTTAGTGTGCATTCCTGAGACGCCGGCCACATCCAGCCGGGTCCCCTCACCTGAACTTCAACCAGCAGAGCCGCACGCAGCGACGCGCGCCGTCACGTACCTCGAGGAGCAAGGCATGCAGTTTCACCAGTACGGATATGTTTCCGAGGACCCGCGGATTGCAACGCCCCAGGGCTACGGAATCGACCGTCCCGAAGACCTCCCCGATGAAATGGACGTCCTGATCGTCGGGACCGGCCCGGCTGGCGTGATCGCCGCCGCCCAGCTGACCCAGTACCCCGATGTGAACACACGCGTCATCGAACGCCGCCCCGGCCGTCTGGAAATCGGTCAGGCGGACGGCATCCAGGCCCGCAGTGTGGAGACTTTCCAGTCCTTCGGGTTCGCCGAGCGCATCACCCAGGAAGCGTTCCACCTGACCGAGATGTGCTTCTGGAACCCGGATCCGGAAAACCCGGAAAACATTGTGCGCACCGGGCGCCTGCGGATGACCCGCACGGCGTCTCCGAGTTCCCGCACCTGATCGTGAACCAGGCTCGCGTGCTCGACTACTTCCTGGAGGCTGCAGCCAACGGGCCCGCCAAGATCGAGCCCAACTACGGCATCGAGTTCGTCGGCCTGGAGGTCGGCCAGGACGCCGAGTACCCCGTGTCCGTCACGGTTCGCTACGTGGCCGGCGAGCGCGAAGGCGAAGAGCGCACCATCCGCGCCAAGTACGTTTTCGGTTGCGACGGCGCAAGCTCTGGCGTGCGCAAGGCAATCGGTCGCAAGCTCGAGGGCAAGGGCGCCAACCACGCATGGGGCGTCATGGACGTTCTGGCCAACACCGACTTCCCGGATATCCGTACCAAGTGCGCGATCAACTCCCGCAACGGTTCGATCCTGTTGATCCCCCGCGAGGGTGGTCTGCTCTTCCGCATGTACGTGGACCTGGGCGAGGTCGCCGCGGACGATAACCGCAAGGTGCGCCAGACCCCGGTCGAAGAAATCATCAAGCGCGCCAACCAGATCATCAACCCGTACAGCGTTGATGTGAAGTCCGTGGCATGGTCCTCGGTCTACGAGGTGGGTCACCGTCTGACCGACCACTTCGACGACGTCGACACCGAGGACCGCGGCACCCGCGTGCCCCGCGTCTTCATTGCCGGCGATGCCTGCCACACCCACTCCGCGAAGCCGGCCAGGGTATGAACGTGTCCATGCAGGACGGCTGGAACCTCGGGTGGAAGCTGGGTGCAGTGCTTTCCGGTCGCGCCAACGAGTCGCTGCTGGACACCTACTCCGAGGAACGCCAGGTCATTGCCAAGAACCTGATCGACTTCGACCGTGAGTGGTCCACCCTGATGGCCACCCCGCAGGACAAGCTGCCTGACCCCAAATACCTGGAGGACTTCTACGTCAAGACGGCGGAGTTCCCGGCCGGGTTCATGACCGAGTACCAGCCGTCCCTGATCACCGCGGGCACCGAGCACCAGGACCTGGCCGCCGGTTACCCCGTGGGCAAGCGCTTCAAATCCGCTCGTGTCATGCGCGTGTGCGACGCTACGCGCTGCACCAGGTCACCAGGCCACCGCGGACGGCCGCTGGCGCATCCACGTCTACGCGGACCGCGCCGCGGCAGGCGAGGAATCGGCGACGTCGCGCTTCGCCGAGTGGCTGCAGAACGATCCCAAGTCCCCGCTGGTTGCCTATCGCCGCGAGGCGACGACGACGCCACCCTCTTCGACGTGGACGTCACCTACCAGCAGCAGTACACGGACATGGACGTCACCCAGGTGCCCCGGGTCTTCCGGCCGCAGATCGGCCCGCTGGAGCTGAACTACTGGGAGCGCGTTTACGCCACGCTGCCGGACGAGGACATCTACGAGGAGCGCCAGATCAGCCGCGACGGCGCCGTCGTAGTCGTCCGTCCCGATCACTACGTCGCCGCCGTCCTACCCCTGGACGCAACCGGCGAACTGGCCTCGTTCTTCGAGGGCGTCCTCACTAAGAAGTAACCCGCCTCGCCCCAGGATGACGAAAGCCCGCCGAGTCGTATGCACACGACTCGGCGGGCTTTTTCACGGAGAGATTTCCCGCTACAGGCTACGGAACTCCGCGACGATCTCCGCCGCGGGCCGTGCCTGACAGGCCCCAAATCCCGAACCCGCCCACAGGTTCAAACCTTCCGGATTATCCGCCGACGCCGCTCGCAACGGTGCCGTCATGTAGTGCACTTGCGGGTACCCGACCACTTGATTCGCGGCCATGCGTTCAGTGAACCGGTTGCTCAGTGCTCGCGCCGCACGACCCGAGAACGCCCGGGTCACCACGGTGTCCCGGTACTGGCCGTTGACCAGCGCGTCCTTGTGCGCGTCCTTGGTGCCGGCTTCATCGGCGGTGAGGAACAGGGTTCCCACTTGAACTGCGGAAGCGCCTGCTCCGAGAAGGTTCTGCGCGATCTCCGGGCTGGTCACTCCCCCGGCCGCGATCACGTGCCTGTCCGTGTACTCACGCGCCAGACTCACCAGTTCGTGGGTACTGCTTTCGGACGGTTCCTTGGCTTGTCCATGAGTGGCCCGGTGTCCGCCCGCCTCAGCTCCCTGAACGACGATCGCGTCCGGATGCAGGGCATCGGCAGCGCTGATCTCCTCAGGATCCGTTGCGTTGAGGACTATCTCGGTGCCCACGGACCGCAAGCGAGCGACGTCGTCGGCGGTGGGCAGACCGAACGTGAACGAAACGAGCGGGACCGGGTTGGCCACGAGGTAATCAACCTTGGCGGGGTACTGATCATCGTTGAACGGGCCTGGCTCGGGCGCTCGATGCCCAGCTCAGCGGCCATGGGGGCGAGCGCGGTGGCGTACGCGTCGAGTGCCTCGGGATCGGAGGGGTCCGCTTCGGGGACGAACAGGTTCACGCCAAAGTTCAGTGTGCCAGCGCGGACGTCGTCGATCTCGGCGGCCATCGCCTCGACCGTCTTGTAACCGGCGGCGAGCATGCCCAGCCCGCCGGCCTGAGACACCGCCACCGCGAGCGCCGCGTTGGACGGCCCACCCGCCATGGGAGCCTGGATGAGCGGGACGCAGAGGGTGTCGAGCATGGTGGTCACGGTGTCTCCCTATGATGGTCGGGTGTCTGAATCCAACCCTGCCACCGACCGTTCTCGTACGCCATCAGTTACTTCCGACGACGCCGCACCCGGCCTTGCCGCTGATCGTCCCGTCATCAAGGTGACCGGGGTGGTGCTGCGCCGCGCGAACGGCGACGTGCTGACCGTGCGCAAGCGCAACACCGGGATGTTCATGTTCCCCGGTGGAAAACCCGAGGTCGGCGAGACTCCCCTCGACACAGCTATCCGTGAGGTGGAAGAGGAACTGGGCCTAAAGCTGGCCCCAGAGGACCTGGTTCCCGTGGGCGAATGGATGACCGATGCCGCGAACGAACCCGGCCACGGCCTGCACAGTCACGTGTTCAGGGGACTCACTCTTCTGACCAAGGCCCCCGTACCGGCACGTGAAATCGCCGAACTGCGCTGGCAGCCGGTCAACGGAGTGGAGGATGTCGAGGATCTCGCTCCCCTGGCTCGCTGGTATGCGATTCCGGCAGTCCGAGAGCTTTAGTAGTCCGGAAGGACTTTCCTACGTCACGGGGCGAAGAGCGCGCCTCGTCCATGAGTGCGTTGGGTTCAAGCTGGGCCGTTGGACGGCGAGTGACTCGTTAGTGTCATCTCGCGCGGTCCCGCCTTGCCCTGAAGTAGGTCATCAAGCCGATCGTCGTGACAACCACGAGAGTGATGAACCAGTTGCCCCAGTCCGCTCCTCCTGACCACCACAACCCGACCAGGGACAGCAAGGCAACGATCCCCTGGACGACGAAGGTCATCAGAAGGATGTAGACCAGCAGCTTGGGGACGGTCGAGGGCGACCCACCAATGGGTAACTCGGAACCGTCGGAATCCGGGTCAAGACGGCCTTGCGCCTTGAGAGACATAATTTGCTGATCACGGAAGAGATACCCCGTAAGACCGGCGATAAGCCCCGCCAAAGCGCAGTACGCCAGAGTGTTGAGGGTCGCCCGCTCAGCATCCCCCACGATCAGGCGGTAGAGCAACGTGACGCCCAGAGTGAAGAACGTAAGGATGAACCCGGCGAAGATCGCTCGGGGGATGGTCGTGACATTGAAAAAACCGCTCACAGGTTCTCCTCCTTAGGGATTCTCCCTTGAGTCTCAAGATTTCGGATGCGAATCCCACGGCCGAAATACCCGACGGACGCCACAACCGCGCCTTGCACGAAAAACGACACAACGTGAAACAGGCTGACTGTTCCGACATCAAAAACAACGGAAATGGCTGTCGCAAATCCGAGCATGATGAGCGCCAGAGTCACTGCTAGCTGTTGTGGGGCATGAGGTTC
>NZ_AJXN01000077.1 GCF_000286355.1 Kocuria atrinae C3-8 | reverse complement strand
GCTGCCCAGTGGGCGGCGCGGCGTCGGCGTTTCGCGTGGTCCGGGATCGTTACGCGAGGAGGTCCCCTGCTACTTGAGGATGCCCTCGGCACGTTCGCAGGACTCGACCACGTTGACCAGCAACATGGCACGAGTCATGGGGCCCACCCCACCGGGGTTCGGTGAAAGCCACGAGGCCTTCTCCGACGCGGCGGGCTCGATGTCACCCGTGAGCTTTTTCTTGCCCGTCTCGGGATCTTCGATCCGTGAGACGCCCACGTCCAGGAGCACGGCGCCGTCCTTGATCTGGTCGGCCTTGATCATGTGCGGTCGGCCGGCCGCCGCCACCACGACATCCGCCTGGGCGAGCAGCTCGTCCAGATTCTGCGTGCCCGTGTGGGCCAGCGTGACGGTTGCGTTGATTTCGCGGCGGGTCAGGAGCAGCCCGATGGGGCGGCCCACGGTGACACCGCGACCTACCACCAGAACATGCTTGCCCTGGAGCTTCACGCCGTGACGATCCAACAACTCGATGATCCCGGCGGGAGTGCACGGAAGCGGCGAGGTCATGGGCTCACTGACGTTGAGCACCAGGCGCCCCAGGTTGGTGGGGTGCAGCCCGTCCGCGTCCTTGGCCGGATCGATCCGTTCCAGAATCGCGTTCGTGTCGATCTGGTCGGGAAGCGGCAGCTGCACGATGTACCCGGTGCAGGCCGGGTCCTCGTTCAGCTCGTCGATGACCTTCTCGAGGTCCGCCTGTGAGACGTCCGCGGGCAGTTCCTTGCGGATCGAGGAGATCCCCACCTGCTCGCAGTCACGGTGCTTACCCGCCACGTAGGAGTGCGACGCCGGGTCGTCACCGACCAGCACCGTGGCCAGTCCGGGGACGCGCCCCTTCTCGGTCAGCACCTTGACGCGCTCGGCCAGTTCGGACTTGATGGCGGCCGCGGTGGCCTTGCCGTCCAGGATCTGAGCGGTCATCCTCACCATTCCTCGAGGCCGGGGTACAGCGGGAACTGTTCGGTCAGGGCGTCCACGCGCTTGCGCAGGGCGTCCACGTCCGCACCGGGTTTGAGGGCTGCCGCGATCACGTCGGCGACCTCTTCGAATTCCTGCGCGCCGAAGCCGCGAGTGGCCAGCGCGGGAGTACCGATGCGCAGACCGGACGTGGTCATGGGCGGGCGGGGATCCCACGGAACCGCGTTGCGGTTCACGGTGATGCCGGCCTGGTGCAGCAGATCCTCGGCCTGCTTGCCGTCCAGCTCGGAGTTGCGCAGGTCCACGATCACCAGGTGCACGTCGGTGCCGCCGGTCAGAACGGACACACCGTGCTCGGCCACATCCGGTGCGTTCAAGCGCTCGGCGAGGATCTGGGCGCCTCGATGGTGCGGCGCTGACGATCGGCGAAGTCCTCGGTTGCCGCGATCTTGAAGGCCACGGCTTTGCCCGCGATGGCGTGCATGAGCGGGCCGCCCTGCTGGCCCGGGAACACTGCGGAATCGATCTTCTTCTTGAATTCTTCGGTGGACAGAATCACACCGGAACGCGGGCCCGCCAGTGTCTTGTGCACGGTGGAAGTGGTCACGTGCGCGTGGGGCACCGGATTGGGGTGCAGGCCTGCGGCCACCAGACCGGCGAAGTGAGCCATGTCGACCCACAACTTGGCGTCCACTTCATCGGCGATGGAGCGGAAGGCCTCGAAGTCCAGCTGACGCGAGTACGCGGACCAGCCGGCGACAATCACCTTGGGGCGGGCCTGCAGTGCGGTCTCGCGCACCTTGTCCATGTCGATGCGGTAGCTCTCGGGATCCACCTCGTACGCGGCAATGTTGTAGAGCTTGCCGGACACATTGATCTTCATGCCGTGGGTCAGGTGCCCGCCGTGGGCCAAGGAGAGGCCCATCAGGGTGTCACCGGGCTGCATGAGCGCAGCCATCACGGCGGTGTTGGCCTGGGCGCCGGAGTGGGGCTGCACGTTGGCGTGCTCGGCACCGAACAACTGGGTGGCGCGATCGCGGGCGAGGTTCTCCACCACGTCCACGTACTCGCAACCACCGTAGTACCGGCGTCCCGGGTAGCCCTCTGCGTACTTGTTGGTGAGCACGGAGCCCTGCGCCTCGAGAACGGCGCGCGGGGCGAAGTTCTCGGAAGCGATCATTTCCAACGTGGAGCGCTGGCGCCCCAATTCTTGATCGATGGCCCGTGATACGTCCGGGTCCACCTCGGACAGCGGCTGGTTGGTGACTGACTGTCCCAGAGATTCCGTCATGCTCCACCTTCTATTGGCGCGGGAGGGGGTCGCGTCCAGCATAGCCCCGAGACCGTTCGCAAGGATGTCGGTGCACAACTGTGTAAGAAACCACGCTCTACCCACTGGTACACGGGCCCGTATGCTCGTACACTTTTGAGGTTGCCTAGCACATCGACGTGAGGAACACACTGTTTGCGGGCTACTTTCCGTTTCACCGTGACGAGTGTTTCCTTAATATGTTCCTGACCCCCGAATGACCAGCTCGGATCGGCTCTGATCCGTCCAAGGAGATACTGCGCTGTGAACGTTCTGCCCACCGCCCCGTTCACCGCTTCCATGCCCCGGATCACTGAGGACCATGCTCCTTCAGCCCCGGTGGATGTGCTGCGGACCCGCTACTCAGCCGTCATCTTCGACATGGACGGCGTGGTCACGGACACTGCCAGCGTGCACGCGCGCGCGTGGCAGCAACTATTCGACGCCATTCTGGTCGACGAGCGCTTGGAGCCCTCCGAACCAGGAGGCGAGATCGACCGCTCCCCCTTCGATCCCCTGGGCGAGTACCGCACCTACGTTGACGGACGACGCCGCGAGGACGGCGTCCGCGCGCTGCTCGCGGCCCGCGGTGCCATGCTGCCCGAGGCGCGCAACGACGAAGAGCCCAAGGCCGGCGACTGGACCGTGCAGGGTCAGGCCGCCACCAAGGACGGCTTCTTCCACGCGGAGCTCAAGGAACACGGAGTGCGCATTTTCCCGCGCACAGTGGACCTCATCAAGCGCCTGCAGACCGCCGGCGTACCCGTGGGTCTGGTCACTGCAAGCCGCAACAGCGGCGTGGTCCTGGCCGCGGCCGGACTGTCTGAAATGTTCGACGAGATCGTGGACGGCAACATGGCCGCCCAGCAGAACCTTCCCGGCAAGCCCGCTCCCGACACCTTCTTGGAGTGCGCCCGACTGTTGAACGTGCCCGCCGACAACTCGGTGGTCGTCGAGGACGCGGTGGCCGGCGTGCAGGCCGGTGTCGCCGGTGGCTTCGGACTGGTCGTGGGCATCAACCGTGACAGCGCACGCGATCGGCTCTACCGCGCGGCGCGCACATCGTGCTCAACGACGTGGGAGAGCTGGACCTCGGTGCACTGCGCGATGACCCCTGGACCTTGGCCTTCGAGGGCTTCGACCCCGCGAACGAACCGCGCCGCGAAGCGCTGCTGACCCTGGCCAACGGCTACATGGGCGTGCGTGGCGCGGCCAGTGAATTCCCCGCGAACGACGTCCACTACCCGGGTACCTACCTGGCTGGTGTGTTCAACCGTGTGCAGAGCAACATCAACGGCCGCGATGCCGAACACGAGTCCATGGTCAACACCCCCAACTGGCTGCACCTGGACCTGCGCTTCGCGGAAGGTGAGTGGTGGTCGGAGGGCGGTCTGCACCCCTCCAAGGAACACGTGGCCCTGGATCTTCGCCGCGGCCTGTTGACCCGAACGCTGACACTGAGTGATCCGGAACCGCGTCCGGACGGCTCGATCCGCAGCTTGGACGTGGTGCAGCGGCGCTTGGTGTCCCTGCGGCACCGCCACCTGGGTGCTCAGGAAACCACTCTGATCCCCCACAACTACACGGGCCGGTTGCACGTGCGCACCGGCATCGACCCCACCGTGACCAACAGCGGTGTGGCCGAATACAAGGAGCTCAACTCCCACCACCTGATGCTGCTGGAGTCCACCACACTTCCGGACGAGCACGAAACGCTGCTCTCCCTGGTGCGGACGACTCAGTCCAAGATCGAGATCGCCATGGCTCAGCGCACCCGTGTGGAGAGCGAGGTCCCCAGCAGCGAGCGCCGCGAGGTCCGCCCGGGAGGCATCGAGTTCCGCCGCCACCTGATCCAGGTCTCTTCCGACCAGCCCGTGATCATCGACAGCACCACCGCGGTGGTCACCGGTCGCGACGCCGCCATCAGCTCTCCGCGCGAGGCGCCCTGGCCGAGTTGGACCGCACCCCGTTCGGCGTGCGCAAGCTGCTGGCATCGCACGAGATCGAGTGTGCCCGCCTGTGGGACCGCTACGAGGTCACGCTCGACGCCGCCGAGGACTCCGCGGAATCGCGCAGCACCCAGCTGGCCATGCGCACCCATTTGTTCCACACCGCTCAGACGCTGGCACCGCACCTGTCACTGCGCGACGCCGGCGTACCCGCCCGTGGTTTGCACGGCGAGGGCTACCGCGGCCACATCTTCTGGGACGAGCTGTTCATCCTGCCCGTGGTCAATATGCGCCACCCGCATGTGACCCGCTCCCTGCTGTCCTACAGGTGGCGTCGACTCGCATGGCGCGTCACCGTGCCCAGGAATTCGGCCTGTACGGTACGGCCTTCCCGTGGCAGTCCGGTTCGGACGGCAGCGAGGAGACTCCGCCGGAGCTGTACAACCACCACTCCCGTCGCTGGCTGCCGGATAATTCCTGGCGCCAATTCCACGTGGGCCTGGCCATCGCGTACAACGCCTGGGTTTACTACGAGTCCACCGGTGACATCGATTGGTTGTCCGGCCACGGCTCGGAACTGATCATCGGCATCACCCGATTGTTCGCGTCCCTGGCCGAGTACGACTCCCACGACGGCAAATACCACATTGCCGGTGTCATGGGACCGGACGAATACCACGACGGCCCCGCGGGTCAGCACGGTGGCGGACTCAAGGACAACGCCTACACCAACATTCTGGCGTCGTGGTTGTTCCGCCACTCGGCGCACATCTTCAACGACATGGTCGAGCACCAGCGCGAGGAACTCGAAACACGATTCGAGATCTCGAGCCAGGAGGTTCAGACCTGGTTGAACATGGCCAAGCACATGTACGTGCCGTTCAACTCGGACGGCACCATCTCGCAGTTCGAGGGCTACGACCAGCTCGAAGAACTCGACTGGGATTTCTACCGCACCAAGTACCACAACATCGGTCGCTTGGACTTGCTGTTGGAGAACGAGGGCGACCTCACCAACAACTACAAGCTGACCAAGCAAGCGGACACCATCATGTTGGTCTACCTGCTCGGCCCGGAGGGTCTGGTCGAAGAGCTCGAGCGCATGGGCTACTCGATCGACCACGACACCGTGCAGCGCACCGTGGACCACTACATCGCGCGGTCCTCCAACGGGTCTTCGCTGTCCCGCGTGGTCAACGCCGCGGTCCTCGCGTGGTTGGATCCGGACCGTTCATGGGGTTCCTTCCAGGACGCCTCATGGTGGACCTGGACGACACCCAGGGCGGCACCACCGGCGAGGGCATCCATCTGGGCGCCATGGCCGGTTCCGTGGACGTGATCACCCGCGCCTATGCCGGATTGCGCGTGCGCGGTGACTGGCTCGAGTTCCGCCCTACGCTGCCCCGCGAACTGCAGGCCGTGGACTTCACGGTGCTCTACCGAGGACAGGTCATCGAGGTCTCCATCGACCAGGACATTCTGGAGCTGGAAGGCACCTCGTCCAAGGCGGGACCCGTGACCATTCATGTGAACGGCGCCGAGTACGTGCTCAAGGGTGGCCAGAAGATCTCCGTGTCCCTGAAGCACCGAGCATCCCGACGTCCCGAGAAGGCCCTGGCCCGGCTGCGTCGCCAGTCCGTGTCTGACGGCAACGAGGCCCGCTAGGTCACGTTGCGCCCCGCACCGGTGGATAAACTGTGGTCCATGACGCACAGCGAATCCACCGGTGCAGCACAGCATCTTTCCCTCCCCTACGGCGACCATGAGCCCAAGGTCGCGGGCACGGCGTTCGTCGCTCCCAACGCGACCCTGATCGGCGATGTGGAGATCGGCCCCGGCGCGGGGGTCTTTTACGGCGCGGTCGTGCGAGGCGACCGCTCCCCCTTACGGCTGGGCGCGGACTCGAATCTGCAGGACAACGTCTCGGTCCATTCGGATCCTGGCCACCCCTGCACCATCGGTGAACGCGTGAGCGTTGGCCACGGTGCCGTGGTGCACGGCTGCACGCTCGAGGACGAAGTCCTCGTGGGAATGAACGCCACCGTTCTCAACGGGGCGGTGATCGGCACCGGAAGCCTGATCGCGGCGGGTGCCGTGGTCCTCGAGGGGACGCAGGTGCCACCCGGTTCCCTGGTGGCCGGTGTGCCCGGCAAGGTCCGCCGAGAACTCACGGACGATGAACGCGCTGCCGTTCGCAAGAACGCAGAGCATTACATGGAATTGTCCCGCGAACACCGGACGATCAACGGCCAGTAGCCCACACTCCGGGCTACGAACAGGCCCCCGGTTGCCTGAGCAACCGGGGGCCTGTTCACACTGAACGCGCCATGCGTTCGAGATGCTGCGGTACTAGCAGCTGGACTGCGCGGTGGCCTGACCGTGGCCCAGCAGATCCAGAGTGGGGTACGCCAAGAAGTTGATCGGCTGCGTCACCGTGTACGCCAAGCTGGTGAGGAAACCCTTGGGGCTGGAGAAGGTGTTGGAGTAGATGTTGCTGGCCGTAGAGGTGAAGTTGTTCAAGTCACCGATGTGGCTGTTGAAGTTCCGGTTGAAGAACGACCCGAACTCACCGGTGCCTGGCACGTGGGAACAACCCATTCCGAGTGCGACGGGTAGGTATAGCCCGGACCGAACCACGAGAAGGCCTGTGCCGGTGCGGCCGCACCGAAGGTCAAACCAGCAGCGACGACTACGGCGGCACCCGCACGTGCAATACGATTTTTCATGAGATCTTGCGCCCCCTAAAGCAGCAATGATGACGCCGAAGTCAACGGTCCGCCCAAGACTGTTCTCCCCGGCTGAGCACCTCCCTCGGGTCCTCAAGTTATAAGGTAGCCAACGCCTGATCGCGATCTACTCACAGAACTGTCCACACTTTGGTGGTCACTTGTCACCAATCACGGACACACGGCCTACAGTCCTTGGCCGAGCGGGCAATAATCGGTGGGACTGTCGTATCAATGGGCCCGAGGGAGACAGGATGAACGTCCAGAGCACGCGCCGTGCTCGGCGCGACGCCGAACGCACCCGTCGCAGCGGCCGCACTGCCCTGGCCGGTGGGCTGGCGATCCTGCTCTTGGGGGGCACGGGGCTGGGTTTCGTAGTTTTCGACAGCGAGCAACACGCCACCGGCCCCACCGTGCCGGCCGAGTGCGACACCACCCAGCGCGTACCCGTGGTCACGGATCAGACCATGGCCGACATCCTGAAGCAAAAGCCCGTCGATTCGCAGTCCTGCATCGTCCTGGACACCACCCGGCAGGGTGACGATCCCGATGACCACGCAGAACCCCAACAGGACATGTCGGCGGGGTTGTGGATCCCCACCTCGAGCGCAGTCTTCCCGACCACTTCGGAAACCAAACGTTTCACGATCCACACCGAGTCCCTGGCGACATCCTCACCAGTGGTCGTGGCCCCGGAACACACCAGGGACTTCACGACCTGGACGGACATCATCGGGGACAGCTCGGTCCTGATGGGCAATCCGCTCCGGGACAACGCGGCGCACGCGGCCGCGCGTTCCGCGGTGGCCGAGGTCCAGAACAACACGGCGTCCAAGCAGCAACTGACCCGCGCCATGATCGCGCGCACGGTGTCCGGGGAATCAGGTCAGGCCGCCTCCACCGAGGCCGAGCTACTCGAAAGCTCCGTGAGCCAGGAACGGATGGCGGTGGTTTCCGAGAAGGGGTTCCTGGATTTCGTGGAATCCCATCCCCAGGGTGATCAGGTTCGGGCCATGGTTCCCGGATCGGGCGCCTGGTTGTTGGACTACCCGCTCATGGTCCCGTCCGAGGCCGCGAGCCGTAACGAAACGATTGCTCAGGCCGCCGAGGAGATCGCCGTGTACCTGGATTCCGAGCGCGGACTACAAGTTCTGACCGACCATCACCTGCGCGGGGTCGATGGCCGACGGCTCGCGGACTCTCGCTCCGCCGCTGCCGCGCCCGTTTGGTCGTTCAGGACGAGATGCCTTGGCAGCGGTTGATGACCACGTGGTCCCGCCAAACCTCCGCCCACAACGCCCTGTACGTCCTGGATGCTTCGGAGAGCATGGGCCGGGAGAATCCCGAGGCCAATCGTTCCTACTGGCGCACCGCTGTGGATTCCACGGTGATCCGAACGCAATTCATTCCCACCCGGGATTCCATCGGTTTGTGGACCTCCACGGTCGCCGACGGCGCGGACAAGCCCTACCAGCAGTTGGTCCCGATCCGACGGATGGACGAGTACGTGGACGGAACCCCGCAGCGGAAGCAGATCCAGGATGCCCTGGCGAACGCGGAGCTGGCGGAAGACACCGGCTCAGGGTTGTATCGCACCGCCCTGGCAGCGTTCCGTGAAGTTCAGGACAACTACCGGGAGCAGGCCGTGAACTCCGTGGTGATCGTCAGTGACGGCAGCGATACGCACGGCAACGACGAAGAGCTCAATGAGCTGGTCCGTACCCTCAAGGAGGAACAGGACCGGGACAAACCCGTCTACATCGTGACCATGGCCATCACCGACGGCGACCCTCCCCAGGACCTGAGGGAGATCTCGGAGGCCACCGGAGGGACTTCGCACGCCGGTGACTCGCTGCAGGAGATCCAGGAGCGGTACCTGTACACACTTTCGGCGTTCTAGCTCGCCGCCCGGCCCCGAGTTTCCACGCCGAGGGCGCGGCACCCCGCTAG
>NZ_AJXN01000076.1 GCF_000286355.1 Kocuria atrinae C3-8 | reverse complement strand
GGGTCGCCGGGTGAATCCCGTGCTCGAAGTCGTAAGGCTCTTGCTGCTAGGAATACGGAACCGAGGGTGAGAAGTACGCCCAGGCCCTGTAGACCAGGAGAGTCGTCAGCTTCACCGAGGATCAGGCCCGTTGTACCGACGATCAGGCCCAGCAGGCCGATGAGGATGATGAGGAGACTTTTCATGGGTCAGTCCTCGACCCACTCGAGGAGATCCCCGGGTTGGCACTCAAGCACGCGACACATGGCGTCCAGCGTGGTGAAACGAACGGCCTTGGCGCGGCCGTTCTTGAGCACGGCCACGTTGGCGGGGGTGAGGCCCACGCGGTCCGCGAACTCGCCGACGCTCATTTTCCGTTTTGCGAGCTCAACATCGATGCGCACGACGATGGGCATCAGATCACCGCTTCCAAGTCGGTGCGCAACGTGGTGGCCTGGCGGAGGAGCGCTCGCATCACCACCATAAGCAGCCCCAGCACAGTGACACTGGTCAAGACGAGGAACATTAAGAGGGGTAGTCCGGGGTCGTCGGCGTTGAAGCTACGGCCAAGAACACGCCCAGCAGGACGGCCCAGGCTGCGGCAATGGCCCACACAATGGCGTCCACCCATTTCAAGGAGGACGGCGTGAAGATGCGGTCACGGCTCACCAGCGTCAAGAGCTTCCACGTGCAGACGACCACGACCTGAGCGCACACCACCCAGAACACGGTGATGGCAGTCAGCGGCCACCGCAGGTGAGCAATGTCCGGTGACTCCTGGGCCATATGTGCAAATTGGCCGGGCAGGGACATCACCTGAAGCAGGACGAGGACTCCGAAGAGAACCGCCAAGAAAATTCTGAGGGGCACAACGGCCCAGCGTTCCGAGAGCATGCATTGAGTGTCGTTTGAAATCTATCGAAAGTCAATAGATTCCCACGCTCTGACCAGTCACATGCACGTGGCTACTGCTCGATCGAGTACCTGGCATTCAGGGCGGCTGCGAGTTCCTTCATGTCGATTTCCCGATCCGGGAATGAACGGTGCTGAACTTCGGACAGGTCGATGACGAACCAGTTGGCGCCTTCCACGATGTGCACTGAACCGGAGGGATCGGCGGCGCTCGCGGCCATCGATCGCGCTTCCTGGTGGGTCTCTGCTGCTTTGAACCAGAGGATCTCCACGGAGTTGGTGCACATGCGAGATTCACCCGTGGGTTGAGCGGCATTCAAGATTTCGACTGGTGGCCCGTGGACGTGATCTGCACACCCGACGTGACCGTCCACGGCTCGATAGACGTCGTCCATGGAGTCGTAAGCGGGTAAGGCCTCCGTGGGAGTACATGATGTCGCGATGAACAGTAGGCCTGCTGCTGAAGCGAGAAGACTGCGCTTCTTGACCAAATGGTTCATGGTCGCCTCGGTTCATGATTGAGATGTGTCACCCGTGCGGGTTACTCAATCATCTCATAAGCCTGCTTACTAATCTCGGGGAATATCCCGTCTACGGAACGCGGCCACGGCCAAGGCGGCCGTGAGAATGGCGACGGTCGAGATCCAGGTGAGCGCGGCGGCGTCGGCGGCGGAATCAATGGCCAGGCGTGCGACGTGATGGAACGGCGAGAGGTCCGCGACCCACGAGGCACGCTCAGAAGCGGCCCCAGGATGGCGACGACCACCACGAACAACACCGGTACCCACGCGAGCACCGTGAGGCGGGGCCAGAATGCGTAGACCAGCACCGCGATGGATGCGAACAGGGCGAGCGCGGGAAGGTACGTGGCCCAGGTCAGCAGGAGGCCCGAGTACACGCCATCCACCGTGATCACCGCGTCCGTGGTGGCGGCCAGGACCAGAGTGCTCACGAGCAGGACCACCGCGGACACCACGAAGGCCAGCGCCCACCAGCTCAGCAACCATCGAATCCGAGCGACGGGCAATGACAACACGAGTTCGGTTCGAGCGTCCGTTTCCTCACCGTGGAGCCTGGACGCGAGTGCCACGGCCAGGGCCGACGCGCCGCAGGCGATGGTGGTCATGGCCAGGTCCAGGTAGCCCTGAACCGCGCGATCCGAACCGCCCATGATGGCCTGATAAGAGGCCGGGAGATCCGCGAACGAGTCACGCATGATGGTGCCAAGGATCCGTAGGTCACGGCCAAGAGCACCAAGGCGATCAACCACGTGAGGTTAGAGGTGCGGGTCAGCCGGAACCCCAGGGATAGTGGGCCGCGCAGGTAACTCGCGGCGTGCGACCGCCCGGGCCGCTGCGGAAGGAGTCCGGCGTCCAGGTCGCGGCGGGACTGCAGGGCCATCGCAGCCAGGGTGACAACCAGGGTGAGCCCCACGGCCAGCAGAAGCGGCCACCAGCGCAGTTCCACGAACGCGCGCGTCTGCATGGACCAGGCAACGGGCGAGAACCACGAGAGCCAACTGCCGTGCAATTCCAAGATGTCGCCCACTCCGCGCACCACCACGGCCACCACCAGGACGGCGAGTCCGAGGCCCGTGGCCCCGCGGGGAGTGGAGGACAACTGCGCGCACAGCAATCCCACCGCGCCGAACACCAGCACCTGCACCCCGATCCCCGCGCCGAAGGCCCAGCTGTCTTGGGCCGGAAGGTCGAGCATTAGCATCGATCCGGCGCACACCAGCGTGATCAAGGTGGCGGTGATGAGCAGCATGACCGTGGCCGCAGCGGGTGCCGCGTGCCGCCCGACTCGTGTGGAGCGCAGCAGCTCGATCCGCCCGGCGGACTCCTCACCGCGTGTGTGGCGCACGGCCGTTTGCAGGGCCATGATCGCGACTGCCACCACGATGAACAGCGTGTATTCATTGGCCATCATGGCCCCTACGGTGTAGTCGTCCAGGCCGTAGCCGGGGCCTCCCATGAAGATGCCGCTGGGCTGTCCCATGATGGTGGCGCGCACCTGGCGTTCCTCGGCGCTCGAGAAGACCTGCGCGAGTTCCTGACCGCCCCCGGCCAGCAGCAGTCCCACGGCCACGACCCAGATGGGCAACCGGATGCGGTCGCGTTTCAGCGCCAACTTCAGCAAGGTGGCCGTGCCTTGCAGCTCGCGTGTCATGACGGGTCCGGTTTCGCAGGCTTCCCAGGCGCGCGAGTCTCCACGCCGACGACGCCGCCCGGGCCAGCTGCCTGCCCCGCCTCACCGTGCGGTTCCGCGCGGTAATGACGCATGAACAACTCTTCAAGCGAGGCCGGAGCAACGTGCAGTTGTCGTACGTGCAAGCTGTGGAGGCCGGGAAGCATGTCCTGGAGTGCGGCCGGTTCCACCTGCCCGGTGATGTGGAACCCCTCGGCCATCTCATGGATTTGCAGCTCGCCCAGATCCATCGAGTCATCGAGCAGCGCGGGGTCATGTGCGGTGATCACGTCGATCGTGACCCGGGTCAGGTGGCGCATGTCCTCCAAGCGGCCTTGCTCCACCACGGAGCCCTCGCGGATGATGGCCACGGTGTCACACAGCTGTTCCACTTCGGAAAGGATGTGGCTGGATAACAGCACGGAAACGCCCTCGGCCCGGCGCTGCCGCACGACCTCTTGGAACTCGCGCTCCATGAGCGGGTCGAGTCCGGATGTCGGTTCATCCAGGACCAGAAGCTCGGCATCCGAGGCGAGCGCGGCGATCAGCGCGACCTTCTGCCGGTTGCCTTGGAGTACGCGCGCGACTTCTTGCGGGGGTCCAGCTGGAACCGTTCGGTCAGCTCTGCCACGGCGCCTTCTCGGGTGCCACCGCGCATCCGGCACAGCAGGTCGATGCATTCGCCACCGGTCAGCCCGGGCCACAGATTCACGTCCCCGGGCACATAGGCCAGGTGTCGGTGAGCATCGACGGCGTCCCGCCAGGCATCTCGTCCGAGCACGGTCGCGGTGCCCGAATCCGCCCGCAACAACCCCAGCAGAACTCGAATGGTCGTCGATTTACCCGACCCATTGGGCCCCAGGAAGCCCGCGATCACTCCGCGGGGAATCTGCAGGTCCACGCCGTTGGGCACATGGGCTTTTCCGAACGACTTGTGGATTCCTTGCAGGTCAACAGCCAGATCGGCGGGATCGGGTGGCTCTACAGCGCGGACCGCTGTGCCGACGTCGCGCTCACCGTGACCCTCGCGCTCACCCGGCGGGGCGGCGTCGTCAATGGAAGGTGTAGCTGCTCGGTGACGTGGATGGGACGGCATGATGCACGGCCTCTGAAGGACGAGTCACGAAAAGTGATACCTCTATGTTGCACCCGTCACGGGGGTTTGGGAAGGTTGAGCGGATTCATCTTTCGCCTTCTTGAGGAGTGCTCATGCCCCGCCGCCAGAGAATCGTTCCGTCCTGCCTGCCCGCTCACGTCGCGGACAACAACGCCTATTCCTACGGCGTGCTGGACGGTGACACGCTGCACGTGTCCGGCATGGTCGCCTTCGCCCCGGACGGTTCCTACGTGGGCGAGGGCAACATCACCGCCCAAGCCACCCAGGTTTTCGACAACCTGCAGGCCGTGGTCGTCGAGGCCGGCGGCACCCTGGAGGACGTCGTCTCCACGACCACCTACCTCGCCTCCGCGGACTACGCGGGCGCGGTGGGCGAGGTGCGCAAGAAGTACTTCACCGGCGACGTCCCGCCCACCTCTACCGTGGTGGTCGCCCCCATGGCGCGGGAGCAGTTCATGGTCGAGGTTTCCGCGATCGCGCGGACCGCAGAATAGAGCCGACGACGCGGCTCGGGCGCCGTTCCGCGCGGTTGGTTACGCGCCGCGTATTTCCGCTATCCCTTCGGATGTTGCTGCCGCGCCGTTGGGCGCGGTCCGGTGCATGCAGCGCCCAGGTTCGTCACCCTGGGACTGCCCCTGAGCCACTTCGGCTACTTGCCCCGCAGCGAGGGGAAATCGGTGTCTGCGTACTCCACGTGCTCGCCCGCCGGTTCCGCACCGGCTGCCGGGTGCAGTCGAATTTCGCGGTCGCGCAGTTCCACGCGGCGGATCTTGCCGGAAATGGTCTTGGGTAGTTCGAAGAATTCCAGGCGACGCACACGCTTGTACGCTGCGAGGTTCACGCGGCAGTGGTGCAGGATGCTCTCGGCGGTTTCCGCATTCGGTTCGTGCCCGTTGCCGAGCACACGTAGGCCTTGGGCACAGCCAATCGGATGGGGTCCGGTGAGGGGACCACGGCCACTTCGACCACGGCGGGGTGTTCGATCACCACGGACTCGAGTTCGAAGGGGGAGAGCCGGTAGTCGGAGGCCTTGAATACGTCATCGGCGCGGCCCACGTAGGTGAAGACGCCATCCTCGTCCTGGGAGACCACGTCACCGGTGTGGTAGACGCCGTCGCGGAACGCCTCGGCGGTCTTCTCCGGATCCCCGTGATAGCCGGGGGTCAGGCTGATGGGGCGGGGGTCCAGCCGGAGGCACAGCTCGCCCTCGTCGGCGCGTTCCTCCCCGGTCGCGGTGTCGATGAGCACGGTCTCGTATCCGGGAAGGGCGCGGCCCATGGCACCCGGTTTGACCGGCATACCCGGGGTGTTGGCGATCTGCAGTGAAGATTCTGTCTGGCCGTAGCCGTCGCGGATGTCCGTGCCCCAGGCGTTCTTGACTCGGGAAATGATCTCCGGGTTCAGCGGTTCACCGGCGGACACCGTCTTCTGTGGCGGGTTCTTGAGGTGGCTCAAATCGGACTGGATGAGCATGCGCCACACGGTGGGCGGTGCGCAGAAGGATGTCACGCCCTCGCGCTCCATCTGGTCCATCAGAGCTCGGGCGTCGAAGCGTGAATAGTTGTAGAGGAACACCGTAGCGCCCGCGATGAACGGGGCGAAGAAGTTCGACATGCGTGCTTGCCCAGCCCGGGGAGGCCACGTTCAGGTGCACGTCGCCGGGTTCCAAGCCGATCCAGTACATGGTCGACAGGTGCCCCACCGGGTAGGTGATGTTCGTGTGCTCGACCAGCTTGGGCAGCGAGGTGGTGCCGGAGGTGAAGTACAACAGCAGCGGATCATCCGCCGGTGAGGGCTCGAGCACCTCGAAGGTATCCGGACCCGAATAGGAGTCCGCGAAATGGATGACCGGATGCTCACCCACGGTGGAGGAACGCTCGGGGCGCGAAGCGGCGTCGTCGTCGGCCTGGGAATCGCCCCGGGAAGTGGAAGGCGCGGCCGGATTGCTCGGCAGTGCCGATGGCGGAACGGGCTTGCGGAAGTCGGGCTGGTCGTCGACCTCAATGATCGTGAACTCGCCAGCGACGTCGGCGAATTTCTGCGCGTTGGTGTGGGACGTGACCACCCACTTGGCCTTGCCGCGCTCGACACGATCGCGCAGGTCGGCGGGGCCGAGCATCACGGTGGTGGGGATCATGGGCGCGCCGAGCTTGGTGCACGCGAGCATGGTTTCCCAGAGCTCCACCTGGTTACCGAGCATGAGGATCACGCGGTCACCGCACTGCACACCCTGCTCGCGCAACCACGTGGCCAACTGCGAGGACCGGACGGAGAGATCGCGGTAGGTGCGGCGGGTTTCGGTGCCGTTCTCTTCGACGATGACCAGGGCCTCGCGGTCGGCTTCTTCGCCGTGACCGAGCGCGTCGAACCAGTCGAGGGCGAAGTTGAAGTGCGTGAACCGGGGCCACTCGAACTCGCGATGAGCGGCGTCGAGATCCGTGCGCAACCGCAACAACTGATCCCTAGCGGCGCGAAACTGCTCCGTGGCGGACCGGGTGGAATCGGATGAGGTGGGAAGAGTCATGACGTCCTCGCTTGGCTGTCCGGCGCGGACCGCAGGCCGGTTCACCGGACCCTCGCGGTCATCAGTGACCTAAACGTACTGCACACGGGGACCTGGCCGGGGCCATCGTGTCCGTTGGTTACGAGCGCTGCGTGTCCACTACCGCTCGCGAGAATCCTTCGAGAAGCGCCGAGCCTTGCGCTGCTCACCCAGGAACTTGTTGAGAACCGCGGACCGCCTGGTCTTCCGATCCCCACCGACCACGTGGTCACGGCCGGCGAAGAGGCCGTTCAGAGCGAGGCGTGCGACCAACTCGGGGTCGTTCTTGGTGGAATTGTCGCCGAAAGCGGTGTTCTGCATTCCGGCACGATCGTGGAATTCGGTGGCAGTCGCCCCCGGCAGGAGCGCGGTCACGTTGACGTCGTACTCGCGCATTTCCTCCCGCAGCCCCTGCGCGAAGCTGTACATGAACGCTCGCGTGGGGCCGTAGATCGACTCGTACGGGGTGGGCGTGGTGGCGGAGAGCGAGCTGGTGATCAGAATGTTGCCCTGCCTGCGCTCGGCCATGTGTCGGACTACGGGCTTGGCCAGCAGGATCTGCGAGGTGACGTTGAGCGAGAGCATCTGCAGTTCGTCGTCGATGTCGGTGTCGATGAAGGCGCCACCCAAGCTCTTGCCCGCGTTGAACACCGCAACGTCCAACGGGCGGTTCAAGGATTCGACCCTTGCCCAGACCTCTTTCGGCCCGTCGGGGCTAGAGAGGTCTGCACGCACCGGGTGCACGGTCACGTTCGAAAGTTTTTCGGGCAACTCATCAACGCGCGAGCTCGCGCCCACCCCCACAATGTCGTAGCCGCGGGCCGCAAGCCCCTGGGCCAGATAAAACCCAATGCCCGATGAAGCTCCCGTCACGAGTGCAAGTCCGGCCATGTCAGTTCTCCTCGTCCCAAAGGTGTCGGGTGACTTCCGCGGTCCATGGTGAACTTCTTAGTGACAAGCCGCTTCGCCCCCGTGCGTCGTGAGGGCCAACGATAACAGTGGACCTCTGGTGGGTCACGGGGTTTGCGCCTACCCGCCCCAGCCAGGTGTCGTTAGCGTCTACGCCTCAAGACCTTGCACTGTGAAGGGCAGCACCAAACGCGACTGATGCTTCGCGTCCCGATAGATCTTGTGCGTGACCGGGCGGCCCACCGGCAGGTGGAAAGCATCCGGGGGCAGCAAGGAGTTGTGCTCATCGGCCAGCGGCTCCGCATTGGATAGCTCCACCGTCAGCCGATGTCCCTGCTTGAAGGTGTTCGCGAACGGGTAGAGCCGCAGCACGTACTCCTGGATACTCCCCGGCTCCACCGGTTCGGTGCGAGTGTGCGGGTGATACGGGTTGCCCTCGGTCGTACGCTCGTCCAGCTCGCGGTGTGAAGCCTTGAGGTATCCCGTGGTAATCAGCTGACGCTTCCCGTTGGGAGCGGTGTCCCACATGCGCAGGATGAAGTTCGTATCGTCCTGGTCGATCTCCGCGAAGATGTGCGCGGCACCGGTGCCAATCATTTCCGTAGGTTTTTCGAACGGCTCGGTGTCCCAGCGGAGGATCTCCACCTTGTCCGTGACGGTGAGCGGCGCCTGATAGAAGCCGTCCGGGGCCGCGTACTCAGCGCCCATCAGCTCAGGCTCGAACGACAGCTTTCGCCGGGGGCGCAAGTACAACGGCTGGTACTCGACCGGCAGCGGTGGCCATTGCTCACCAGACGCGATCTCTCGCGAACCTTCCACGAACACGTTGACGGCGGGACCATCCATGGCCCCGTTCTCGATGCCCTTGAGCCAGTAGTCGTACCAGCGGAACATCTTGTCGTGTTCCTCGATGAACGGGCGCGACTGCATCGGAGGGTAGGACCCGATATCCAGTTTCTTCGGTCCTTGAAGAGCATCGAACAGTTCGATGGTCCCGTCCATGGTCCAGCCGCGGCCCTGATCGATCTGCAGGTACACGGGGATGTCGATATTCGGGGCCAATGTGATGGGATTGCGTTCCTCGTACCACTCACCGTCCAGCTCATTGGTGATGATGTCGAACCAGGCCTCATGGTTCTTGGGGTAGTTCAGGACATGGACGAGATTTGGCCACGCGGCGACGTCGGGATCAGCCAAACGCTCGGCGACCCGCTCCTGGATCTCGCCCGGCGAGAACGTCTCGAGCATGCGGGACTTGACGTTGTCCGTGAAGGCCCAGCCGGAATCGCCGCCGCGCCCCTCGCGTGCGGCGCGCGGCATGAACCACATGATGCCGCCGTGGTACGTGGTCTCGTAGAAGTCGTAGTGGCCACCGGAGACGAAGATGGCTTTCAAGTGCGGCGGGCGTTCGGCCGCAGCCAGCACCTGCATGGAGCCGAAGTAGGAAATGCCAATCATGCCCACGTTGCCGTCGCACCAGGCTGCTCGGCGACCCATTCGATGAAGTCGTAGGCGTCCTGTCCCAAGGAGACGCCACCGGCGTTGTAATTGCCAATGTGCTCACCCTCGGCATGACCGGTGCCGCGGAGGTCGCCGATGACGTGGGCGTAGTCCTCCTGGACCACGCGGGCGATATCGCCAGCTTCGATGCACCCGTCCCACATGGGGCTGGGTCGCCGCTGCGCGGGCATGGTCAGTGCCATGGCCTGCAATTCCTTGCCGTACGGGCTCAGGGCGACGAGCGCGGGACGAGGCTTATCCTCGGTGCCGTGATAGACGTCCGCAATCAGATTGACGCCGTCTCGCATCGGAACTTTGAGGTTTTTGCGAACTGCTATGGATTCCCCGCCAGCATCCAGCGTTTCGAACTCGGCCATGAGTGGGTAGCTCCTTCACTAGCGCCGGAGTGCACGCCGTCCTGGTGACGGGCATGATCCCTGGGCACTTTCTGGAAATATTATTATACTAAAGTTAGTGTGTGCAAGACCACACCGCACAATGGACTCAGCAGTCCTCGGCCGTTCGTCCCGTAGGAGATCACCATGACGCACAGCGTTCCCGTCCATCCGTTGGTTTCACCGTGGGGTCGCTTCGGTCTCTACAGCTTCTTCATCGATGCGCCGGAACCCGCCATCGTGGACACGGGCATCGCGTCCTCTCCCGCGGAGGGCATGGCCCCCGAACTCGAAAAGCTCGGCCGCAACATCGAGGACGTTCGCTGGATCCTGCTCACCCACGGCCACATCGACCACCTGGGTGGTGCGCATGCGCTCTGGGAAATGACCGGCCGCAAGGCCACGGTGGTCATCCATCACGACGACGCCGCCCTCCTCCGCTCGCGGCGAGCCCACGTCGACCAGTACATGGACACGCGAGCCCGGTACCTGAACGACCCCGAGGGTGAAGAACAACAGATGGGCATGGCCAATCAGGTCATCTCGGGTGAGATGGAACCACAGGTCCTGGTTCGAGGTGGCGAGACATTGTCCCTGGGTGGCGACGTCACCGTGTCCGTTCATCACATCCCCGGTCACACCGCTGGTTCGGTCGCCTACTGCATCGACGGTCAGAAAGACGTGTTCGTGGGCGACGCTGTTCAGATCCACGGCGCGGCCAACGGCTTCCCAGGCTATGAGGATCCGGTCGCTTACCGTTCAAGCCTTGAGTACTTGCGGGACGCCGTGCAGCCCACCCGTCTCTTCCTGGGCCACCCCTACCGCAATGCCGCGGGCGAGGCCTACGAGATCGGCGTTTCAGGAGACCAGGCACGGCACGTGATCCAGGAAAGCATCGACATCGAGTCCCGCGTGGCCGACGCCGCTCAGCGTTACCTATCCGACGGTCTCCGCGACTCTGATTCGCCGTACTCTCCGTATGCTGCGGTCGCGGAAGAATTGGGTTACACCGGGGACCCCACGTTGGAGCCCTCGCCCTTCTTCACCACGATGCACGGGTATGCATAGCAGGCGGGTGTGGTGCAGTAGCCGCGTCGCTCGCGTTACTCCCGTCCATGGACATGGTTCAGGAGCACATAGATCACCAATCCCGCAGCGATCAGGACTGCGAACACAATCGATGATGTTGTGTCGCTGATGATCCCGTTGGCCCTCATGGCGAGTGTTCCGATACCTATCAGCACTAGCAAAAAGGATGGGATGAAAGATTTGATGGTCTGGGAAATCCCGCGTTTGGAATCTGAACCGGTCGCTTGTTTATCAGTTTCCATACCCCATGGCATCAGTCCTGGGGCCATCTCGCAATAGCCCTTCGGCCAGTTTTTTGCTCGCTCCCTCAGCGATCCCGATTCGTTCGTAGCTCTGCCCGTGAGGACCAACGACTGCGCACGGCCGGCCGTTTAGTGCGAGCACGGTTCGTCCGTTGACAGGTACGGAGATCCGCGAAGCGACCGTGGGCAATACGTCTTCACCCTCATTGCTGATCCACGTCACGTCAGGCATGGATTCCATCAGCTCGACGAACTGATCACGGCGTTCAGGCGTCAGATAGACGAGGACCGCACTGTGAAACACCACCACGCCTGCGTTCTTGGGGGCCTCGGTGATTAATGCGGAAATGTTGTCGAGGAGATCACCCTTCACGAGCATCGGAGGGTCCGCAGCAACTAACTCCGCCGCTGCCCGAAAGCGATGACGGCGGTCATCGTGCTCCGGCCAGATCGGAGTCTCAAGCCACTTCACTTGATCAGAATCTCGTAGATCAACCGGATTTAGGTCGATCCCCGCACGGAATACGACAGTAGGAAGTTGGTTGGGGACACTGTCCGCTTCAATGCGGCAGGACAGCTCAACCGAACTGGGTCCAGTAGTCGGATCAAGCGGAACAACACCTTGATCGGTATCGTACCGATAGCTGTACTGATCCGGATAAAGACACAAACCCGCGGACGCCCCCACCTCGATGAGAGCGAGCGGCCCCCGCAGTCGGCTCAGGACCGGGAGGAGCACGGCGCACCGCCCGGCTTCATTGGTTTGAGTTGCCCGCTCCCGAATCACCGATTCGACCTCGAGCCAACGCGATAGTAACGAAGGACGCAGTTCCGAATACGATCCGACTGGTGCACCACAGAAACGGGCGGCCGCGAAAACCAGATTGGGTTGGCGCTTCGAGGTAGGGAGATCATCAATCAGCCCCAGCACCTCGGAATCGTCCGCAATGGAAGTGGCCCAGTCGTAGAAAATCGGGGACAGTTCTTTGACCTCGATCTCGGCCCACCGCTGGTACAGCTCCGCCACCGTTTGTTCCATAGTCGTCAACCTACGGCATGAGGATCCAGACAACGCTCATGACCCACGACTGATCGAAGCGCGCTCGAGACTGGTCCAAATAAGCGGAGTGAACCCCGCGGACCGACCAACTCGATCAGCGGGGCTCACACGGTTCGGTGGACGGCGCGGTCGCCGGTTACACCTCCACCAGCTTCCGGTCTGCTTCCCGTCGGCCCACCACGCGGGGCGCGGTTTCCTTGAGGAACAATGCAAAGATCGTGGCGACAATGGCACCGCCGCAGCTCACGAGCAGCGCCACGGGAAGCCCGAACTGATCGGCCGCGATGCCGGTCAGTAGGGGATTCAAGAACCCGCCGATGAGTTCGCCGATTCCTGTGGGTAGTCCCACGGCCAGGCCAGCGTAGATCGCGGGAACGGACTCGGCGGGAATCACCGACATGGCCATGCCGCCCACGCCCATACCGGCGGCGAAGATGAACACCGCCAGGGCCATTAACAACGGGCTGGAGAAAAACAACAGGCTCAACGGGGCCATCACGGACAACAGTCCGAAGATCACCGAAGTGGGCTTGCGGCCAATGCGATCCGAGATCAGCGGAACCACGAAACCCCACACCGCGGTGCCCAGTCCGAATGCAGCCATGACCATACTCATGGTGCCCGGCGAGAAGCCCTTCATGCTGGTCAGGTAAACGGGACCGAACACCATCAGTGCCATCAGGTAGACCATGAAACCGCTGAAAATCAGGATCGACAGGATGATGTTCCGGTTCTTGAGCACCTCTTTGAGCTGACCCTTGGGGCGCACGCGGGCTGCGGAAGCCGCCCCGTCGGCACCGTGAGAATCCGAGGCGGAAGGCGCCAGAGCGGCGTCGTCGACCTTGGGCTCACGCATGACCTTCCAAATGATCGCGGCCATCACGAGGCCGGGTACCAAGGTGAGGAAGAAGGCAGTGCGCCAATCGAAAATGGTTGCGAGGGCCACGATCACCAGCGGTGCCAGGATGGATCCAAACAAGCCGTTTGCGGTGTTCATGGTGAAGCCAAGGTTGAAGCCGCGTCGGCGTGGCGAGGATTCCATGGCGAGCACGGACTGGGTGACTGGGATGATCGGGCCCTCGAGCAGCCCCATGAGCAAACGCAGGATCACCAGGTGCGCGAAGGTGACTACGAAGCCCTGGAAGAACGAGGTCAACGAGAACGCGACCATCAGGATGACCAGGTAGAGACGCTTGCTCTTGACCTTGTCGGAAATGCGCCCGCCGATGATTGAGGCGAGCGCCCAGGTCACGGACAACGCGGCCGCGAGCAGGCCGATGGATTTGTTGTCCAGATGGATGTCTTCTTGAATGAACGGGATCAGAAAGTTGAGGATCAGTCGGTCGAAGAACACGAAGCCGACGGTGAAGAAGAAGATCGCGACGATCTTGTTCTCATAGGTCCAGAATTTCGTACGAGTTGAAGTGGACATGGTGGCCTCTCGGGTCACTCAGTGCTGTCGCATAGTGAAACTGATGGATCACAGGCTTTCTATGCTGGGCAGGTTGAAAGCGGCGGCGCGGACACGTGGGTCCGCGCCGCCGTCGTTATTTAGGGGTGGTGGCTGAGTCCGGTGTCTTAGCTCCGGCGCAGGAACTCAGCCGTCTCCGTGAACACCCGTTGGAATTCGGGGATACAGGAGAAGTGCTGGACAAAGCCGTGGTTGGCTCCGTCGTAGCGGGACACGGTGGCGTTCACGCCGGCTTCTTGCAGGCGCTTGCCGTAGAGCTCGCCCTCATCGCGTAGTGGATCGTGCTCCGCGGTGACGATGAGGGCTGTGGGCAACCCGGAGAGATCCTCGCGCTTGATCGGAGAGACCAGTGGGTCGATCGATCCGCGCCACTCTCGAAATAAAACGCGTTGAACGGTTCCAGAATGCCGGTTTCCAGGCCGTAACCCTCTGCGTTCTCGCGCAGGGAGGGGTAGCGGTCCACATCGAAATCCAAGTCCAGGGACGGGTAGTACAGGATCTGGTGGGTGATGCGGTCGAAGCCGTCGTCGCGGGCTTTTGCGGCGACCGCGGCGACGAAGTTGCCGCCGGAGCTGTCACCGGCGATCGCCAGCGTGCGCCCGTCCCACTTCAGCTCCCCACTGTTCTCCGCAACCCAGCGGACCACGCGGTAGCAGTCCTCCAGGCCGGCCGGGAACTCGTGCTCGGGGGCGAGTCGGAAGTCAACGGCCACGACCTCGAGGCCCGTCTCCTTGGCCAACGAACGCGCAATGTGGTCGTGAGTCTCGAGGCTCCCGGAGAAGAACGCTCCGCCGTGGAAGTACACGAGCACGCCGTAGCTTTCGGCCTCGGCGGGTGTGTAGATCCGCACGGGTACGTCTCCGGACGACGTCGCTGCGGTCGCCTCCCGCACGTCATGGATCGGCAGGCGATCCGCACCGGTGGCACCTGAGCGTTCTCCCCGGCGCGCATGGCCACGGGGTCCAGGGGTGAACCGTCCGGCTCGGGAAGGGACTTGAGGAACTCGGCAATCTTGGGGTGAATGGTCATGGATGCGCCTCCTACTTGGTGCTGGAGTCGAGGTCGGCGGTGTCGTGATCCGCAGCCTGCTGCTCGGCGGGGTTCTGGTTCTCGGGCTTTTGGCCGGGGAACACGGAGTTGACCTCGTCCTCGGTCCAGCCGGAACGGGAGATCCGCTGCAGCTCGTCGGTCACGGGCTTACGGTCGGCCTGGTACTGGGCCAGCGCTTCTGCCACGGTATCGGCCGTCTTGAGGCGTCGGCAAGTCCACCGGCGTCCAGGATCGCGGAGTTCGCACCCTGGCCCTGGTGGTGGAGCATGGAGTGGGCGGCATCGCCCAGCAACGCCACACAGTCCGAGTGCCAGTTGTCCACGGGGTCGATGTCGTATACGGCCCGCAGGTTCACGGTGTCCATGTTCAGGCCGCGGGCGATGTCCACGATGCGCTCGTCAAAGCCCTCAACGGTCTTGAGGATGTCTTCCTTGGTGACGTCCGGGGACCAGGTGCTGTCCGGAATCAGTGCGGTGATGTCGAAGGACACCTGGTTCCGGTGGCGTAGCGGCAACAAGTACACCTTGGTGCCGTGGCCGATGTACATGCGCAAGTTGTCGTCGTTGATCATCCCGTGGGCGTCGTCGATGGAGATCACGGAGCGGTAAGCATGCTCACCTGAGAACACCGGTTGATTGTCGCTGAACAGCTGCTTGCGCACCACGGACTTGATGCCGTCCGCGCCCACCACGAGGTCGGCGGTGACGACCTCACCGTTGGTGAAGGTGAGAGTGGCGTTGCTTCCGTTGTCCTCGATCTTCTCCAACTTGTGGCCGAGCTTGACCATGCCCTGCGGAAGCGCACCCACCAGGCTTCGATGAAGTCACCGCGGTGGATCAGGTAGGTGTGCTTCTCCTCGCCGTCCTCGGGCCAGTCGTCCTTCATGATGGGATCGCCGGTAGCCGTGAGAATCTCGAAGTAGTCACTGGGAGAGCTCACCGCGGCGATGTTGTCGAAGATGCCCCACTCGCGGAAACGGTTCATGGACGAGGGGCGCAAACCGATGCCCGCGCCCACCTCGTGCATTCCGGAGGCCTGTTCGTACACGGTCACGTTCGCGCCCAGGGCGCTCAGAGCGGCCGCCGCGGACGCGCCGCCGTAGCCGCCACCCACAATGGCGATGGTCAGGTTCTGAAGGTCCGAAGTCTTCATGGTTTGTCACTTTCTGGTGAGATCTGGGGTGAGCGGAGCGCCGTCGTCCCGCCCCGCATGAGAAGTGCCTATTTCTGGATCGACAGGAAATCGGCAGGGTTGTGGATGAAGAGTGTGTCGATAGTTGCCTGGTCCACGCCCGCTTCGCGCAGGTCCGGGATGAGGTCCTCGAACAGGTAGTTCACGGTGTGGCCTTTCACGCCCGGCCAGCCCAGAGGACTGCAGTTCGCGTCCACACCGGCAAGAGCCTTGTCGAGGTGGCCCTCACCCAGGAAGCGAAGGAAGTGATCCAGGCGCTCCTTGCGGGGGCGGGCCCAGAACGGCGGATCAGGCAGCTCGGTCTCATAACCGAACGTGTCGAAACCGACGCGGCCGCCCTGCTCGGCAATCCAGGTGTCGCGCGTGTTCTGGGCGTTGACGCCGTCATCCGCGTGACCGAAGAGCACGCGGTCCAGCGGCAGGCCCTCCTCGTTGAAGATGTTGATGGCGTTTTCCGCATCGATCGCCAGGTGGGTGAGGATCGGAACACCCGTGGCGAGCGCAGCTCGAGCGGCGGCGCGGTAGATGCGCTTGTCCAGATCGGTCATCTTGCCACCGCGGGAGACGCCCACCTTGATCACGCCGGCCTTGGCTCCGGTGTCTCCGATTCCCACGGTGATCTCGTGAATGAACACCTCGGCCAGGTATTCCACGGAGGCTCGGGCGAAGTGCGGCAGGGCCGTATCGCCACCCACGAATCCTGTGCACGCAATGATGTTCACGACGGTCTTGGCGGACAGGGACTTGTAGTAGTCCACGTCGCGGCCGTTGCAGATACCGGTCACATCCACGAATGAGCCGCCGCCGTACTCGTGGAACGCACGGAGCTTGGGAACGGTTTCCTCGTAACGCTGCTCCGGGGTCTTCCACCACTGGGTGTCCAGTTCGGAGCCCGGCATGCCGTAGCCGATGTGTTCGTGGATGGCCACGATGCCCAGTTCTTCGGCCGGGATGGTTCCCAGCACGGTGTTTACTTTCGACAACTTCTTCACCTCAAGAATTCAGGATTGGTCGGCGCGGTGCGCCGGGGCCACGGTCAGCAGGTCACGCGGGTTGCTCTCCAGGATTTGCCGCGCGTGCTCTTCGCTGAGTCCCTTGGCTACGAGCTGTGGGACGAACGTGGTCGCGACATAGCTGAAGGGCAGGTCGTTGTCGGGTTGCCCCTTGGCAACGCCAATCGCGTTCGAGGACAGCAGGATCTTGTCCGCGTGGCCGGCGTCGACGAGCTCGAGCACAAGAGCCGCGCGCTCGTCATCGGTGAGGTGGGCGGCGTCGTCGTTGAGACCCACGTGATCGAGCGCGACGTACGCACCCTTCGCGGCCACCTCGAGCGCCGCGTTCGACGACGCCGCGTCCTTGCGATCCAGCCCGCCCACCACCACGCGTTGCGCGGGGATGTTTTCGGCGAGCACGATGTCCAGGTCGTGGAGGGCGTCCGCGCCGAAGCGGATCGAGACGGGGACCCCCGAGTTCAGGGCGGCGCGTGCGGCCCCGCGGAACAGGCTTTCCTCGGTGGGGGTCATGCCCTCGCGAGCGGCTGCGGTAGTGACCATGCCGGCTGCGGCGCGACGTTCAACGCGCGGAACGACCATGCCCTCGGTGACCTCCTTCTTGAAGAGGTCGGCGAACTTCTCCGCGGGCCACGGCGTGGGTGGATTGGTCTGCGGTGTGAGGAAGTAACCGCCGAGCATTTCCTCCGGTCCCATGCCAGTGGTCGCGATGATGTGCACACCAGTGGACTTGGACAGCGCCTCATAGAGTTTGAGGTCGCGGCCGTGGAACATGCCGGTGCTGTCCACGATGGTGCCGCCACCGTGCTCGCGGAAGTCCTTGAGTTTGGCGGCGAGAGTTTCGAAGATCTCGGCACGGTCCATGGACACGTCCGGGGCGAACTGGGCTCCCGGGATCACCGAGAGCAGAGCTTCGTGGACTGCAACGATCCCCAGCTGATCGGCGTGAATGGGACCGAGAACCGTGTTGACCGTTGCATTGCCGACAGTCTCTGAATCTGTCATGGGCACTACCTTTCATCGGCGTCACCGACCATGAGGGTGACGCGGTGTGGAGCGTGGGGCACTTCGCGTCCCCTGGCTTGTGGCTGCCGTTAATGGCCTTCCGGGGTGGGCCGTGTCGGTCTGCTCGCAAGTAGGGGCGGGTGCTGGCGGTCGTCAACGTGAGAAGCGATGAACCGGAGAGCCTCGTGTCCGCCATACGGGCCGTAGCCATCGCTTGTGGTGTGATCTGAGTAACGTTGTGGCACCAATATACATATTGTTATGCCAAAGCGTAAGTGGAGTGCGGCTGGGAATTTAGGCTGGATTTAAGGCCCAGGTCAGGGGTGGGTCGGGTGTTAACGAGGCTGGGAGTGGCAGCTGGATCTCATCCCAAGCGCTGCCGCAGCCCTCCCGATCGCATGATGTTCCGCTAGAACCCTTAACGGCTCGCCCAAGGGTCCTCATGGCCCACGGTGTGTCATCAGCGGCCCCAAGGGCACACTGAATGCTCCACCTGCGGAGGCTGCTCGACTACGCGCCGGTGATGAAGTGGTACTTGAACTCGTCAGCACGGTGAACGGCGGTGCGCCAGCCGGCGGGAAGGCCACCTGTGGCAAAGAACAGGGTTTCGATGACGAGCAAGGGACTGCCCTCGGGGACGCCGAAGGTCTCCGCTTGTTGCGGAGAAGCTGCTGTAGCCCAGGCTTCATGTTCAGCGCGTTCCAGTGTGATGCCGAACTGCCGCTCGAGAAGTTCGAACGCGGAGCCTCGTTCTTCCAACGCGCCCCCGGTCGGGATGAACTCCTTGGGAGCACGGATGTAGACATCTGCTTCCACGAGCGGGGCGCCCTCCACCGAGATCAACCGCGTGAAGTGCAGAAGCTCTTCACCCTTGGACAGATCGAGGTTCTGTGCAATCCGAGTCGGCGGCACCACGCGTTCGACACCAGTGACCGTGGACTCCGGGTCGAGGCCCGTGTCGGCGAGGAACTGATACAGCGCACCCGAGCGAACAGTAGCCGGTCGATGCACCCGAGAGCCCGGCACGGGAAACGTTCCTTTGCCTTGCTTGCGGTAGACAAATCCTTCGACCGAGAGTTCTTTCAAAGCCTGACGGATGGGCGCACGGCTCACGTCGAAGCGGTCCAGCAGTTGCGCTTCAGTGATGGGGGTTTGAGGGTCGGCGGAGCCATCGATGATCTCGTGACGCAGAATGTCCTTGATCTGCCGATACAGGGGAACACCAGACGACGAATCGAGCTCGTTCACTGGCACGATCGCCCTCCCCTATACCTGGGTTCGCCGGATTACTCCCGACAGTTAAGCATAGTTTCCCAGGACAAATCGCAGCCGGGGACAGCTCATTCGAGGGCGCCTGGCCTGATAGCCGCCAGCCCGGTGGAGATGCCATCACCTGCGATTTCCGGTCAGTGATCGATTTGGCCCCATGGCACATCCACGCGTCCCGGTCGGTTGCTGCCGATAGACTGTCCCACCGTGGCCAAGCTCTACTTCCGCTACGGCGCGATGAACTCCGGAAAATCTACGGGTCTGCTGCAGGCGGCCTATAACTACGAAGAACGCGGGCAGCGGGTGTTGCTCGCCAAGCCTCAGGTCGATGCCAAGGGCGAGGACCAGATCCTGTCCCGCCTGGGTGTCACACGCACGGTGGATTTCTTAATCCCGCACGGTGCGAGCGTGCTCGAACTCTTCCACCGCTATGCGACCGGCGACGACCCGGACGCGCTCCTCGAGCACGTGGACGCCAAACCTGTTGCGTGCGTTCTGGTGGATGAAGCCCAATTCCTTGAAACCGACCAGGTAGATGACCTGCTGCGCATTGCCGTGCTCCACAACGTTCCGGTCATGGCCTACGGCATTCGCACGGATTTCCGCACCCAGGCGTTCCCAGGTTCGGCGCGCTTGATGGAGCTCGCGCACTCGCTGGAGGAACTCAAGACTATTTGCCGCTGCGGCCGCAAGGCCGTGTTCAACACCCGCAAGGTGGGGGAGCAGTTCGTGTTCGAAGGCGATCAGGTCGCCATCGACGGCGTCGAGGTCACCTACGAGTCCCTGTGCGGGCAGTGCTATCTCACCGAGTCCGGCGGTCGCCTGGGCTAACGGCTGGATCTAAGTGGCCGACGCCGCTCGGGCACCTTGCGTGCGCAACGCACCCGAGCGGCGTCGTCGAACCGCGATGAACTAGGCGCGCACGATGTCCGTCACCAGGATGCTCTCGTAGGAGCGCGTGGTGTTAGTGATCTTGCGCGTGAAATCGCCGACCGAGTAGCTCTTGATGTACTTGGCGAGTGAGCCGATCGCGGCGTAGGCCTCCAAGCGCGCCAGTCCCTGACCAGCGCACCCGTGGATTCCGTACCCGAAGGTCAAGTGATCTACGGGGTTGCGGGTGACATCGAAGGTGTCTGCATTGGGGTAGTGCCGTTCGTCGCGGTTGCCGCCGGCGAGCAGTAAGGCAACCTGGGAGCCTTCCGGGATCACGACGTCGTCCACTTCGACGTCCCGCATCGTCTTGCGGCCCGTGGCGGGCAGCGGGGAGTGCATGCGCAGCACCTCGTTGAACGCGGAAGGAACCAGGGCGGGATCCTCGCGAACCTTCGCGTACTGCTCCGGGTGCTCGGCGAACAGCATGATGGCGTTGCCGATCGAGGCGATCGTGGTGTCCATGCCCGCGGCCACGTACTGGTGATGATCATGCCGCAGCTTTCGTAGGCAATGTCACCGCGCTCTGCCGCGGCGAAGATACCGTGGCCCATGCTTCCCTCGGTGAGGTCGGAGACCTGGATGTTGTGGGTCCAGTCGAAGAGTTCCTTGGCCACGGGGAAGCTCGCCTGCGCGCGTTCATTCATGGGGCCGAGGAGGTTGAACGCTGCCTCACCCCACGTGAGGATCTTGGCGCGGATCTCCGGATCCTTGATGCCGATCATGTCCACGACCACGTTGAGTGGAAGGGCTCGGGCGAGGTCCTGCATGCCGTCGAACTCGTCCCGTTCCGCCAGCTCGCGGACCATGGTGTCCGCCTTGGCCTCGATGTCAGCCTTGACGGAACGCAGCGCACGCGGTGACAGGTTCTGGGACAACACCTTGCGCAGGTGCTGGTGGTCCGGCGGGTCGGTGGCCAGGGTCGTGCCCTTGAGCACCTCATTCATCTGCGGGTTGAAGGCCACCGCGGTGGAGGAAAACGTCCCCGGATCGCCCAGCGCCTCGCGGACCGCCTCATAGCGGGTGACGGCCCACAGATCGCGAGCCGGAATATAGACGGCAGCGGCCTGATCCCGAAGCGCCCGTAGGCCTCGTACGGGTTCTCCAAGACCTCGTCGGCAAAGATGTCCACGCTGTCCAGAACAGCCGTTTCCGTTGTCATGGTTGACCTTTCGGATCTGAGTCACAAATGCTCACGCACCCTGGAATCAAGAGGTGTGTGGTGCATCACAGTCAACGGTGTGCGCGTCTATCCGGCAAGTGAATTGTTCTTATAGCCAGCATTCTCAGTGTGCATATCCGCTGGCCGTGGCGGTTTTAAGGGTGTGCCCGAGCCACTGGCGGAACGGGTCGTCCTGGAGCCAGGGATTCCAGACGATGTCCACTCCGAGTGAGGGGATTTCCAGCGGGAACTCGGCCACGTGGACATCCGTGATCGGGTCCATGAGTTCGGCGGTGCTCCTGCGGTGCAGGGCGATCAGATCCCGCCCCGAAACCAGGTGGGGATCAGCAGATTGTCGTTGATGCGCGTGCGCACCGAGTACTCGACGCCGTGTTCGTGGAGTGCTTGATAGGGCCGCGAGATGCGCGGGGCGTCGAAGATCACGTGGGACAGGGTAGCCAGTAGCTCCAGCGCATTCTCGTTGGTGAGAGCAGAGGAGCCGGAAATCACCACCCAGCGATCGTCGTAGAGGCGCTCGCGCGGATGGCCCGTGGTGAAGGCCTCGGGGAGCAGGATTGCGTCCACGTTGTCCTGGGTGAACAGCGAGTCGGACGGATTGGCGGTGGTGATCATCCGCAGAGTGCAGTTCGGCGCCCGTTCCGAGATCACGCGGCAGACATCCGACCCGGCCACGAGGGCAGTGCTCGTGCTCAACGCGAGCGTGATCTCCCGATGACTGGTGCCCGGTTCGAAGGTGGCTTCATGGACCAGGGTGGTGCTCTGACGCACGAGGTGCTTGAGCGGGCCCAGGAGTTCCTTAGCGCGAGGCGTCAGCAGGGACTCGTTGCCTCGGCGAATCAGGATGTCGTCCTTGAGCATGCGGCGAATCCTGCGCAATGCGTGGCTCATGGCCGGTTGGGACAAGCCCACTCGCTGCGCCGCGCGGGTCACCGATTGTTCCTCGATCACCGCCAGAAGGGGGACCAACAGATTGAAGTCCATTGCCGCCGCCCGCGCGAGTTCCGTGTCCTGTGGTTCAGTTTCGGTGAGGTTCGACGACGTCGCTCCAGCTGACTTCTTCACGGCTCTCCTTCTGTGGGTAGCACCCGGGGTTATTCACAACGTGAATGTAACTAATGATATCTATGCATTGGACGCACTGTGTGATCTGGGCAACACTCGAAAGGAGTCGCCGGTTGGCGGCCCATAGCAAGACAGCACGCGAGTAGGAGGACACCTCATGCGGATTGAACTGGATCAGGCCCGTTGCGAAGGTCACGGATTGTGTGAAGAAGCGGCACCGAATCTCATGCACCTGGACGACGATGCCGAACTGATCATCGACGTTCCCGAGGTCGAGGGTGACGACCTGGCCAAGGCCCAAGCCGCCGTGCGGGTGTGCCCTGTGGCCGCTCTGCGATTGGCGTGATCCTTATGGCCCAGCATGCTCCCGCGGACATGAACCGAATCGTGGTGGTCGGCCACGGCATTGCCGGTGTGACTGCCTGTCACGCCCTACGCGACGCGGGCTTCACCGGCCACCTGACAATCGTGGGCGATGAGAGTCATGCACCGTACAGCCGGCCGGCACTATCCAAGGCGGCGCTCGTGGACGGGCAGGACCTTTCGGCTCATCTTCTGCCGGAAGCCACTCATGGTGGATTGGAATTACAAGGTGTCCCGGCCCGTGGCGTGGACTTGTTCGAACGCACAGTCACTCTGGAGGACGACACCGAGGTGGCCTTCGACGGTCTGGTCATCGCAACGGGTGCTGACGCTCGAAAACTGACGGACAGTGCCCACGAACTGACTCTCCGCACCATGAACGATGCGGAAAATGCACAGTCCCGTTTCGTCCCGGGCCAAGTCGTGGTGGTAGTCGGCGGCGGTGCACTGGGCATGGAACTGGCCTCCGGCGCAGTGGAACGAGGGTGCCACGTTAGCGTGGTGTGCTCCGGAACTCCCATGACGCGCCACCTCGGTGAGTACTTGGCATCAAAAATCACCGATGTCGCTAGAGGTAAGGGTGTGCGGTTCATTGACGCAGCTGCGGTGTCGGCAACTGCGGATGAACAATCGACGGTTGTCGAGCTCAGCGATGGGTCCCAGATCACCGGCGACGTATTGGTCACGGCTATCGGCGATCATGCCCATGACCGCTGGCTGGAGGGATCCGGTCTACTCAATGGCGACCGGGTGGTGACCGATTCCCGTGGTCGCGTTCTCCACGAGGACGGCACGGTGTTGCCGCACGTCGTGGCTGCGGGGGACATTGCGCATTGGGAAGGCGAACGACAGCCACTGTGGACCACCGCGATCGAGCATGCCAAGGTTGCTGCACTCTCGCTGTTGCGCGGTGATCTGGCGGAGCCTCTGAACTTCGTCCCATATTTCTGGACCGAGCAGTTCGGGCTGACCATTCGTGTCATGGGGCAACTGCCGGTCCACGGTACCCCCGAGGTGATCGACACTGGTGCACCCAAGAACGCGCCAGAAGTTCAGGTCGTGGACCCGCACCGAGCGCTGCTGCGATGGGCGTCCGACGAGGGAACCGGCACCGCGGTGGCCGTGAATTACAAGATTCCGATCCCCAAACTGCGAAGGTTGACCGAACGACCGGCGGCCGCCGCGTGAAGTCTCCGAGCGGCGTCGTCACCGACCGTTCTCAAACCCGCCCGGGGACGTAAGCTGGACGCCATGAGCACCAATTTCTCCCCCGTGGATCTGGACACCGCTCGCGAGCGACTGCGCGACCTCATCAAGGGCCTGGCCATCGTGCGCGGAAACGTGACGTTGGCCAGCGGAATCCAGGCCGATTACTACGTGGATCTGCGCCGGGTGACCCTGCATCACGAGGCCTCGCGCTACGTCGGTCAGGTCATGCTCGGCCTGCTGGACAAGGCCGGTATCGATTTCGACGCCGCCGGTGGGCTCACCATGGGCGCGGACCCGGTGGGGCACGCCATCATGCGCACCGCCGGTGATCAGGGCCGCGCGATCGACACGTTCGTGGTGCGCAAGGCGCAGAAGTCCTACGGCATGGGCCGTCAGGTGGAAGGCCCCAGTGTGGTGGGCCGCAACGTGGTGGTCGTGGAGGACACCTCGACCACCGGTGGCTCCGCGCTGACCGCGGTGGAAGCACTGCAGAAGGCCGGAGCGAACGTGGTGGCCGTAGCCGTGATCGTGGACCGCCGCACGGGTGCCAAGGAACGCATCGAGGAATACGCGGGAGTGCCCTGCCTGTACGCCTACTCGAAGGATGAGCTGGGGCTTGACTGACCCGGCCACCACTTCGGAATCCAATGTCGAACACGTGGTGGGCGTGGG
>NZ_AJXN01000075.1 GCF_000286355.1 Kocuria atrinae C3-8 | reverse complement strand
GCGCCGGACGGTTCCGGCGAACTCGAGATTGCACGCGGCGTCGAAATGGGACACGTGTTCCAGCTCGGTCGCAAGTACGCGGAGGCCCTGGGACTCAAGGTGCTGGACCAGAACGGCAAGCTCGTGACCGTGACCATGGGTTCCTACGGGATCGGCGTCACGCGCGCGCTGGCGGCCGTGGCTGAGCACTACCACGACGACAAGGGTCTCGTCTGGCCCCGCAATCTGGCTCCGGCAGACGTCCACGTGGTGGCCACGGGCAAGGGGACCGAGGTGCTCGAGGCTGCGGAGGAGATCGTCAAGGAGATCGAGGACGCCGGCATGAGCGTGATCTTCGATGATCGTCCGAAGACCTCCCCGGGTGTGAAGTTCGGCGACGCCGAACTGCTGGGCGTGCCCACGATCCTCGTGATCGGACGTGGCCTCAAGGATGGACTGCTCGAGGTGCGCGATCGTCGCACTGGCGATAGCCGAGACATTGCACGGGACCAGGTGGTTCAGGAGCTGCGCTCGGACATCTCGCAGAGCGTGCAGCCGGATTCGACCGAGGCCCGGTAACCGCTCAGGCGGTCACCACCGGTATCCGGCGTGGATGCATGGTTCTTGGAAGGCTCGGGGTTGGTATCGGCAACCCCGAGCCTTCTGCTGCTATTGGTGCTCACAGGGCTGGCCGCGGGATTCATTGACGCCGTGGTGGGCGGCGGAGGCCTGTTGCAATTGCCCGTGGCATGATGATTCCGGGCATCACACCGGTTCAGGCGCTCGCCACCAACAAAATGGGGTCGATCTTCGGCACGGCAACCTCCGCGGTGACCTACTACCGACGGGTGCACCCTGACCTTCGCACGGCTCTTCCCATGGCGGTGGTCGCGCTCGTGGCGTCCGGCGGGGGAGCTGCGGTTGCGTCACTTTTGCCGTCCGAAGTGTTCCGGCCGATCATCGTGGCCGCGCTGATCGGTGTCCTGATCTTCACCATCGCGCACCCGACCATGGGTCAGCTCACGGCACTGCGCCACACGGGTGCGCGGCACTACGGACTGGCCGTTCTGCTGGGCGCGAGTATCGGATTCTACGACGGCGTGATGGGTCCCGGCACCGGGTCCTTCCTGGTGATCGGACTGGTCTCGGTGCTCGGTTACAGCTTCTTGGCCGCGAGCGCCAAAGCCAAGATCATCAATCTGGCCACCAATATCGGGGCGCTCATCGTGTTCACGGCCAACGGGTCGATCCTGTGGGGACTGGGCCTGGTGCTGGGGGGCAGCAACATGCTCGGGGGTTACATCGGGCTCGTACGGCCGTGGCCAAGGGGAGCTCGTTCATCCGGATCATCTTCTTCGTGGTGGTGAGCGTGCTCATCGTGAAGCTGGGTTGGGACATCCTCAGCGGTCAGTAGCCAAGTGTTCGCCCACCAGCGCGGGTACTGGATCGGAAGGCTGCAGCAGCGCCTGAGCGCGCGCCGAGGATTCCAGGAGGTCCAACAGCCAGGCCCGTTCGGTGGGAGTGACCGCGGCGATGGCGCTTTGTGAGTATTCGGACACGTCCCGGGCCACTTCGCCCGCGGCTGCGGCGGGGTCTTCGGTCATGTCACGCGGCACTTCGTAACCGCCGCGTGCGGGACGGGGCTGGCACTCGTACAACGACATGACGGCCGGTTGATCCTGAATCCGCTCCAGGTTCTCCTGCCATTCGTCCAACGCCTGAGCAGTGTCTGAAGAATCAGTACCGCGGGCCTCGGCGGATTGGGCGGTGAACAGGGCTCGATCAACCTGCGTGGCCACGGCGGTCAGTTCGGGAGTGCACCGCTCGTCCGATTCTGCTGACGAGTCATCGTCTTGGTCTCGATCTGGGGCACCCGCAGCGGCCGGCTCCTCGGGCGCATCGGACCGCATCAACGGTTGTGCGGTGGGATCTTCGCGGGCAATGACCGCGGACCACGACGCCGCGATGCCGCTCATCGTGGCGGCCAACTCCGGGTCCTCTTGGTTCGAAGCCAAGTCAGCCATCCGCGAGACGGCAGACGGCAGGTCCACGTCCGCCGGAGCAGGTTCTGAGGCCTCCGCTGCGGGAGAACCGGAAGCGGTACTGGAATCAGTAGTCTGAGCCGACTGTTCGTCCAGCCGGTCGCGCTGCGCGGGGGTTGCCGCGGGTCCCAGCGCGGAGAGCTGACGATCCACGGTCTCGCGTGGAACGTCGTCGCGGGACGATTCATCCACGGAAGTGACGATGTCGCGGGCGGTGAGCCGGGCGGCGTCGTACTCGGACAACGGGCGCCACGTGGCCCAGGCGCCGATCGCGAGCACGGCAACCAGCGCGATGGCCAGGATCGCGATCACCCACGGCCAGGCGCGAGTGGTGCGTTCAGCGGCCACGATTCCTCCCTTGCTCCGGTGTTGTTCCATGATAGGGAGAACGACCGACACGAAGGAGAACGCATGAGCTCGGCAGACACTACCGCCATTCGCAACGCCGTGGAGCCGGTGGTCACCACCGCGGGCCTGTATTTGGAGGACCTCGAACTCGAGACCAAGGGCTCTCAGCGAACCCTGCGGATCGTCCTGGACCTGCCGGACGGCACGGACGCCCTGAATTTGGACCGCCTGGCCGAGGTGTCCCGAGACATCTCCGCCGCACTGGATGAGCACGACCCCGTGCCAGGCCCGCCCTACGAGCTGGAAGTCTCCACTCCCGGAGCGACCCGCGAGCTGGAAACCCCGCGGCACTGGAAGCGCAACGTGGGTCACCTGGTACGTGTGCGCCCCACGGACGGCGAACGATTCACGGCCCGTCTGCTGGAAGCCCACGACGATCACGCGATGCTTCAGCGCTGGCACCAGCCCAAGAAGGGCATGCCCATCAAGTATTTGGACCCGGAGCGCCTGGACTACCAGAACGTGTGGGGCGCGCGAGTTGAGGTCGAAATCTAAACGGGCACGGGGGATGTACCATAGCCCGAAGAACAATTAGCTAATACCCACGCGCAGCGCTCCACACCTCCCATGTGTGGCGCGCTGTTTGGTTCCCGGACGGGTCCCGAATGGGCACGAAGGAAGGCCGGTCACATGGACATTGATATGAGTACCCTGCGTCTGCTCGAACGCGAACGGGACATTCCGGTGGACGTGCTGATCCCCACCATCGAACAGGCCCTGTTGCTCGCCTACCAGAAGTCCCCGGGGGCCGTGAGCGGTGCCCGTGCGGAGGTCGAGCGCCGCACCGGTCACGTGACCATCTGGGCGGACGAGGTCGACGAGGACGGCAACAAGATCGGCGAGTTCGACGACACCCCCGCTGGCTTCGGCCGCATCGCCGCCGCCACCGCACGCCAGGTCATCCTGCAGAAGCTGCGGGACGTCGAGGACGACAACGTGCTGGGCCACTTCAAGGGTCGTGAGGGTGAACTGGTGTCCGGCCAGATCCAGCAGGGCAAGAACCCCAGCATGATCCAGGTCAACTTGGGCACCGTGGAGGCCGTGCTGCCCCCGCATGAGCAGGCACCCGGCGAGGTCTACAAGCACGGCGCTCGCATTCGCGCGTTCGTGGTGGAGGCCAAGCGCGGTATGAAGGGTCCGTCCATCACGTTGTCCCGTTCCCACCCGGATCTGGTGCGTCGCCTGTTCGAGATGGAAGTTCCCGAGATCGCGGACGGCTCGGTGGAGATCGTGGCACTGGCCCGCGAGGCCGGCCACCGGACCAAGATGGCCGTGGTGGCCACCCGCCCGGGAGCCAACGCCAAGGGCGCGTGTATCGGTGAAATGGGTTCCCGTGTGCGTGCGGTCATGAACGAACTGGGGGAGGAGAAGATCGACATCATCGACTTCACCGAAGAGCCCGACGTGTTCATCGCCAATGCGCTCTCCCCGGCCAAGACCACCCGCGTGGAGGTCGTGGACGAGCGGACCCGTTCCGCTCGAGCCGTTGTACCCGATAGCCAACTCTCACTGGCCATCGGCAAGGAAGGGCAGAACGCTCGACTGGCCGCTCGGCTGACCGGCTGGCGCATCGACATCGTGCCCGAGTCCCGAGTGGCGAATCACTGAGAGAACCCGCAATTCGAGGGAATCAACCCCGACGCGTTAGACTGGTCTACGGTCAGTTCGTGAATTGTGCGTACTCACCGGCCTCGCTCATGGCGTGTGCCGAGTACTCACGTGAGCAAGTACAGGAGCGAAGGTGAGCCAAAACAGCCTTCGAACCTGTGTGGGATGCAAAAAAATTGTGTCCCCTGACCAACTCGTCCGCGTAGCGGTGGAGCAGACGGACCACGGCCTGGAAGCCGTGTTCGACGTGTCCCGCCGGATCGGCGGCCGAGGTGCTTGGGTGCACCCCACCCAGGAATGCGTCAGTACAGCTGTGCGGCGCCGCGCGTTCAACCGCGCGTTCCGCACCGCCGTCAGTGCCGAGAACCTCGGTCACCACCTCAACGTTTTACCGTCCACACGGTGGAACGGACAGAACGAAAGCGAGTCAGAAGACCATGGAAAACCGATGAGTGCCAAGCGATGAGTACTTTTTCGTACTCCGCCCACGGCCAGCAGGGTGTCATGTCGATCATTGACGTACCCCAAGGCCGCATCAACGGAAGATAATGGTTCGTGCCTGTTTCGGTGCGAACCGAGACAGGAGAAATGTGGCCAAGCCCCGTGTCCACGAGCTCGCCAAAGAGCTCGGTATCACGTCTAAAGAAGCGATTTCCAAGCTTCAAGAATTAGGGGAATTCGTCCGTGGAGCATCCTCCACGGTGGAGCCCCCCGTAGCCAAGAAACTCCGTTCTGCATTCCCCGCCGGTTCCGGTGAGGCTGCAGCGGAGAAGGCTCCCCAGAAGACTCAGAGCGCCAAGCCGGCGCAGAAGTCGCAGCCCAAGGCTGAGACCAAGCCCGCTGTCGAGCGTCCCGCAGCAGCCTCCGGCCCCAAGCCGGGTCAGGCTGCTCCCAAGCCCGCTCAGGCCAAGGAAGAGGCCGCTCCGGCTGCCGCTCCCAAGGCAGAGTCCACGCCGGCTCCGGCCCCCAAGGCCGAAGCACCCAAGACTGAGGCTCCCAAGCCCCCGAGTCCAAGCCGCAGTCGCCCAAGTCCTCGGCTCCCAAGCCGGGCGGTGCCCGTCCGGGTAACAACCCGTACGCATCGCAGCAGGGCATGGCGCGGCTCCGAGTCCGGCGGCCCCAAGCCGAGCGGTGCTCGTCCGGGTCAGCAGCGTTCGGGCAAGCCCGGGCGCCACCTCGCCCCGGTAACAACCCGTTCGCCCCGCAGCAGGGTATGCGCACCAGTGTTC
>NZ_AJXN01000074.1 GCF_000286355.1 Kocuria atrinae C3-8 | reverse complement strand
TCGCGCGCATGGACCGGGTGCTGCCCGCGTCCGTGGGCGCGGGGGAGAAGTCGCTGGGCGCGCTGGTGCGCGCTCGGCTGGGCACCCGAGTGCTCGAGCGGTTGGTCACCCCGTTCGTCTCCGGCGTGTACTCGACCCACCCCGATGAACTCGACGTCGACGCCGTCGCGCCCGGTCTGCGCGCCGGTCTCCGCGAGCACGGCAGCCTGTGTGCCGCCGCCGGAGCGCTGCGGGCCAAGAGTCCGGCCGGTGCCAACGTGGCGAGCCTGGACGGCGGTATGAACCAGCTCAGCGAACGGTTGGTGCGCGACGTGGAATCCCGCGGCGTCAAGATCGTCACCGACTACGACGTGATCGCGCTGGATCGCGATCCGCGCCGTCCGGGGTGGATGGTCATCCAACGCCAGCCCCGGAACGGCGACAAAACCGCCGTGGCGCGCGGCGAGCTCCTGGTCATGGCCGCTGACGGCCCCACCACGGTGCGTCTCATGGGCGGCCACTTGCCGGATTCGCAGCGTTACTCTCCCAAGCCCGGGCCGCGCGTTGCCCTGGCCACGCTGGTGCTGGACTGCCCGGACCTCGACAGCGCCCCGCGCGGGACCGGTCTGCTGGTCAGCTCGGATGTGGAAGAGGTCCGCGCCAAGGCCCTGACGCACTCGAGCGCCAAGTGGGCGTGGGTCCAGCGCGAGGCCGGAGAGCACCGTCACGTGCTGCGCCTGTCCTATGGCCGCGCAGATACCGGTTCGGACACCGTCCCGCCGGAGGTTGCGCTGCCGGACGGCCACCTCATTTCACTGGCCATCAGCGACGCCCGCACCCTGATGGGGGTGCACATCGGCCCCGAACAACTGGTCGGCGCGGATGTGGTGCGGTGGCACACCGCTTTGCCCCGCACGGACGTGGGACACAGTAAACGCGTCAACGACTTCCGCCGAGCCATCAAGGACGTCCCGAACGTGATTGCCGTGGGCGCGTGGCTTTCCGGCACCGGACTGGCCGCGGTGGTGGCCGATACGCGGCAGCAGGTTGCCAAACTGCTGCGAAACCACGGGTACGAACAACCCGAACAGCTTGACTGAGACTTCAGCCATGACACGAGCATCGAAAGGACACACACGATGAGCGAGCACGTACACGCAGCACAGCAATCCGCCGTCGAGACGGAAGAGACGACCGAGGAGAAGCTGTACTGGGCTGTTTACACCGTGCTGGAGCGTACCGGGGATCGCACCCCGGAGGCCGATTCCGAGGCGAACCAGGCAGAGTTCGACCGCCTGGTCCAGGAACTCGCCGGTGACAACGTGACCGTGCGCGGCGTGTACGACGTGTCCGGCATGCGCGACAACGCTGACCTCATGGTGTGGCTGACCGGTGACGAGCCCGATGTCCTGCAGGAGGCCGTACGCAAGATCCGCCGTCAGCCGCTGCTGGGCGGAACCCGCCAGGTCTGGAACGCGATGGGCGTGCACCGCGACGCAGAATTCACGCGCAACCACGCGCCGTCGTACGCGCGCGGCATCGCACCGGAGAAGTGGGTGTGCGTCTACCCGTTCGTGCGTTCCTACGAGTGGTACTACATGAACCCCGAGCGCCGCGCCGAAATGCTCAAGAACCACGGCATGAAGGCCCGCAACTACCCGCAGGTGCTCGCCAACACCATTGCGTGCTTCGGTCTCAACGACTTCGAGTGGCTGCTCGCCCTGGAAGCTCCCGAGCTCGTGGACCTGGTGGACGTAATGCGCGAGTTCCGTAACACCGAGGCGCGATTGCACGTGCGCGAGGAGATTCCGTTCTACACGGGACGCCGGATCGAAACCGCCGAGATCGCCGAGGTGCTGCGCTAAGCATGGCACCCGTCGAACAACAGGTCACCAATCCACTCAGCGCCGCGCGCGCCGCTGAACCCCGTCACTTCGACGCCGTGATCCTCTCGTCCTTCGGTGGACCCGAGGGCCAGGAGGACGTGATTCCGTTCTTGCGCAACGTCACCCGCGGGCGCGGTATCCCGGATGAGCGTCTCGAGGAAGTAGCCACCCACTATCGCGCCAACGGTGGCGTGAGCCCCATCAACGCGCAGAACCGCGCGCTGCGTGACGCCCTGGAAGCGGAACTGCGCCGCCGCGGCGTGGACGTGCCCCTGCTGTGGGCCAACCGCAACTGGGACCCCTACGTGGCTGACGTGCTCACCGAGTGCAACGAGCGCGGGTACAAGGACCTGTTGGTCCTGGCCACGAGTGCGTTCTCCGGATATTCCAGCTGCCGCCAGTACCGCGAGGACTACGGCATGGGCCTGGAGGAGCTCGGCCTGGCCGACACGCTGCACGTGGAGAAGGTGCGCCCGTACTTCGACGAGGTCGGCTTTCTGACCCCCTCGGTGGAAGGCCTGCGAGACGCCCTGGCCTCGCTGCGCGAACGCACGGGTGAGGGCCCTCTAGAGGTGCTCTTCACGACGCACTCGGTTCCTGACACGGACGCCCACGCCTCCGGCTCAGAGCGGATCGAGTTCGAAGAGGGCTCTGCGTACGTGGCGCAGCACTTGGCGGCGTCGGGGTGGATCGTGGATCAGCTCGGGGACGCGATGAACGGCGTGAACTGGCAGCTCGTGTACCAGTCCCGTTCCGGCCCGCCGCAGATCCCGTGGCTCGAACCGGACATCTGCGACGTCATCGAAACCCTGCCCGAATCCGGTGTTCAGGGCGTGGCCGTGGTGCCCGTGGGGTTCGTGTCCGATCACATGGAGGTCATCTGGGATCTCGATACCGAAGCCAAGGACGCCGCGGCTGAGGCCGGTATCGAATTCGAACGCGTGGCCACCGCCGGCACACACCCCGCTTTCGTGGGGGGCGCTCGCGGACGCCATTGAACAGCGGCTCGGAACCGATTCGGCCCCGCCGCGCGTCTCGGCGTGCGGTGAGGGAACCTGGTTCGACAACTGCCCCGCGGACTGCTGCCAGAAGATCCTGCGCGGCCAGACCGAGCCCCGGCCCACCGTGCTCAGACGCCGCTGGACCAGCCGATTGCCGTGGCCATGGATGAGCAGGGCGAGGTGATTTACCGGTGAGCCAAGAAACCTTCAAGGTCGGAACGCGTGGATCCCAGCTGGCCATGACGCAGACCGGTTACGCGGCGGACGCCGTGGGTGCCGCTGCCGACATGACGCCCGAGCTGATCACCGTGCGCACCGAGGGCGATGTGCTCACCGGACCGCTGTCCCAAATGGGCGGCACCGGAGTCTTCGCGACCGCCCTGCGTGCACGCCTCTTGGACCGCGACGTGGACCTGGCGGTGCACTCGCTCAAGGACCTCCCGACCGCACCGGTTCAGGGCCTGGTCATTGCGGCCCTGCCCGAACGTGAGGATCCCCGCGACGCATTGTGTGCCCGCGACGGTCTCACCCTGGACGAGCTACCGCAGGGTGCCGCCGTGGGTACGGGGTCACCGCGCCGCGTGGCACAGCTGCGTGCGCTGCGCCCCGATCTGAAGATCGTGGACATCCGCGGCAACGTGGGCACCCGTCTGAACCGGGTGGCCCCGGGTGACCTGGACGCGGTGGTGCTGGCGGCGTCGGGATTGAAGCGACTGGGCCTGGAAGGTCGGATCACCGAGTACCTGGACCCGGAGCGGATGCTTCCGGCACCGGGGCAGGGCGCGCTTGCGCTCGAGGTCTCGAGTGACCTCGCCGAGGATTCGCCGCTGGCCCGCGGTCTCGCGGCCGTGGACGACCTGCCCACGCGGTTGGCGGTCACCGCCGAACGCGCGGTACTCGCCCGGCTCGAGGCCGGTTGCGCGGCACCCGTGGGAACTTACGGCCGCATGGTCGACGGCGATTTGCACCTGGACGTAGTGGTCGCCAACCCTGACGGCACCGAGGTTATGCGCCGTTCCGAAGCCACCGACGAACTCTCCGTGGAGGCCGCAGCGGCCTTGGGCGTGCGGATTGCGGATGAATTATTGGCCGACGGCGCCGATCGATTGGCGCGGTTGACCCTGTGATATCCCGCGTGTTGGTCACCCGCGGTCCCGCCGTGTCCCGTGAACTCACGGGCCTGCTGCGGGACGCGGGTACGACGTGCGCCTGGCGCCCTTGCTCGAGGCGCAGCTTCCCGAGGACACTGCCCCGTTACTGTCCGTCCTGGAACGGCGGCCCGCCCGCAGGCTCCCACGTGGCTCACGGTCACTTCCGCGAACACAGTGTTGGCGTTGGCCGCAGTGGCTGCCGATACAGAGTGGGGTGGGGCTCTGGAACGAGCACGCGCGAGCACACCCAAACTGTCCGTCGCGGCGGTGGGTCGTGCCACGGCGTCGGCGTTGAGGGAGGCGGGGGTCGGCGTGGACTTTACACCGACGCGTGAACAGAGCGCGGCCGGAATGCTGGCCGAATGGCCCGTCGCGTCCGCTGCCGAGGGGGAGATCGCGCTGGTGCCCGCCTCCGAGTTGGCGTCAGCGACCCTCGCCGATGGACTGGCCGAGCGCGGCTACGAGGTCTCGACCGCCGTCGCGTATCGCATGGTTCCCGCGCCGGCGCCCTCACCCTTGCATGCGGACGTTCCACTCGCGGACGACCCGCCCGTGCTCGAGGCCGACGTCGCTCGCGAGCACTGCGCGCGCGGCGAGTTCCGCGCGGTGGTGGCCAC
>NZ_AJXN01000073.1 GCF_000286355.1 Kocuria atrinae C3-8 | reverse complement strand
GCTCGCCGACGCCGCCGCCCACCTGTCGTCCGACGCCGACGGCTTGATCGCCACAGCCGCCGACGGCCACCGCGAAAACCTGGCCGTCATGATCCGCACCGAACCGCTCACCACCGTCTTCTCCGAGTACCCCTCGCGAGACCGCTCCGTCCGGTCATTTTGGAAACACTTGCGTCTGATCGAGGTAGCAGTTCCGGCGGGCAGCACCCAGGACGTGGATACATGGGAAGATGTGACCAGGTTCGATCTGCACTGAATCCACACGTCGAGGAGATGGCATGCCCGGACTTCCCACCACGCACGAACACTTCAACCAGGACGCGGACCAGACTCCCCCGGAAACCGAGGGCCAGGAACCCACGCGCCGTTGGGTTGACTGGGATGAAGCCCGCGAGATCGCCCACCGCATCCCCGAACCGCTGCCCAGCAGGTTGCTGCCGCTGACCGACGCCCTGGGTGAGACCCTCGCGGAGACCATCACCGCGATCATGCCGGTCCCCCATTACGCGTCCGCCGCGATCGACGGCTGGGCCGTGGCTGGTGAGGGTCCGTGGCGGATCCGCACTCCACAGCCCGCAGAGACCGATGAGCGGCTCCTGCTGACCCTGCCGCCGGACGAGCGCATCCTGCCCGTGGTCGAGCTGCGCCCGGGTGAGGCCACCCAGGTCCACGTCGGTTCGGCCGTGCCCGTGTACACCAAGGCCGTGCTGTCCGGTCACCGCGGTCACGTGGTTCCTGCACAGGCACCCGTGGACCACATGGATGAGTACCATCCGCAAGAGGGCGACACCCTGGAGGACGCCACCCCGGCGGCGTCGCTGATCCAGAACCAGGACGTGCGCGCGCTCGGCCAGGAAATTTCCGAGGGCGACGAGCTGCTGCGCATCGGCTGCCACCTCAACCCCGCGCACATCGGCCTGGCCGCGAGCGCCGGTCACGACATGCTTCCGGTGCTGCGCCGCCCGCGCGTGACGGTTTTGCTGGGCTTCGCGCACGTCGTGGAGGACGGCATTCCCGGCCCGGGCGAGGTCCGTGACGTCCTGGGGCCGCAGATTCCGGCCATACTGCACGACCTGGGCGCCAATGTGGATCAGGTTCGACGCGTGCCCGACGGCGCGCAGGGCGTGCTCACGGCACTCACCGAGTCGCCTTCCGGTGCCGGCTCACTGCTGGATGCCCGCGCGGAAATCGTGGTTACCACCGGCGGCACCGGCCACGGCGAGGACGACCACGTGCGGGAGGCCCTCACCGAGCTCGACGCCCACCTGATCATCGACGGCCTGGCCCAGGAACCCGCGCACGGCGTGATCCTGGCGCAGCTGCCGGACGACGGTCCCGTGGTGCTGGCGCTGCCCGGCAGTCCGCTGTCCGCGGTCACCGGATTGCTGAGTGTCGGCCACGCATTGATCGCCGGTGCCACCGGTCAGCCGTTGCCGAGGTACGTTCAGCCACCTCCGGGGCCGAGATCGAGCAGATCGGGCGCGTGCGCGTGATTCCCGCGTACTTCCAGGAGGGCCGCGTGCTGCCCGAGCCCGCAGTGGGCCCGGCCATGCTGTCCGGCATGGCGCACGCCGACGTTCTCATGGTGGTTCCGGCCGAGGGCCTGCGCCCCGGTCAGGACGTCAAGGTGCTGGGGCTTCCCTGGCGCCGGTGACCAGGCTTTAACCGCCGACGACGCCGCTCCGGCCGGAGCGCGTGTCGTGCGTTAAGGGTGGTTAGGTCGAGCGCGGAGTTCGGGGCGCGGCGACCGCTTCGACCCGTCAGGGATAAGGGCAACCGATGCGGTCGTGGTGGCCAGCTGTGTCAGGCACCCATGTCGGACAGCGTGCGTCAGGCAGCCGTGACGAAGAAGACGATGGCCCCGATGATGAACACGCTCGCGGCCAGCAGCGCGCACGTCAGCTCCAGGATGATACCGATACCCGCGGCCTTGAGCGCGACCCATGAAGTGTCCAGGGCGGTGCGGAAGTTGCGGTTGCGCACGGTTTCGGTCGCGAGCAGACCCACAACGAATCCGACGGGTAGACCCACCACCGGGATCACGAACATGCCGATGACACCCCCCGCACACCGAACAGCAGAGTGCGGTTGGGGATGGCGCGGCGTTTGAGTCGTGTTCCGGTGAGCACCAGGCTCGCAGACATGCCCGCCAGCAGCAGCGTGCCGCCGAGGGCGAGGACCACCCAGCCCTCCACGGATTGCACGACCAGCGCCCAGATGATCAATCCGATCAGCGCGGTGATGGACCCCGGCAACACGGGGATGACGATGCCCAGGCACCCGATGATGATGAGTACCGAGGTGGCGATGGTGGCAATAATCTCTGGGGTCACCGTCACATGGTACGGGCACGGCGAGCGAACTATACTTGCATTTAAATCGCCAATATTCGTGGATCGGATGGACGGTGCCCACTCTCGCCAAGCCCCAGGACCCCGCGCTCGCTCAGAAGAAGCACGGGAGATCATGGCACCGCACCGCCGGTAAGCCCGTGCGCTGGTGGATGATCGCTCTGATCCTGGTGATCGGTTTCCACCGATGGATCCCCGACACCCGGTGCTCATGGTCCACATGGTCACGCTGGGGCTGATCACCACCTCGATCATGGTGTGGTCACAGCACTTCACCGAGGCGCTGCTGCACAACCGGCTCGCCGACAGCCAACGCCCCCGCCAGATCCTGCGCATTTACGGGGTCACCGCGGGCACGGTTCTGCTGATGGTGGGCATGCTCGCGAACTGGTGGTGGCTCACGCTGGTGTCCGCAACGATCATCGGCGGGCTGCTCACGTGGCACGGCCTGTCCTTGCTGTCCCAGTTGCGCACGGCTCTGCCCGCGCGGTTCGGCATGACCGTGCGGTGGTACGCCGTGGCAGCGTTCTTCCTACCGGTGGGGGCGATCTTCGGCGCGATCCTGGCCCTGGATCTGGCCGACCCGTGGCACTCGCGATTGCTCCTGTCCCACCAGGCCGTGAACATCTTGGGCTTCGTGGGCCTCACGGTATCCGCGACCCTGCTCACCCTATGGCCGACCATGGTGCGCACGCGCATGGAAGAGGCGGCCACCACCCTGTCTCGCGTCGCCTGCCCGCCATGGCTGCGGGCAGTCTGGTGGCCGCCGGTGGTGCCCTGGGCGGCTGGGTTCCGTGGTGGTCCTCGGGTTGTTCGGCTACGCGGTGGGCGTGGGTGTGGTCGGCTGGATCATGATCCGCACCGGCATGCGCAAACTGCCCGAGGGCTACATGGGCTGGTCGGTGGCCTCCGGCATCGCGTGGCTATTCATCACGGTGGTGATCGCGCTGGTGCTCGTGGCGGTCCAGGGTGTCCAGATGAGCGTGATGGGCGCGTTGACCATTCCGTTCGTCGCGGGGTTCCTGCTGCAGACGCTGCTGGGCGCGATGAGCTACATCCTGCCGTCCACCATGGGCGGCGGACCGGCCACGGTGCGGGCCTCCCTAGCGGCCATCAACCGCGGCGGCGTCTACCGGGTCACAGTGTTGAACCTGTGCATCACCCTGTTCGCTCTGCCCGCCGGGATCTTGCCCTCGTGGGTGCGCGCCATGGTCTCGATCGTGGGCGCCGTGGCCTTCGCCGCGTTCATCCCCCTGATGATTTCCTCCGCCAAGATTTCGGTCGCCGGACGACGCCGCCTCATCGCCCAGCGCGCCGCATCCCAGTCCCCCGATGCGGACACCGCCGACGCCGCCGCGGGATCCGTTGCGCTGGGCATGCCCGGCACCGCAGGCGACCGTCCTCCGCTGGCGCATCCCAGGTGGATGCGGCCACGACAGTCGGTGGATCCAGTCCCGCGATTGCTGTCACTGGCGACGTGGAGCGCAAGCCCAAGCCCTTGCGTCAAATCGTGGCGGGTGTACTCACGGTCCTGCTCGCAGTGGGCGCGGGTATCGCCGTGGCGCCGCAATCGGCGGGGATCGGCTTGAGCGGCGGCGCACAAAATGCCGTGCAGGCCACCGGTAACACCACCGAAGTCACGATGCATGCCAATCAGGACATGCGTTTCGACCCCGGCGAGATCGAAGTCCCCGTGGGTGATCGGTTGGTGATCACACTCATCAACGATGACCCCACCAATGTGCACGACCTGGTCTTCGCCAACGGTGCGACATCCGGTCGTGTGGGTCCCGGCGAAACCACCGAGGTAGACGCCGGCATCATCACCGAAGCGCTCGAAGGCTGGTGCTCCGTGATCGGTCACCGTTCCATGGGCATGACGGTCAACGTGATTCCGGTGGATGAACAAGGCAACCCCGTGGGTGCGGCGGGACACGAGAACCATGGTGCGGAAGCGGCGTCGGCGGCGGATGATTCGCAGGACCCGGCCGCGGGAGTGGACTTCAACGCAGCACCCGGTAAGGCTTTCGAGGTGCGCGACCCGGCCCTGGACCCGGCACCGAACGAGACCGTGCACGAGTTGACCTTGGACGTTCAGGAAGTCGCCCGCGAGGTGGCACCCGGCGTGACCATGGACGCGTGGACGTTCAACGGCAATTACACGGGGCCCACATTGCGCGGCAAGGTGGGCGACGTGTTCGAGGTGACGCTGACCAACAGCGGGACCATGGGTCACTCGGTGGATTTCCACGCCGGAGATGTGTCGCCGGATGAGACGATGCGGACCATCGCGCCGGGGAATCGCTGGTGTATCGCTTCGAGGCGGTGCGCTCCGGGATTTGGCTGTACCACTGCTCGACCGCTCCGATGAGTACACATGTCGCTGCGGGTATGTTCGGCGCGGTGATCATCGACCCGCCCAACTTGCCCGATGTAGATCGTGAATACCTACTCGTGCAGAACGAGACCTATGTGACGGTGCCGTCCGCCGATCAGCCCGACCTGCCCGAGGGCGTAAACGCGTGGTGGATCCGGCGGGAATCGCTGCCGGGACGCCGTCCTTGACCATGTTCAACGGTCACGCGACGCAGTACATGCACGAGAAGTTGTCGGCTCGCACGGATGAGCGCGTGCGGATCTGGGTACTCGCGGCGGGGCCATCCAAGGGAACGAGTTTCCACGTGGTGGGCGGCCAGTTCGACACCGTGTACAAGGAAGGCGCGTACTTGCTGTCGCCCGAGACTCCCGGGAATCCGAGCGGCACCGGCGGGGCGCAGGCGCTGGACCTTGCCCCGGCGCAGGGCGGATTTGTGGAGATGTCGTTCCCGGAGGCCGGCACCTACACGTTCGTGAACCACTCCTTCGCGGAGGCCGAACGCGGCGCGCGGGGTCAGATCGAGGTCACGGAGTAGCGGGTAGCAAATCAGTCGACGTTACGGCCCGGAAAGTGCGTTTTCCGGGCCGTAACGTCGACTGAATTGCTACCC